>JBBQJN010000146.1:0-9472 GCA_038325945.1 Burkholderiales bacterium | reverse complement strand
AGAAGTCTTTGCCACGCAAGGCCGCGAGATCGCCTGCGTGATGATCGAGCCGATCGCCGGCAACATGAACTTCGTGCGCGCCCAGGTGCCGTTCATGAGGCGCATCCGCGAGCTGTGCACCGAGTACGGCGCGCTGTTTGTGTTCGACGAGGTGATGACGGGTTTTCGCGTTGCGCTGGGCGGCGCGCAGAGTGTCTATGCCCGCGACATCCCCGGCTTCAAGCCCGACATCAGCGTGTTTGGCAAAGTCATCGGCGGCGGCATGCCGCTGGCAGCTTTTGGATCTACCACAGAGATCATGTCGCAGCTCGCGCCGCTGGGTCCGGTCTACCAGGCCGGCACGCTCAGCGGCAACCCGGTGGCCACCGCCTGCGGTCTGGCCACGCTCAAGGAAATCGCCAAGCCCGGCTTCTACCAGGCGCTGGGCGCACGCACGCAGGCGCTGGTGGCCGGCCTCACGGCTGCGGCGGCCGAGGCCGGCGTGCCCTTGGTTGGCGACAGCGAAGGCGGCATGTTCGGCTTCTTCTTCAGCGCCCAGGCCGGCGAGCCGCTGCCGCAAAACTACAACGTGGTGATGGCCACCGACAAGCAGCGCTTCAACCGCTTCTTCCACGGCATGCTCGATCGCGGTGTCTACCTGGCGCCGGCGCTTTACGAGGCCGGCTTTGTCAGCGCCGCGCACACGGACGACGACATCGCCGCCACGCTGGCCGCCGCGCGCGCGGCGCTGGCGGCTTGAAAACCGGCGCCCCCGCATGATCAAGCCAACCGAAGTGCTGGGCCAGCCGGCGATGTGGCTGCGCGCACCCGATGGCGCCGAGGTCACGGTGCTGCTGCACGGCGCGCAACTGGTGTCCTGGATTCCCGCAGGCGACCAGCAGCGGCTCTATCTGTCGCCGCTGGCGGTGGCCGGCCCCGGCAAGGCGGTGCGCGGCGGCATCCCGGTGATCTTTCCGCAGTTCAGCCAGCGCGGCCCCTTGCCCCGCCACGGCTTTGCGCGTGAGCGCACCTGGCAGTGGGTTGAGGGCGCCGCCCGCGGCGAGGTGATGATCGGCGTGCTGCGCCTGGTCGACGACGAAACCAGCCGCGCGATCTGGCCGCACCACTTTGAGGCCGAATTGAGCTTCAGCCTGTCGGGCCTGCAACTCGACGTTGAACTTGCTATCCGCAATACCGGCGACACACCTTTCAGCTTCAGCGCTGCGCTGCACAGTTACCTGCTGGTGGATGATGTGCGCCGCGCCAAGCTGGGCGGCTTGTTTGGCGTGCGCTACCAGGACAAGCTCAGCGGCGCCGAGCAGCAGCAGGAGATCGACCCGTTCAGCTTCGCCGGCGAGATCGACCGCATCTACTTCGATGCAGAAGAGGCGCAGAGCCTGGCCACCGCGATGGGCCGCATGCGCATCAGCCGCGAGGGTTTTGACGACCTGGTGGTCTGGAACCCCGGCCCGGCAAAGGCCGCCGCCATGCCCGACCTGCCCGACGACGACTGGCTGCGCATGTTGTGCGTCGAGGCTGCGGCGATCGGCAACCCCATCACGCTGGCGCCTGAGCAGGAATGGGTGGCGCGGCAGGGTTTCGAAGCATGAGCGCTTGTGAAGGTCAGGCCGGCGCCGAACGCATGCCGTAGACCTTGCCGCCCAGCCACAAGTACTCTGAGCGCAGCACGGCGTCGCCCTTCTCGCCGGTAAAGGTAAAGCCCAGCAGCGCCAGCGCCGTGCCGGGCTTGATCTCGGGCACCTGCCAGGCCTGCAGCCGGGTCAGCGGCGCGAGTTCGATCTCCCAGACCTTGTCCTGGCGGGCGGGCAAGCGCGCTGCGGCCAACAAGGCCGGGCCATCCACCGCTGCGGCCTGCGCTGGCAGGCTGCGGCCGGCCAGATCGGCCGGCAGCCGCAGCTCGGCCGCCAGCTCCAGCTTCAACTCGGCATGCGGATTGCGCCAGCTCACCTGGGCGGCGCGGCCTTCCAGGTAAATCGGGCGGCTCTGGTCGAAGCTGCTCCAGCCATGGTGGGCGCGGGCGGCCCAGGGCGTGCCCAGCAGGGCGGTCAACAACAGGCGGCGTTGCATCATCAGGGTCTCCTCTTGATCAATGTGAAAGTGCACCATGATCCGGGGTGTTGCCCCGCATCATGAAACTCGGGCAATCGTCAAACGTAAGCGATGAAGCGGCCGCAGCTGAGCACCGTGAGCCATAGCCCCAGTGACAGTACGGTCTGCAAGCGCGCCGTCCGATCCAGCCGCTGCACGCCGCCGCGGACATGGAACAGCGCGGCATTGCCGCCGGCCAGCATCAGCAGCCCCATCTTGATCGTGAACAGCCGGTTGGCCAACAGTTCCAGCGGCTGGCTGGCAAACATCAACAGGCCGCTGGCGGCGGCGAGGCCAAAACCCGCCAGCGACAAGGCCTGCGTGGCCTGCGCCAACGCGGCCAGCGGCAGCGCCCGCGCCAGGCCGAACAGGCGCAGTTCGAGTAGCACCAGGTTGCCCAGCAGCAGCGCGATGCCGCAGAGGTGCAGCACCTCCAGCGCGGGGTAGGCCCAGGGGTGGCCGCTGATCCAGGCGAACATCGGCGCATTGTGTCGTCAGCGCCATTGATCGGTCGGCGTGCTGCCGGCAGGCCTGCCGACGAGCCGGCGGTCGGTAACCCCCCCCCCGCCTAAAATCCGCCCCATGCACATCCACATCCTTGGCATCTGCGGCACCTTCATGGGCGGCATTGCCGCCATCGCGGGCGAAGCCGGACACCGCGTCACCGGCTGCGACGCCAACGTCTACCCGCCGATGAGCGACCAGCTGCGCGCGCTGGGCATTGAGCTGATCGAAGGCTTCGACCCCGACCAGATGGCGCTGGCGCCCGACCTCTACGTGATCGGCAACGTCGTCACCCGTGGCAATGCGCTGATGGAAGCCATCCTGGACGGCGGCGCGCCGTACATCAGTGGCCCGCAGTGGCTGGCCGAGAACGTGCTGCACCACCCCACGCGCCGGCGCCACGTGCTGGCCGTGGCCGGCACCCATGGCAAGACCACCACCACCTCGATGCTGGCCTGGATGCTGGAGAAGGCCGGGCTGCAGCCGGGCTTTCTGGTCGGCGGCGTGCCACTGAACTTTGGCATCTCGGCGCGCTTGGGCGCGGGTAACTGCTTCGTCATCGAAGCCGACGAGTACGACACCGCCTTCTTCGACAAGCGCAGCAAGTTTGTGCACTACCGGCCACACACCGCGATCCTCAACAACCTGGAGTTCGACCACGCCGACATCTTTGCTGACCTGGCGGCGATCGAGACCCAGTTCCACCACCTGGTGCGCACCGTGCCGCGCCGTGGTCGGCTGGTGGTCAACGCGCGCGAACCCGCGCTCGAGCGCGTGCTGGCGCGCGGCTGCTGGAGCGAGTTGCAGCGCTTCGGCGCGCGCAAGGAGGTACCCGGCGCGCTGCGTGCCCGCGGCGAGCCCCATGGCTTCGACGTGCTGCGCGGCAGTCTGAAGATCGGCCGCGTCGACTGGACGCAGCTGGGCGAGCACAACCAGCTCAACGCATTGGCGGCGATCGGCGCGGCCGAACATGTGGGTGTGGCACCGGATATGGCCGCCGCCGCGCTGGCCGATTTCGAGAACGTGCGTCGGCGCCTGGAGCTGCGCGGCGAGGCCGGCGGCGTCAAGGTCTTCGACGATTTTGCCCACCACCCCACGGCGATGCGCACCACCATCAACGGCCTGCGCCGCCGCGCCGGCCTGGGCCGGCTGCTGGCGGTGTTTGAGCCACGCACCAACACCATGAAGCGCGGCGAGATGACTGCCATGCTGCCCTGGGCGCTGGAGGAGGCCGACCTGGCCTTCTGCCTGCAGGGCAACTATGGCTGGAGCGCCGCCGAGGCCTTGGCGCCGCTGGGCAAGCAGGCGCTGGTGGCCGACAGCGTGGACGCGCTGGTGGCGGCCATTGCACAGGCCGCCAAGCCCGGCGACCAGGTGCTGGTGATGAGCAACGGCGCTTTCGGCGGCATCCACGACAAGCTGCTGGCGGCGCTGGCGGCGCTGGCGAGGTAACGGTTGGCGGCATGCCGGCGTCAATCGAGACTTGCGCCGCCTGCACTTCAATCTAGGGGCAGGGCAGCGGATCCGCGATCATCCTGGAAATACCGGAGCTGGCGTCTGCAATTTGGCAGCAGACTCGGTGAGCACGGCCTTGCCGTAGACGACGGCGGGCTCGGCCCACAGGAGTTGCCATGCTCAGGTTCGCAGATCACCGAAGACGTCCTGTCACGCTGACCCGGCCTGCCTGGCGCGGCGCGCTCGCTCTGCTGCTGGCCACCGCGCTCACGGGCTGCCAGAGCATCCCCGACATGGGCGCCTGGAATCAGGCCACGAAGGACGTGACCGGCGCGGTCACCACCGGATTTCACGCCGCAGCAGACGTCAATGGCCAACTCGCCAGCCGGCTTGCTAGCACGTCGCCGGCGTACGCCAAGCGCTACCAGGTGGTCGCCGCCACAGTCGGCCAGCGCGCCGTCGATTACGAGAAGCTGTTCGGCGCGATTGCCGACTACGCGGGTTCGCTGGCGGCCATCGCGCGGGCCTCCGACAAGAGCGCCGACGCGGTCAATGCCGTTGCCGGCTCGCTCAACCAGCTGGTGTCGGCGGTGGGCGGCACGGCATTGGCCGGCGCCGGCTTCGAACTCGGCAAATTGCTGGCCAGCGAGGCCATCAAGGTCAAGGCAGCGGCCGATTTCGCCGCCGCCGTGCAACAGGCCGACCCCGTCATCGCGCAGGTGACCGAGTTGGTGGTCAAGGACTTGGCGGACGCCCGGGGAACGGTCGCGGACAGCAAGGTCGATGTGATCCGCACAGCGATTGAGCTTCCCTATGAGCCCCGCCTGAAATACCGCGAGGCGCTGGTGCGGCGCCAAGCGGCACTGCAGGCCAGCATCGCGCGGGTGGTTGCGCCCGGCAAGCTTGTGCCCAGCGATCCGCTGCCACCAACCGTCTCACTGCTGAGCGCCGACGACGTACCTGAACTGGCCCGCGTGGAACAGTACCTCCGCGATACCGACAGCTGGTACCGGCCGCTGCAGAGCGAGGTCGACCAGGCGCTTGAAGTACAGGCGATGACGCAGAAACTGCTGGTCGATGCTGGCCGAGCGGTCGTGGCCTGGCGAGAATCGCACGCCTCGGTGGCGGCGGCGGTGCGTGAGCGCCGCATGCCGGAGACCGCCCGGATGGTGTCGTTGGCGATCCAGATCCGTGATCTCGCAGCAGCACTCAAAAAGGAAAAGTGACCATGACAAGCCAACCGGGTATCACGCTGTGGGCCAACGAACTCGACCGCCTGCTGCAGCGCGCAGCCGGTGCGCGCCAGTCGGGCGACATGGTGCAAATTGTTGCGGTGCAGCAGGACTTGACCCGATTCAAACGGGACAGCCCGGACTACGCTGACGCGCTCGATGAGCAGGCCACGCACGCCATCTTCGACCTTGATCTGGACCAGACTGAAACTGCGGTGGCGGCGATCCGAGCGCGCAGTGCAGAGGTCTACCGCCTGGCCAAGCTGATCGCCGGCATCGCCAGCGAGGCCCAAGCCAAGGCCGACACACTCAGCGGCAAGTTCGCGGTGCAGGCGCTTGACGCGGCAACCTCGGCCATCAACTCGTTCAAGCAATTGCGCGACCAGCTGTCCAGCGACAAGCCTGACGAAGCCGCTGTTTCGGCCGAGATCGGCAAGGCCATGACAGCCGTACAGAACCTGCGCAAGCGCCTCGAGCGGTCCTGACGCACAGACTGCCCGTCCGCCCGGCGGGTGGGTGGGTGGGGTTGTTCGGCGCACTTCGGCGCGCCGGCGACGCATTGCTTTAGCCTTGGCCCGCCGATGTCAGACTGCGGCCGTCGTGCCCGGCCGCAGCCTTCCCAACGACCACAGGACGATGCCGATGAACCCCGTGCTGAACGCCAATGCCACGCTCACAAGGCGCCGTTTCACCGGCCTTCTTGCTGCCGCAGCAGCCGGTGGTTTGCCGTCGGCGCAGGCCGCCGCCGAACCGCTGCCGCTGTTCGACGCCCATATCCACTACAGCCACGACGCCGTGTCGCTGGTGCCGCCCAAGCAGGCGGTGGCCTTGCTGCGCCAGGCCGGCTTGCGCGGCGCGCTGGTGTCGTCGTCCGACGACGAGGGCACGCAGCTGCTGGCCGCCGAAGCGCCTGATCTGATCGTGCCCGAGCTGCGGCCCTACCGCAGCCGCGGCGAGATCGGCAGCTGGATGCGCGACGACAGCGTGATCAGCTACCTGGAAACGCGGCTGGCCAAGTACCGCTATGTCGGCATCGGCGAGTTCCACCTCTTTGGCGAAGACGCCGAGCTGAAAGTGCCGCGGCGCATGGTGGCGCTGGCGCGCGAACAAGGGCTGCTGCTGCATGCGCACTCGGATGTCGACGCGATCGAACGCCTGCTGCGCCAGTGGCCCGAGGCCCGAGTGCTGTGGGCGCACTCAGGCTTTGACCGGCCGGAGAAGGTGCGCGAGCAATTGCGCCGGCATCCGCGGCTGTGGTGCGATCTGGCCTTCCGCAGTGACCATGCCAGCGGCAACCAGGTGGATGCGGCCTGGCGCGCCGCCTTCGACGAGTTCCCCGACCGTTTCATGATCGGCACCGATACCTTCACCCCCGAGCGCTGGCACTTCATTGCCGAACATGCGCGCTTCTCGCGCGCCTGGCTCGGCAGTCTGCCGCAAGCGCTGGCCGAGCGCATCGGCTGGCGCAATGCCGAGACGCTGGTGAAGGGCACCGCCGGCCCGCGCGCATGAGGCCGCAGCAGGCGCGGCCTAGGCGGCTGGTCCGGTCGCCGACCTGGCCGACTTGGCTGGCCGGTCTGGCGGTGACAGCGCTGGCCAGCGCCAGCCCGGCGGCGCTGGCTTGCGGCGAGCTGCTGCCCGCCGCCAGCCGGCTGCAGGCCGTGCCCGACGGCCTGGCCGCCAAGGGCTGGCAGCTGGCGCTGGCGCCGCAACCGGCGCCGCTGGCGGTCGGCCGGCACTTTGCACTGGCCATCGTGCTGTGTGCGCCGCCCGGGCAGGCGCTGCCGGCCAGCCTGGCGGTGGACGCCTGGATGCCGGCGCACCGCCATGGCATGAATTACCGCGCATCGGTGCGCGCGCTGGGCGACGGCCGCTACCTGGCCGAGGGCCTGATGCTGCACATGCCCGGCCATTGGCAACTGAGGTTCGAATGGCCCGCCGCCGTTGCCGGACTGGCGCCGCTGCGCCTGCTCAGCGACGTCACGCTGCGATGAGCCTCGGGGCGTGGCCGGGCCGCCGCAGGCCGCTGGGCGGGTGGCGCCGGGCAGCCGCAGGCCTGGCGTTGGTGCTGTCCACCGCTGCTGCTGCCGCCGCGCCTGGGCTGCTGGCCTTCACAGCCGACGAGCGCCAGCGCATCGCCCAGCATGGTCCCTGGCCGCCGCCATCGGCGCGCGATCCGGGCAACGCGCTGGCCGGCCAGCCGGCGGCGATCGCGCTGGGCCAACGCTTGTTTTTCGAGCCACGGCTGTCGGCCGATGGCCGCTTTGCCTGCGCCAGTTGCCACCGGCCGGACCGGGCCTTCAGCGACGGCCTGCCGCGCGCGATCGGACGAGACCTGGGCCGCGAGCGCGACAGCGGCGCCGGTGCCGTGCTGGAACGCAACACGCCCACGCTGTGGGACGCCGACCAGCAGCGCTGGCTGGGCTGGGACGGTGCTTTTGACAGCCTGTGGTCGCAGGCCCTGCACCCGCTGCTGTCACCACGCGAAATGGCGGCCACGCCGGCGCAGCTGCGCCAGCTGCTGCGGCACGACACCGAGCTGGCCTGCCGTTGGCGGCAGCTGCACGGCGGCGCAGCGCCGCCCGCCGATGACGACGCGCTGACGGTGGCGCTGGCCAAGCCGCTGGGCGCTTTTGTTGGCACGCTGCGCAGCGGCCGCAGCGCCTTCGACCAGTTCCGCGACGCGCTGCTGCGTGGCGAACCACGCGCCGCCGCGCGCTACCCGTTGGCGGCGCAGCGCGGCCTGCGGCTGTTCATCGGCCGCGGCCAGTGCAGCAGCTGCCACAGCGGGCCGCTGTTCTCCAACGGCGAGTTCGGCGACATCGGCGCCTTGTTCTTTGCCCGGCCGGGTGTGGTCGACCCCGGCCGCCATGGCGGCATCCAGGCGCTGCAGGCCAGCCGCTACAACCTGCTGGGCGGCTTCAGCGATCACGCCGATGACGAGGTCTCGCGCAAGACCCGCCATGTGCTGCTGCAGCACCGCAACTTCGGCGAGTTCAAGGTGCCCAGCCTGCGCCAGGTGGCCCACACCGCGCCCTACCTGCACGACGGCCAGCTGACCACGTTGGCGGCCGTGGTCGAGCACTATTCGACGCTGAGCCCCGACCGGCTGCATGCCGACGGCGAGATGATCCTCAAGCCGCTGAAGCTGTCGGTGGGCGAACATGCCGACCTGCTGGCCTTCTTGCGCAGCCTGTCGTCGCCGCAGGCGCGCGTCTGGCAGGCGCCGACGCTGCCGCCCTGCACCGGACCAGCCAACGCGATGCGTTAAGGTGCGGCGTAGCGCCACCTTTGCCGGAGACCCCGATGCACGATGAGCCCTGCGACCATGACCACCCGGCGGCGCCGGCCGGCAGCCTGGGTATCCAGCGCATCGGCGAGTTCGACGCTGCGGCCTTCGAGCGCGCGGTGGCCGATCTGTTGCGCGCCTGCGGCGTTGCGCCCGATGGCGCGCACACCGGCAAGACACCGCAGCGCGTGCGCGAACTCTGGCAGCGCCGGCTGCTGGGCGGCTATGCGCTGGATCCGGCCGAGGTGCTGGGCGAGGGCTTTGACGACCCGCGCCAGGACATGGTGGTGGTGCGCGGCATCGCGGTGCACGGCGTTTGCCCGCACCATTTGGTGCCGTTTCGCGGCGTCGCCCATGTTGCCTATGTGCCGGGCGGCCGGCTGCATGGTTTCGGCCGCATCGCCCGGCTGGTCGACGCCATTGGCCACCGCTTCACCTACCAGGAATGGATGACGCGTGACATCGCCGACGCGCTGCTCACGCATGGCCGGGCGCGCGGCGCGGCCTGCGTGGTCGAGGCCGAGCAGCTGTGCCTGCTGCTGGGCGAAGACCGGCGTGGTGATGAGCGCGTGGTGACGCAGGCCTTTGCGGGTTGCTTCAATGACGATGCCCAGTTGCGAAGCGAGTTCATGCGGGCCGTCGTCGGGCTGGCGTAGCATGCGCGCCGCTTGTGTGCTGCTTGAATGCTGCTTGTGTGCAGCGCGGCCTCGGGCCGGCCTGCGCTTCCCGCTTTCCTGGCGATTCGCCTGCTCGCCCGCCCTCACCTAGGAGCCTGTCGGGCTTGGGGCGTCGAAAAGCGAGAATCGGCCCCAGCGAGGACAGTTCTTGCCGGATTTGCAGCCCCATAGCCCAGCTATGGGGCAAAAAGACGGTGAGAAATGGACCGCTGCGGTCGAGTCGCAGC
>JBBQJN010000145.1:0-9507 GCA_038325945.1 Burkholderiales bacterium | reverse complement strand
GCAACATCAAGAGCAGCGTCATCACGCAGGACTTCGTACACGGCGCTGACTACCAGGCCCTGGCTTCGGCCGGCCTGATGTTCAGTGGCCTGCTGGGGCCTGAGGCGGTGGTCCGCAGAGGCGAGGGCGAGCGCATGAAAGAGCTGAAAGTGGCCGATTTCCGCGCCGCCATGGAATGGCTGATGGGCCAGGCCGAACACGCCGTGGGCCGACAGCGCTACAAGGGCCTGGGCGAGATGAACCCGATGCAGCTGTGGGAAACCACGATGGACCCCGCCGTGCGCCGCTTGCTGAAGGTGCAGATCGACGACGCCATCGAAGCCGACCGCGTCTTCACGATGCTGATGGGCGACGAGGTAGAGCCGCGGCGCTTGTTCATCGAGTCGAATGCGTTGCGGGCGGCGAATATCGACGCGTAGTTCACCGCGTGTCGTCGGGTGCCGAATGGGTCGGCGGGTGATTCAGTCTTGGGACTGGCTGATGGGTGACTCACGCGTCAGCGCCGCTGTTGGCAAACTCGCCGGCAGAGCGCTTGCGGCGCCCAGGAGGCTGCCATGGCCGCGGCGTCTTGGCAGGCCGTGATGGCACCAAACCAGTTCTCAGCCTCTCAGCCTCTCAGGCCAGCCCGCCGCCTTGCAGCTGGTACCAGGCGATGATGGCTGAGAGGTAGACGCGGCGCAGCTTGTGCAGCGGCAGGCCGGTGATGCCGGTGATTGGCAGCGGCAGCGCCTGCGGACCCTGGTTGGTCAGATGGTCGGCCATCGCGCGGCCCATCGCCGTCTGCAGTCCGACGCCGCGGCCCATGCAGCCGATGTCGACCAGCAGGCCGGGTGCCGGCTCGTGCAGGTGTGGCAGAAAGTCGCGTGTCAGCGCCACCCGGCCGCACCAGCGGTAGGCGATGGGGGCGTTCGCTGCCGCTGGAAACATGCTGCTCACCACCCGTTCCAGATGCCGCCAGTCGGCTGCGGAGACCGGTTCGCGGAACGGCCCGCGCCCGCCCATCAGCAGCCGCCGCTGGTGATCGAGCCTGAAGTAAAACAGCAGCTGGCGCGTATCCGACGAGACGTGACCCTGCGGAAGAATGTTGCGAGCCACCGCTTCAGGTAAGGGCTCGGTGGCCACCTGAAACGAGTTGGGCGTGATGATCGAGCGGGCCAGCCCCGGCCACAGGCCGTCGGTATAGCCGTTGGTGCACAACACCACGCGGTCGGCGCTCACTGTGGCCCCCTGGGCGCTGGTCAGGGTCCAGCGCTTGCCGTCGTGGGCCATCGACTTGACCGCCGTTGCGCCGTGTATGCGGGCGCCGGCAGCCAGTGCCGCACGGGCCAGGCCGCGTGCGTACGACAGCGGCTGAATGCCGCCACCACGCGGATCGAGCCAGCCGGCGAGGTACTTGTCGGTGCCAAGCAATGAAGCGACCTCTGCCTTGTCGAGGAACTTCGCGCCCTCAACGCCTGCGGCCGCCCATTGCTCGGCGCGTTTGCGCACCAAGTCGACGCCGGCCGCCGTGTGGGCGCCCTGGATCCAGCCCTTGCGTGCCAAGGGCACGTCCATCTGGTGCTTCGCGATGAGGTCGAACACGATGTCGGCCGTGCTGGCGGCAAACTTGATCAGCCGCTCGGCGATGTCGGCCGGGAACATCTGACGGAATTCCGAGGGCTCGAACTTCAGCCCCGGAATGACCTGGCCGCCGTTACGGCCCGAACCGCCCCAGCCCGGTTCGTGCGCTTCGAGCACAACCACGTCGACGCCGCGCTGGGCCAAATGCAGCGCAGTGGACAGGCCGGCGAATCCGGCGCCGACGACGCAGACTTCGGCGCGGGTTGATGCATCTAGCGGCGGTGTTGGGGCGGCGGGCGCGGCGGTGGCGGCCCACAGTGAGGGTTGCAGCGGAAACGGTTCGGCCATCGCGCGATCTCTTTCAGATGGGTCGCAGCACGCGACGCAGAAAGTCCTGCGTGCGTGGGTTCTGCGGGTTCGACAGCAGTTCTTTGGCGGCGCCCTGCTCGACGATGACGCCATGGTCGATGAACAGCACGCGGTCGGCCACCTCGCGGGCGAAGCCCATCTCGTGGGTCACCACGGCCATCGTCATGCCCTCCTCGGCCAGCGAGCGCATGACGCCCAGTACCTCGCCGACCAGCTCCGGATCCAGCGCAGAAGTGGGTTCGTCGAACAGGATGGCCTCGGGCTGCATCGCCAGCGCACGGGCGATCGCCACGCGCTGCATCTGGCCGCCGGACAACTGGGCGGGATGCGCATCGGCCTTGTCGCCGAGGCCGACCCGCTCAAGCAGCTGGCGGCCGCGCTCGATCGCCAGTGCACGCGGCTCGCGCTTGACGAACACCGGCCCCTCGATCACGTTCTCCAGTGCCGTGCGGTGCGGAAACAGGTTGAAGCGTTGGAACACCATCGACACGCGGGTGCGGATGGCGGTGATGTCAGGGCCACGGCGATCAACGCGCAGGCCATCGACGCGGATGTCGCCCTTGTCGTAAGACTCCAGGCCGTTGATGCAGCGCAGGATCGTCGACTTGCCCGAGCCCGATGGACCGATGATGCAGACGACCTCGCCTTTGCTGATGCTGGCGTCCACGCCGCGCAGCACATGGTTGGCGCCAAAGCTCTTGTGTACGGCGGTGAGTTCGATCATGGCTTCGTCCTCATCGCTTCGGCATGTTGCGGCGCTCAAGCCAGCCGACAAACAGAATCAGCGGCACGCTCATCACCAGGTAGAGCAGCGCCACCAGGGTGAAAACCGTCGAATTCTTGAAGGTCGATGCCGCCAGCATCTGGCCCTTGAGCATCAGCTCCGCGACCGTGATCGTCGATGCCTGGGAAGAGTCCTTCAGCATCATCACCATGGTGTTGCCATAGGGCGGCAGCACGATGCGAACGGCCTGCGGCAGGATCACGCGCCGCATCATCATGATCCAGCTCATGCCCAGCGACTGTGCGGCCTCGACCTGACCGTGGTCGATGGCCTCGATGCCGGCGCGGAAGTTCTCCGCCTGGTAAGCCGAGTAGGCGATACCCAGGCCGAGGATGCCCGCTTGCATCGCCGTCATCGTGATGCCGAGTTCGGGCAGCACGAAGTAAATATAGAACAGCAGCACCAGGATGGGGATGCCGCGAATCACGTTGACCACGCTCTTGGCCAGCCAGACCAGCGGCGTGACGCCGGATACGCGCATCAGTGCCCAGAACAAGCCGAGCAGCGTGGATAGCAGCAGCGAGCCGAGCGTGACGGCGACGGTCAGCTGCAGGCCCTGCAGCAGGATGGGCATGAAGGCGCTTGCGTCCTTCCAGAACATGGGCTTTCCCCTGTGCAGATCAGTGGCGCCGGCGGCTCATCGGCCCAGGCTCAGTTGCCCTGGCCCCACTTGGCCAGAATCTTGTCGATCGTGCCGTTGGCTTTGAGCTTGGCGAGCGAGGCGTTGATGCGCTTGAGCAGTTCACCGTCTGTCTTGCGAACGCCGATGCCGACCGAACCCGCCATCGTGGAACCGTACGACTTGACCAACTGGATATCGGGGAACAGGCCTTGCTGCAGGTTGTAGCCGACGATCGGCTTGTCGGCGAAGCCGGCCTGGATGCGGCCGGCGTTGACGTCGGACATGATGGCCGGAATGTTGTCGTAAATCTTCACTTCTGTGAAAAGACCCGACTTCTGTAGCGGCTCGACATAGGCCGTGCCCTTTTGTGCGCCGACGGTATAGCCCTTCATATCGTCGAGCTTCGTGTAGGCGCGCGTGTCCTTCTTCGACACCAGCAAGCCCTCACCATAGGTGTAGATGGGGCTCGAGAAGTCAATCACTTCCTGCCGTGGCGGCGTGATGTACATCGCCGCGGCGATGATGTCGATCTTGCTGCTTGTCAGTGAAGGGATCAGCGCGGAGAACGCCATGCCCTCGACTTCCACCTTCAAGCCCGCATCGGCCGCGACTTCGCGGATCAGGTCGACCATGATGCCCTGAATGGAATTGGTCTTGGTGTCGAGAAAGGTGAAGGGCACGCCCGTCGGCGTGGATCCGACCTTCAGCACCTTGTCCTGTGCCATGGCCGGGGCTTGGGCGACGACCGATGCGACGAGGGCGAGTGCGGCGGTGATGACTCTGAGCTTCATGGCTGATCCTGATCCTGGATGGAGCTGAAAAAGAAGCCGATCGAATTCGACCGACTTCACCTAAGTGAAATATAGTCGCACAAGTTTCATTGCGGCAAGCGGTTTTTCAATTGCGTGAAAAAACAGGCATGAGTCGTCCAAGTCCATCCATCCAGATCGGCGCCGCCGCGGCCCAAGGCGTCGACATCGAAGTTGGGGCCCGAATCCGCGCGCTGCGCAAGCGCAGGCAGTTTTCGCTGGAGACCGTGGCCGCGGCGACCGGCCTGTCGATTGGCTTCCTGAGCCAGATCGAACGGGGTCTGTCGTCGCCCACCTTGCGCGCGCTGACCGGGCTGGCCGACGCGATGGACGTCAGCGTGGCGGAACTGTTGCAGGACACGCAGCCGGACCGCGGGCCGGCGCCCACCATCTCGCGGGCCGGCGACCGCTCCAAGCTGGTGATGTGGGCCTCGGGCATCAGCAAGGCGGTGCTCGCCGGCGGCGCACCAACCTCAGGGTCGAGCTACAGCTTCTGCCTGATGAACTTCGATGCGAAGGCGTCATCCGGGGAAGAGTTGTACAGCCACCAGGGCATCGAAGCCGGCTATGTCGTCGAAGGCCGGTTGCTGCTGTCGTTCGGCCATCAGCAGTGGACCTTGGCGCCGGGTGACAGCTTCCACTTCGCCAGCAAGCAGCCGCACCGCTTCGAGAACATCGCCCCCGGCCGCACCACGGTACTGATGGTGAACCTGCACAACCAGGAAGCCTGATCACGTTGGTTGAGTGCGGGCCAACCGGGTGTGGCACAAAGCCGCTGCGGCATGCAGTGTGAGGGCCTGCACAGCGTGGGCGATACGGCCCGCGAAGGCCGGCGAGGCAAGGCAGCGCACCGTCAGCTGGGGCAGCATCGCCGAAGGCAACTCAGGAACCAAAGAGAGGGCAGCTAGCCGTGACCAAACGACTGCCTGGCGATGAACGGGGGCATGTGCCGGTCGCCCGGTTGGCGACCCGCGCCCAGCGCCAGCTGGCACTGGTCAATGGCGTGCTGGTGGCATTGCGCCAACGCATGGTCATCCAAGGTGAGCAAGCAGCATCGGCCGAGATCATTGATCTGGTAGCGACGCCGCTGCGGCGTTTGCTGGCCGTGCGACATGATCGGCAGTTCCCGATGGCGCCCGAGATCGGCCTGGCAGCGCTGCGGCTGTTCACTGCCGGCAAGGGCTTGCCGTCATTGCTGCAGGAGATCCGTCGCGAGCTGGCCTCGGCTGATCAGGTCGACATCGGCCGAAGGCGACAGGCCAATGAGCATCGTCTGGCAGTTGCGGGTGCCGCTGCCGGTGCGGCTGTTCAGGGAGTTCAGGGTGCGGCGGGGCGTTTGTTCGCTGTGAATTGCCGCGCTGGGGCTAGGAGCCCGACAGGCTCCTAGCCCCCCAGCCGCCGGCAACTCAACAAAACATCAATCCAACTTCAAACCAATCCGCTTGATCACCTCGCCAAACTTGTCGTGCATTTCCTTTACCAACACCGCATGCTCGGCCGGGCTGGAGGCCACGATCTCGGTGCCGCCGTCGAGGAACATCTTCTCGACCTCGGGGTTCTTCAGCGCCGCAGCAATCGCGGCGTTCACCTTGGTCGCGGTCTCGGCCGTCATGCCCTTGGGGCCGAAGAACTGCATGCCACCCGAGACGTCAACGCCCGGGTAGCCGGCTTGCGTCATGTTGGGCAGGGTGCCCAGTGCGCGGTAGGGCTTGGGGTCGGTGTAGGCCAGCATCTTTACTCTGCCGGCCTTGGCAAAGTTCAGCGCGGTGGTGGGGCCGTCGAACAGAAAATCGACCTGGCCGCCAACCAGCGCCACACCGGCATCGGCCGAGCCTTTGAATGGCACATGGGTCATCTTGGTGCCGCTGACATGTTGCAGTGATTCGGCTACCAAGTGAGAGGTGGAGCCCAGCGAGAACGAGGCGTAGTTCAGCTTGCCGGGGTTGGCCTTGGCATAGTCGACCAGGTCCTTGACGCTGTTAAAGGGCGAGGCAGACGGCACCACCAACACCGTGCTTGAGCGCGCGGCAAACATCACCGGCACCAGATCCTTCAGCGCGTCGTAGGGCAGCTTGGTGAAAAGGTGCGGGTTCTGGCCGGCGGTAACGCTGATGGTGTACAGGATGGTGTGGCCATCGGGCGGCGATTTCAGCAGCTCTTGCACGCCCAGGATGGTGCTGGCGCCGGGCTTGTTTTCTACCAGCACCGTGACGCCCAGCGCCGGTTGCATCTTGGCGGCCAGGATGCGGGCCTGCACGTCGGTCTGGCCGCCGGCCGGGAAGGGCACGATGATGCGCACCGGCTTGCCGGCGATGGGGAAAGTGGCCTGCGCCAGCGCGGCCAGGGGCAGCAGGGCGGCAGCGGTGGTGGCCACGGCGGCGCGAAGAATGCGGGCAAGTGTCGGCATGGTTTGCTCTCGGTGGGTTAATCCGCCATGGTGCCGGTGGACGGCCGCCCCAGGGCTTGGGAACATCCCTGTCAAAGTAGCGACAAACTGCCGCCCTGCCGCGCCGGCCATACTGGGGCGGCACACCGCCGCCGCACACCGCCTAGCACACCGGCGGCCCCATCCAGCCTATTCACCCATTCACCCCAGCCCGGAGATCCCCATGGCGATTTACGAGATGCGCACCTATACCGTCATCGTTGGCAAGATGGCCGAGGTGGTGGCGCTGTACACGTCCCTGGGCTGGCCGGCGCTGGCCAAGCTGCCGCCCCGGCTGGTGGGTTATTTCACCGGCGACATCGGCGCCATCAACCAGCTGGTGCACCTGTGGAAGTTTGACGACGACGCCGACCGGCGCCAGTTTTGGGCCACGCTGTTTGCCGATGAGGAGTTCATGGCCTTTGCGCGACAACTGCGGCCCTTGCTGCTGTCACAAGAGAACAAGCTGCTGCTGGCCGCGCCTTGGGGGCCGCAGCCCTGAGGTTCAGCCCGCCGCTGCGGGCTGCGCCGGCAGCACGGCGCGCCGACGCAGCCGATGTATGAAGAACGCGGCCACCGGCGGCAGCGCGGCGGCACCGGCCGCCAGCACCCAGGCGGTGCCGATCTGGCCCACCAGCAGGCCAGCCACGCCCACGCCAGCCGCCTGGCCCAGAAAAAGGCAGGCCGCAAAGGCCGCCACCGCCGCGCCGCGGCGCTCGGGCGCCATCTGCGTGGCGTGGGTTTGCAGGGTGTTGTGCATCATGTAAAAGCCCAGCCCCATCACGGCGCAGGCCGGCACAGCCCAGGCCCAGGCCGGCAACAGCGCCAATGCCAGCAGCGCGCCGGCCATCAGCAGCGCGCCCCAGCGCACCAGCCGCTCTTCGCCCAGCCTGGCCACCAGTTGGCGCGCGGCGATCGCAAATACCAAGCCGCCGCCGGCATAGGCCATCACCAGGCCGCCTACGGTAGACAGCGGCAGGCCAAAGCGTTGGTGCAGATGTGAGGCGATAAAGGCAAACGGGCCGTAGACCGCCGCGCCTTCAAAAAACACCACCACCAGCACCACGCGCGCCCAGGGCTGACTGAGCACGGCGCCAAACTCGGCCGCCATCGCGGCAAAAGGGCGCCGCGGCGCAGCGCCGCCGGGGCGGGCCGCTGTCTGCAGCGCGGTCGCCGGCAAGCCGCGCCTCGCGCGCCGCAGCACCCAGGCCATCAGTAAAAACAGCAGCGCCAGCGCAAAGAAGGGCGTGCGCCAGGGCAGGTGCTCGGCGGTGAAGCCGCCGGCCCAAACGCCAAACGAGAAGCCGCCGATCTGGCCGATCAAAAAGCGCGCCAGCACCGGCTGGCGCCGCTCATAGGGCACGACATCGCCGATCCAGGCCATCGACAGCGGGATCACCGCCGCCGCAGTGGCGCCGGCCAGCAGCCGGGCCAGCAGCAGCGCGTGCCAGCCGGGCGCCAGCGCACAGGCCAGAGAGGTCAGCGCCGATGCGGCGCAGGCCCAGGCGATGACGCGGTACTTGCCGTAGCGATCACCCAGCGGGCCAAACAGCGCCTGCGACAAGCCATAGGCCACCGCAAACACGGTGATCACCAGCGAGGCCTGGCCCAGCGAGATGCTGAACTCGCTGGCCAGCCGCGGCAGCAGCGCGTCGGTCAGCCGCAAGGCCATGCCGCTGGCGGCGGCGGCCAGTGACAGGCTGACGATGGCCAGAAGCGGTACGTCGGCCGAGGCAGGCGGGATGGCGGGCGGGATGGTGGGCTCGGCGGTGGCCGGTGCGGTGGATTCAGCGGTGGCGGGCATCCCGCATTGTCCGGGCCCGGCTCAACGCCCGACGGCCGCTTGGCGAGTTTTCCGGCAGCCGCCGGCGCGCCATCGGCGCACGGGCCAGCGCCGATTTGCGGTTAGCCTCGGGCCATGAACATCGCCGACCTGCAAGCCACGTTGCGCCAGTTTGCCGCCGACCGCGACTGGCAGCCGTTTCAGACGCCGAAGAACTTGGCGATGGCGATGATCGTCGAGGCCGCTGAGCTGGCCGAGATCTTTCAGTGGATGACCGGCGAGCAAAGCCAGCAGGCCTGGCGCGACGCGGCGGTCAAACAGCACATCGGCGAGGAGGTTGCGGATGTGCTGCTCTACCTGCTGCAGATCGCCGACCACAGCCACATTGATGTGCAGCGGGCGGTGGACGCCAAGCTGGTGCACAACGCCCGCAAGTACCCACCCAAGCGGCCGCTGGGCAGCTTGCCGCCGCCGGCGGTGGTGGTGAGTGCGCCGTCGCCGGCCGGGCGCACCCATGTGTTGTTGGACTACGAGAACGTGCAGCCCGACGCCCAGGCGCTGAGGACGCTGGTGCCTGATATCGCTGAGGTCTGGTTGTTCCACGGACCGCACCAGAAGAACCCCGGCCGGCAACTGGTGGGGCTGCCGCTGACGCTGGTGCCGATCAGCAAGACCGGCAAGAACGCGCTGGATTTTCATCTGACTTTTTACGTCGGCTTCATCAGCTCGCGTCACCCCGCCGACAAGATCGTGGTGGTGGCCAACGACCAGGGCTACGAGCCGATGCTGATGCATGCGCGGGCGATGGGCTTCGACGTGCGGCTGCAGCCGCTGCCGGTGGCGCCGCGCAAGGCCGCTGCTGCCAAGACCGCCGCCGCCAAGGCCCGGCCGGCGGCTAAGAAGCGCGTGCAAGCCGGCCGCAGCGCCGCGCCGGTTTTGCCGGCTGCGCAGGTGATGAAGCGGGTGGTCGCGCAGGTGGCCGAGCAAGCCGCTGCGCAGCGGGCGAGTCAGGCTGCGCCGGCCAGGCGCGCCAGGGTCAAGCCGGCGGCGGTCAAGCCGGCAAGCCAGCAGCCGGTGGCCAGCAGGCAGCCCCAGGCGCAGCCCGTCAAACCCCAGCCAGTCAAGCCGCAGCCCGCAAAACCGCAGCCCGCGGTG
>JBBQJN010000144.1:0-9564 GCA_038325945.1 Burkholderiales bacterium | reverse complement strand
GACAGCAGCTTGGCGTCGTCGGGGTCGTTCGGGCAGCAAAGCACCGGCTCCTTCAGCTCGGCCAGGTCAATCTCGATCACCGCGAAGTACTCGGCGTCCTTGTCGGCCTCGAGCAGCGTCGGCTTGGCCAGCCAGGCCTCGACCTTCTGGATGCGCCGCTCGAGCGTGCGCTTGTCGGCGTAGCCGTCGGCGATCATGTTCTTCATCAGCACGACGTTGCTGGTCAGGTATTCCTTGACCGGCTCGGGGTTGAGTTTGACGGTGCAGCCGGCCGCCGAGCGCTCGGCGCTGGCGTCGCTGAGTTCAAACGCCTGTTCGATCTTCAGGTCGGGCAGGCCTTCGATCTCGAGGATGCGGCCCGAGAAGACATTTTTCTTGCCGCTCTTGGCAACGGTCAGCAGGCCGGCCTTGATCGCATACAGCGGGATCGCATGCACCAGGTCGCGCAGCGTCACGCCGGGCTGCATCTGCCCCTTGAAGCGCACCAGCACCGATTCGGGCATGTCCAGCGGCATCACGCCGGTGGCCGCGCCAAAGGCGACCAGCCCCGAGCCGGCGGGAAAACTGATGCCGATCGGGAAGCGGGTGTGGCTGTCGCCGCCGGTGCCCACGGTGTCGGGCAGCAGCAGGCGGTTCAGCCAGCTGTGGATGATGCCGTCGCCCGGACGCAGCGAGACGCCGCCGCGGTTGCTGATGAACTCGGGCAGTTCGCGGTGGGTCTTGACGTCGACCGGCTTGGGGTAGGCCGCGGTGTGGCAGAAGCTCTGCATCACCAGGTCGGCCGAAAAGCCCAGGCAGGCCAGGTCCTTCAGCTCGTCACGGGTCATCGGGCCGGTGGTGTCCTGGCTGCCGACGGTGGTCATGCGCGGCTCGCAGTAGGTGCCGGGGCGCACACCCTCGCCCTCGGGCAGGCCGACCGCGCGGCCGACCATCTTCTGCGCCAGCGTGAAGCCGGCCTTGGTCTCGATCGGCGGCGTCGGCAGGCGGAACACGGTGGCCGCCTTCAGGCCCAGGAACTCACGCGCCTTGGCAGTGAGGCTGCGGCCGATGATCAGGTTGATGCGCCCGCCCGCGCGCACCTCGTCGAACAGCACATCGCTCTTGAGCTTGAACTCGGCGACGGTCTTGCCGTCCTTGACGATCTTGCCGTCGTAGGGCTGGATCTCGATGACATCGCCCATCTCGAAGGCCGAGACCTCGACCTCGATCGGCAGTGCACCGGAATCTTCCTGGGTGTTGAAGAAGATCGGCGCAATCTTGCCGCCCAGCGTGACGCCGCCAAAGCGCTTGTTGGGCACAAACGGGATGTCCTGGCCGGTGGCCCAGATCACGCTGTTGGTCGCGCTCTTGCGGCTGGAGCCGGTGCCGACCACGTCGCCGACATAGGCCACCAGGTGGCCCTTGGCCTTCAGGTCCTCGATGAACTGCATCGGGCCGCGCTTGCCGTCGTCCTCGGGCTTGAAGGCCGCACCCTCGCGGGTGTTCTTCAGCATCGCCAGGTAGTGCAGCGGGATGTCGGGGCGGCTCCAGGCGTCGGGCGCCGGGCTCAGGTCATCGGTGTTGGTCTCACCGGGCACCTTGAAGACGCTGACGGTGATGCGCTTGGGCACCTCGGGCCGGCTGGTGAACCACTCGGCATCGGCCCAGCTCTGGATCACGCCCTTGGCCATGGCATTGCCAGCCCTGGATTTTTCGGCGACGTCGTGGAAGGCATCGAACATCAGCAGCGTCTTCTTCAGCGCGGCCGCGGCCACCCCGGCCACCTCGGCATCGTCGAGCAACTCGATCAGCGGCTTGACGTTGTAGCCGCCCACCATGGTGCCCAGCAGTTCGGTGGCCTTGGCCTTGGAGATCAGCGCCACCTTGATGTCGCCGTGGGCCACGGCGGCCAGGAAGCTGGCTTTGACCTTGGCCGCATCGTCCACGCCGGGCGGTACGCGGTGGGTCAGCAGGTCCAGCAGGAATGCGTCCTCGCCAGCCGGCGGCGACTTGATCAGCTCGATCAGCGCGGCGGTCTGCTCGGCAGACAGCGGCAGCGGCGGGATGCCGAGGGCGGCACGTTCGGTGGCATGTTGGCGATAGGCTTGCAGCATCTCGGGGCTCCTTGAGGGCAGGGGGAGGAAAGGCATCGGCGCGGCGCATCGGTGGCCGGGCCAGCGCCGCATCGGCGGGCCGCGCGCTCGATCACGCTGCGGCTGGCGTCTACGGGTAAGTCCCATAGTTTATGTCTTATATAAGACTTGCCAAGCACTTTCTTGTGCCAGCGCACAAGACCAGGGCATTGTGAGGCTTTGCAGCAGAGCAGGCTGCGTGGCCGCTGCAAGGTGTCGCTGCAGGCCAGTTGGGCGCAGAGAAGTGCGTACTGGGAGGCGCGCGGGCGAAAAAAAGCCCGTACTGGGAGGCGCGCGGGCGCAAAAAAGCCCGCACGGGGCGGGCCGGGTGCCATGCTGCGATGACCGCAGGCGTCAGCTGGTCTGCCGGTCAGGCGTTGTCGCGCATCCACTGCGCGGCCCAGGCGTCAGAGCGGGCCTGGGCTTCGGCGCCGGAGGTCATCAGCCAGACCAGGGAGCCAGCGGCAAACAGCAGCGGCACAAGAGCAAGAATCACGGTGATCATGGTCGGTTGGCAGTCAAAGGATGTAGCACGGTACCGGGCCCTTCCCGGACAATGCTGCGGTGCAGCATATCCACTCTCGCTCAAGGTTGCCGGCGGCGCTGGCAATGGCCTTGCCCTACCGGGGACTTGTGGCGCGGCCGGCCGCCGGGGCCGATGTTTCAGTTCGGCAAGGGCGCCGACGCTGCGGCCTGGGCGGGGGCCGCGCTGGCCGTGGGCAAGGGCGCCGACGCCGCTGCCAGCACTGGGGCCGCGATGGCTACGGTCGCGGGCACTGACACAACCGCCAGTGTGGCGGCCGCGCTGGCGGTGGGTGCGGGCGCCGACGCCGCAGTCAGGGTGAGTGCCGCGCTCTCTGCCGGAGCGGACGCCGACCCAGCTGCAACGGTGGGTGCCGCGCTGGCCGCGAGCGCTGGCGCCGCGCTGTGTGTGGCCACCGCGCCTGCCACCTGCGGCGTGATGCCGATGCCCTGGCCGGGCAGCACCGGGTTGTTGGCCTCGGCACGCTGCATGGCATGCAAGCAGGCATCGACCACACGTTGGCCGATGCGCGTGTTCATCAGCATCGACTTGGCCGGAATCTGCAGCCAGACGATGCCGGCGTCCGGATCCTCCAGCCGCACCGCGCCGGTGCTGGTCTCGCGCGGCAGCATGCGGTAGCGCTTGTGCAGGTGTGTGACATTGAAATAACCCGGCAGGCCGTCGACCGGCGTGATGCTGACGCGCTGGTTGAACTCGCAGTCGGCGTCGCCCACCAGCACGCGGGTGGCCACCTCGAGCTGGCCCTGGCTGATGGCCTCGACCGTCTGCGTCGCCAGCGCCAGGCTGGCTGCCTTGTTCTTCAGCGCGTTGCGCGCTACCGGTGGCCTGGGTGCGCCCTTGGCGGGCAGGGCCGGCTTGGCGGCCACGGGCTTGGCCGTCGGGCTGGCGGCCTGCGCCTGCGCTAGCGGCAGCAGCGTGGCGACGCTGCACAACAAGGCGGGCAACATGGCTGCGAGCATGCCGGGCAGGGGATGCAAGCGAGGGAAGCCGAGGAATCGGGGTGAAAGCGGTCGAAGTGCCATGGCCTCAATTGTGCCGTCTGCCGTGCGGTGCCGTCGCGGCGCTGGCCGCGAACTGGCTGGCGCGTCATGATCGGTGCAGCCGAGGCAGGGGCTTGTCAGGCGGCCTGCGGGCCGAAAAAGGCCTCGGCCACCTGGGCTGGCAGCGGCTGGCCGGTGCGGCGCGCCCGCAAGATGACTTGCCAGAAGTAGCGGTAGCTGGCGCGGTCATGCAAGGTGTCGCGGTGGCGGATTGGCGCCCAATGCGCGGCCTGGGCGGCGGCGATGATGTCGATGGCTTCATCCACCTCGGCCACGCTGGGCGCAAAGGCCTCGACGATCGGCAGGATCTGCGCTGGGTGGATGCTCCACATGCGGGTATAGCCCAGCTCGCGGCTGGCCCGCCGCGCGGCCAAAGCGATCGCCTTGGCGTCTTTGAACTCGGTGATCACGCAGTGCGACGGCACCTTGCCGGCGGTATGGCAGGCGGCCGAGATCTCAAGCTTGGCGCGCAGCACCAGCGGATGCTCAAACTGGCCTTGCGCGCTCATGCCCGATTGCGGGATCGCGCCGCGGTGGGCGGCAACAAAATCCATCAGCCCGAACGACAGGCTCTGCACCTCGGGCAGATCGGCCAGCGACTGCACGTCGCGCAGCGCGCCATGGGTCTCGACCAGTGCGTGAATCGGCAGCGTGGCGCCGTGGCCGTGGCGGCTGGCGGCCTGGCGGATCTGCGCGATGGCCTGCTGCAGATCGGCCAGATGGCGCGGCTTGGGCACCATCAAGAAGGCCAGCCGATCACCAGCACGGCCGACCAGGGTGTCGACATCGGCGGCAAAGGCCGGGTGGTCGACCGGGTGCACACGCGCGCCGATGCGGCCAAAGCGGTTGTCGGCCGACAGCGCCAACTCGGCGCAGAGCGCCGCGTGCTCGGCCTCGGCGCCGATCGGCGCGCCGTCCTCGCAATCGAGCGTGATGTCGAACACCGGCCCCAGTTCGGCCTGCAGCGCAAGCGCCTTGCGCATGCGGGGCTCAGTGCCGCAGTAGTGGTCACACACTGGCAACTCGAGCGCGGCATCGTCGGCGCCGAACAGCGCGTCGCGGGGCAGGATGGCAGAGCTCATGGTGGCGGGACAAAAAAATGCGAAAGGGCTGGCGGCATTGTGCCGGTCAGCCCTTGTCAGCGCAGCCCGGCTGGGCCTGCGGTGATTACAGCAGGTGCTTGACGCCGTCCTGCTCGCCCTGTAGCTCGGCCAGGGTCTTGTTGATGCATTCCTGCGAGAAGGCGTCGATGGTCAGGCCTTCGACCAGCTTGTACTCGCCGCCTTCGCAAGTGACCGGGTAGCCGAACATCACGTCCTTGGGGATGCCGTACTCGCCGTTGCTGGCCACGCCCATCGTCACCCAGGCGCCGTTGGTGCCCAGCGCCCAGTCGCGCATGTGGTCGATGGCGGCATTGGCGGCTGAGGCGGCCGACGACACGCCGCGGGCGGCGATGATGGCCGCGCCGCGCTTGCCCACGGTGGGCAAAAAGGTCTCGGCGTTCCAGACCTGGTCGTTGATCATGTCCTTGACCGAGGCGCCGTCGATGGTGGCGAAGCGGTAGTCGGCGTACATCGTCGGCGAGTGGTTGCCCCACACCGCCAGCTGCTGGATGCTGGCCACCGGCTTGCCGGTCTTGGCAGCGATCTGGCTGAGCGCGCGGTTGTGGTCCAGGCGCAGCATGGCGGTGAAGTTTTTGCGCGGCAGATCGGGCGCCGACTTCATCGCGATGTAAGCGTTGGTATTGGCCGGGTTGCCGACCACCAGCACCTTGACATTGCGCGAGGCCACGGCGTTGAGCGCCTTGCCCTGGGCGGTAAAGATCTGCGCATTGGCGGCCAGCAGGTCGGCGCGCTCCATGCCGGGGCCGCGCGGGCGGGCGCCGACCAGCAGCGCGTAGTCAGTGTCCTTGAAGGCGGCCATCGGGTCGCTGTGGGCTTCCATGCCGGCCAGCAGCGGGAAGGCGCAGTCCTGCAACTCCATCATCACGCCCTTGAGCGCTTCCTGGGCCTTGTCGACCGGCACTTCCAGCAGTTGCAGGATCACCGGCTGATCCTTGCCCAGCATTTCGCCCGAGGCGATGCGGAACAACAGGGCATAACCGATCTGACCGGCGGCACCGGTAACGGCGACACGGACGGGCTTCTTGCTCATGGCGGGCTCCAAGGGGGGGGTGAACGAATGAGGGTCGTTGCGATCCGCCGCAGCAGCCCGGCCACATGCCCTGGGCACAGGGCCCTGGGCATAAGGCCCGCAGCAGGGGGCTGGGCAGCCGCAGCAGCTAAAACGCAGTGTAGGCCAGTCTAGGGGTTGTTACCATGTCTGTCAAAGGTCTTATGTCTTCTATAAGACATCTGTCGACATTTGATAGACGGCTTGCGATGGCTGTGCTGCAATGGCGCTCAATGCCCGCCGATGCGTCCCTGATCCCAACGCTCATTGCCACTGAGGCCGAAGCGGCCGTGCCTGCCGGCCCGGCCTTCAGCCCGCTGTACCGCCAGATCAAGGCACTGATCACCGGTGAGCTTCAGGCTGGCGCCTGGAAGCCCGGTGAGGCCATTCCCAGTGAACTGGAGCTGGCGGCACGCTTCAAGGTCAGCCAGGGCACGGTGCGCAAGGCGATCGACGAAATGGCGGCCGACAACCTGCTGGTGCGGCGCCAGGGCAAGGGCACATTTGTGGCCACCCATGCCGAGCAACAGATCCAGTACCGCTTTCTGCGCTTGATGCCCGATGGCGGCGGCGAGCGCAACATGGCGCGTCGCCTGCTCGATTGCAGGCGCACCCGCGCGCCGGCCGATGTGGCGCGCATGCTCGACATCAAGAGTGGTGATGCCGTGGTGCAGCTGCGTCGGCTGCTGCTGGCGTCAATCGACAGCCCCCAGGCCGCCGCGTCGCGCCGGCTGTCCCCCGAGGGCGGCGCGCCGCCTTGGGGCGGCCCGACGGCGGCCAAACCGGTGGTGCTGGATGAGATCTGGCTGCCTGGCACGCTGTTCAAGGGGCTCACGGCCGAGCGGCTGGCCGACTACAAGGGCCCGATGTATGGCATGTTTGAGGCCGAGTTCGGCGTGCGCATGATCCGTGCCGAGGAGAAAATTCGCGCGCTGGCCGCCGACGCGAGCAGCGCGCAATTGCTCGGCGTGGCGGCGGGTTTTCCGCTGCTCAGCGTCGAGCGCCTGTCTTTCACCTATGGCGACAAGCCGGTCGAGTTGCGGCGCGGCTTGTACAACACCGAGCAGCACTTTTATCGCAACGAGCTGAACTGATCTTGCATCGCAATGTCCTGGACGCGAAGTGGGGCGAGCCACAAGCTCCGGGTAAGCCTGCTGCGTTGCAATAAACTCATCTGGGTTTCAGCCCGATTACATCGAGAACACATCCATGGCAGAGCTTTCCAAAGCCCGCACCACCCGCAACATCGGCGGCAAAGACACCCGGCCGGGCGCCAACATGCGCCTGCTTGACGCGCTGCAGTACCCGCTGCCGCTGGCCGCCAAGCTGTCGATCCTGCACCGGGCCAGCGGCATGCTGATGTTCTTCTTGCTGCCGTTCATCGTCTGGATGTTCGACGCCAGCGTCACCTCCGAGGTGTCGTTTGACGGCTTCACCAGCGCCTTTGTCGCCGGCATCGGCTTTGTGCCGGGCTTTGTCATCAAGCTGGTGGCCCTGGCGCTGATCTGGGCCTACCTGCACCACGCGGTGGCCGGGGTGCGCCACCTGTGGATGGACGCCACCCACAGCGTGTCCAAGCAGCAGGGCCACAGTTCGGCGATGGCCACTTTCGTCATCAGCATCGCGCTGACCGTCGCGCTCGGCGCCAAGCTGTTCGGGCTGTTCTGAGCCGACAGCTCCTCCATCTACCAGAGGCAAGCAACAACATGGCCGTCAATTACGGATCCAAGCGCGTGGTCGTCGGCGCGCACTACGGTTTCAGGGACTGGCTCAGCCAGCGTGTCACGGCGGTACTGATGGCGTTGTTTACGCTGGTGCTGCTGGCCCAGGTGATCCTCGGTGGCCCGGCGGGCTACGACAGCTGGGCGGCGATCTTCTCGCGCCAGTGGATGAAAGTGGCGACCTTCGTCGTCATCCTGGCGCTGGCCTGGCATGCCTGGGTGGGCATGCGCGATGTCTGGATGGATTACATCAAGCCGGTGGGCCTGCGCCTTGTGGCCCAGGTGGCGACGATCGCCTGGCTGGTGGGTTGCGCCGGCTGGGCCGTTCAAGTTTTATGGCGCCTCTGAACATGGCGCCGTCCCGGAGGGGCGACGCCAGCGGTCCGGCGACGCCGACCGCGCGGCGTCTGCTGACTTCGGCCGGGTGCGTGTTTCGGCGGTGCCGCTTCGGCGGCGACAAGAACTGAGATCAAGATGGCAAATATCAAGACAAACGTGGCACGGCGCAAGTTCGACGTGGTGATCATCGGAGCCGGCGGCTCGGGCATGCGGGCCTCGCTGCAGCTGGCGCGGGCCGGGCTGAATGTGGCGGTGCTGTCCAAGGTGTTTCCGACCCGCTCGCACACGGTGGCGGCGCAGGGCGGCATCGGTGCCTCGCTGGGCAACATGAGCGAGGACAACTGGCACTTCCACTTCTACGACACCGTCAAGGGTTCGGATTGGCTGGGCGACCAGG
The DNA here is from genome assembly GCA_038325945.1 of Burkholderiales bacterium. Lineage (GTDB taxonomy): Bacteria > Pseudomonadota > Gammaproteobacteria > Burkholderiales > Burkholderiaceae_C > Pseudaquabacterium. Next base: position 1,240 of record JBBQJN010000144.1, on the reverse strand, counting down.
ACGCGATCGAGTTCATGTGCCGCGAGGCGCCCAAGGTGGTCTACGAGCTCGAGCATTTCGGCATGCCGTTTGACCGCAACCCCGACGGCACGATCTACCAGCGCCCGTTTGGCGGCCACACCGCCAATTACGGCGAAAAGCCGGTGCAGCGCGCCTGCGCTGCGGCCGACCGCACCGGCCACGCCATGCTGCACACGCTGTACCAGCAGAACGTGAAGGCGCGCACCAACTTCTTCGTCGAGTGGATGGCGCTTGACCTGATCCGCGACGCCGATGGCGACGTGCTGGGTGTCACCGCGCTCGAGATGGAAACCGGCGATGTCTACATCCTCGAAGCCAAGACCACGATGTTCGCCACCGGCGGCGCGGGGCGCATCTTTGCCGCCAGCACGAATGCCTTCATCAACACCGGCGACGGCCTCGGCATGGCGGCGCGCGCCGGCATTCCGCTGGAAGACATGGAGTTCTGGCAGTTTCACCCGACGGGCGTGCACAACGCCGGCGTGCTGCTGACCGAAGGCTGCCGCGGTGAAGGTGCCATCCTGCGCAACAGCAACGGCGAGCGTTTCATGGAGCGTTATGCCCCGACGCTGAAAGACCTGGCGCCGCGCGATTTCATCAGCCGCTGCATGGACCAGGAAATCAAGGAAGGCCGCGGTTGTGGTCCCAACAAGGACTACATCAACCTCGACCTGACCCACCTGGGTGCTGACACCATCATGAAGCGCCTGCCCAGCGTTTTCGAGATCGGCCACAACTTCGCGAACGTCGACATCACGAAGGAACCCATCCCCGTGGTGCCGACCATCCACTATCAGATGGGCGGTATTCCGACCAACATCCACGGCCAGGTGGTGGTGCCTGAAGTTGGCAAACCCAACGGCAACCCGAACAGCGTGGTGAACGGCTTCTATGCGGTGGGCGAATGCAGCTGCGTCAGCGTGCACGGCGCCAATCGCCTGGGCACCAATTCGCTGCTCGACCTGCTGGTGTTCGGCCGTGCTGCTGGCAACCACATCGCCGAGAGCGGGCTGAAGACCCAGAAGCACAAGCCGTTGCCGGCAGATGCCGCCGACGCATCGCTGGCGCGCCTGGCGCGGCTGGACGCCAACAGCACCGGTGAATACGCGCAACATGTGGCCGGCGACATCCGCGACACCATGCAGCAGTACGCCAGCGTCTTTCGCACCCAGGCCATGATGGACGAGGGCGTGACCAAGATCGCGGCGCTGGCCGAACG
>JBBQJN010000143.1:0-9663 GCA_038325945.1 Burkholderiales bacterium | reverse complement strand
GCCAGCTGGCCCAGGTGCTGCTGCGCAGCGGCCAGACCGACAAGGCCCAGGCCACGCTGGCACCGCGGCTCGGCGACAAGGCCGATGTCGAAACCCTGTCACTGGCCGCCCAGGCCCAGATGATGAAGGGCGACACCGCCGCCGCCGACGCCAGCTTTGCCCGTGCCGCCAAGCTCAAGCCCGACGATCTGCGGGTGCGCACGGCGATGGCCTTGTCCAACGTGGCCAAGGGCAAGGGTGCGGCGGCACTGGCCGAGCTGCGCGCCGTGGCCGCAGCCGACAAGGGCACCAGTGCAGATCTCGCGCTGGTCAACTTGCTGGTCCGCAGCAATGACCAGCCTGCGGCGCTGAAAGCCATCGACAAGCTGGCAGCCAAGCTGCCCGGCGACGCCCTGCCCGACCAGCTGCGTGGCCGCATGGCGCTGCAGCGCCAGGACCTGCCGGCCGCGCGCCAGCACTTCGAGGCCGCGCTGGCCAAGAACGCCGATTTCCTGCCCGCGCTGGCCGGGCTGTCTGCACTCGACCTGAACGACAAGCAGCCCGCTGCTGCCCGGGCCCGCTTCGAGGCCCTGCTGCAGCGCAACCCCAAGCACACCGGCGCCATGCTGGCGCTGGCCGAGCTGACCGCGCGCGCTGGCGGCAAGCCCGACGCGGTGACCAGCTGGTTGACCCAGGCGGTGGCAGCCGACCCCACCGACCCGACACCCCGCATGCTGCTGGTCGACCAGCTGCTGGCCGGCAACCAGGCCAAGGCTGCGCAAGACACCGCACAGGCCGGCCTGGCGGCGCTGCCCGACAACGCCGAACTGCTGGACCGCCTGGGCCGCGCGCAGCTGCTGGCTGGTGATGCACAGCAGGCTGTCACCACCTTCAGCCGGCTGGCCAGCGTGGCGCCACGCTCGGCCCTGCCACAGCTGCGCCTGGCCGACGCCCACACTGCAGCCCGCAATGCCACGGCCGCCGCCGCCGCAGTGCGCCGCGCCGGTGAGCTGGCGCCCGACCAGCCTTTGGTGCAACAGGCCCAAATGCTGATGGCGCTGCAGGAAAACCGGCTCGACCAGGCCCTGGGCATCGCCCGCAAGGTGCAGACACAGCGCCCCGACGAGGCCACCGGTTACAGCATGGAAGGCGATGTGGAACTGCGCCGCAGAAACTGGGATGCCGCTGCCGTGGCGCTGCGCAAGGCCATGGCCCGGCCGCCGCCTGGCGACGCCCCGCAGCGCCTGCATGCCGCGCTGCTGGCCGGCAAGAAGACCGCAGAGGCCGATGCCCTGGCACAAGACTGGCGCAAGAAGCACCCCGACGACATGGCCTTCGTGCTGCACCTGGGCGACCAGGCCATGGCCACCGGCAAGCCGGCCGAGGCCGAGGCGCAGTACCGGCAGGTGATCGACAAGCAGCCGGCCAATGTGCTGGCGCTGAACAACCTGGCCTATGTGCTGGCAACGCAGAACAAGCCCGGCGCGGTGGCGCTGGCCGAGCAGGCGCTGCAGCGCGCGCCCAAAGCCGCTGCGGTGATGGACACCCTGGCGCTGGCGCTGGCAGCCGACCAGCAACTGCCACGCGCGGTGGACGTGCAGAAGCAGGCCGTGGCCGCCGCGCCCGATGACCACAACTTCCGCCTGCAACTGGCCAGGCTGCTGGTGCAGTCTGGCGACAAGGCCGGCGCCCGCAGCGAACTGTCGGCACTGTCGGCGCTGGGCAACAAGTTCGCGCGCCAGGCCGAGGTGGATGCGCTGATCCAGGCCGCCGACAAGTGAGCCCCGCCCGCCGCAGCGCGGGCAGATCCTGCAATGCCCGCCGCAGCGCGGGCAGAGCCTGCAATGCCCGCCGCAGCGCGGGCGAGGCGCTCAATGCCCGGCGGCGGCGTACAGCTGGCGCTTGTAGGCGAACCAGGCCGGGTGCCAGAAGCCGAAATGGCGCTGGCACATCACCACCCCGGCCAGGCCGGTGGCTGGCGAGATGAACCAGTGCGTGCCAGCCAGGCCGCCCCACTGCAGCTCACCCACCGCGCCGGGGGGTTCCAGGCTGGACGCGCGCCGCACCACCGCGCCGCCCAGGCCATAGCCCAGGCTGGGGATGGGCCCGGTGTCGGGGAACTGCACACACAGCGGCGCGGGCACCTGGTCATCAAACATGGCGGCCAGCGTGGCCGGCTGCAACAGCGGCGACGGCTGGCCCGGCATCAGCTGGCGCAGCAGGGCCAGCATGTCGGCCTGGGTGCTGAACAGGCCCCCGGCGCCGGACTGGCGCGGCACCGGCTTCAGGTAGGCGTCGGGCCAGGGGGTGGTGGTCAGGCGCTCCAGCCCGGGCTTCATCGGGTCGGCCAAGTCGCCCTTGTACAGCGCGGCCAGGCGCGGCACCTGGTCGGGCCGCAGCACGAAGCCGGTGTCGATCAGCCCCAGCGGGTCGAAGATGCGGGTTTGCAGCGCGTCAGCAAAGGCCTGGCCGGTGGCCAGTTCACACAGCCGGGCCAGCACGTCGATGCCCAGCGCGTACTCCCAGGCAGTGCCGGGCTGGAAACCCAGCGGCAGCGTGGCCAGCAGGTCCATCTGCCCGGCCAGCGTGGTGCCGATGCCGCGCACGCCAGTGGCGTGGTAGGCCTTGTAGAGCAGGGACTCGGGGTCGAACACACCGTGGCTGAAACCAGCCTGGTGGGTGATGAGCTGGCGGATGGTGATGTCGCGCGCCAGCGGCTCGGTGTCATCGAGCGTGGTGGCGCCGGGGCGCAGCACCCGCACGCTGGCGAAGGCCGGGATCCAGGCCTTCAGCGGATCGTCGAGCGACCAGTGGCCTGCGTCGGCCAGCATCAGCACCAGCACCGTGGTGAACAGCTTGGTGTTGGAAAAAGCGCGGTGGATGTGGTCGGGCCGCAACGGCGTGCCGGCCTCGTCGCCCTTGCCCAGGACGGCAAAGCCGGTGCAGAAGCTGTCGATCAGTGCGCCGTGCCGCAGCGTGGCGCAAGACACGCCGGCCAGGCGCTGGGCCGCCACCTCGCCCTGCAGCACGGCATGGGCCGCGCTGAAACCACCGCTCATGCGGCGGCCTGCCAGCGCGCACCCTGCTGCCGGGCCCGGCCTTCGGCCTGCAGCTTCTGCAGGTGCGCGCGCAGCGAGCGCAGCGCCATCGCATGCAAGGGCTTGGGCGTGTCGGCATACACCTCGGCCACCAGCGCCGATTCGTCCACCGGTGCGGCGCTGCCCAGCTTTTGCAGGCCGGCCAGCACCTTGGCCTCGCGGCCCAGGCGGTGGGCGATGGTCTTGCGGATGACGTCGTGCGGCTCGTCGATCAAGAAGCCGTGGCCCGGTGCCAGCCACTGCAGCGGGATGTCGAGCAGGCGGTGCAGGTTGGCGATGTAGACCGCCATGTCGCCGTCGGGCGGGTTGATCACCACGGTGCTGCCCTGCATCAGGTGGTCGCCGGTGAACAGCAGTTGCTCTTCTTCCAGCAGAAAGCACAGGTGGTTGCTGGCATGGCCGGGCGTGTGCACGGCGCGCAGGGTGACGCCCCCGCCTGCCGCGTCACCAAGTTGCAGCACGTCACCGTCGCGCAGCACCGTGGTCGGCTGGAAGCTCTGGTCCTGCCATTCCACATGGTCGGCCACGCGGCCGAAGGTGGGCGCACCGGTGGCCGCCGCAATCGATGCGGCGGCGGGTGAGTGGTCCTTGTGGGTGTGGGTGCACAGGATGCGGGTGATGCGCCCCGGCGCGGCCGCCAGCAGCGCCGCCACATGCGCTGCGTCATCCGGCCCGGGGTCGAGCAGGGCCCAGCTGTCCGATCCGGGTGCGCCGATGAAGTAGGCATTGGTACCCGGCCCGGTCATCATGCTGCCGTTGTCGGCGGTGACACGCAGCACCCGCGGGCTCAGCCAGACCGGCTTGCCGGGCACCAGCTCGACGCTGGCGGTGCCGCTGCCTTCCGGGTCGATGCGGCCGAGTTCGGCATAGGCCCAGTCGCCCCGGTTCAGCGGCCGCTTGCCCTTGGCCGACAGGCCGATGCGCGGCCGGTTCAGCGGCACGGTGGCCTGCGCGCGCGCCCAGGCCACCGCATCGGCGGCCTTCTGGAAGGTGGCGATGTGCTTGAGCGTGATCTCGGTGACGTTCATCAGCCGCAGGCCGTTGCTGCGGTCCATCACCTCGGCGGGTGTCATCCACAGCAGGTCGACCGTCTCGGTGGCGTCGGCCACCGCCGTCTGGCCGGCCGGCGCCTCGGTGATGAAGAAGCGGGTGTCGAAGATCTTGGGCAGGCCTTTGGGCGTGATCCAGTGGCTGTAGTAAGCCAGCCGATCGGTGGCCAGACGCACGCCGAAGCGATCACATACCGCGTCCATGCCCACGGCGTTGGCATGCAGCGCGCGGCGCAGCGTCACCAGCTCGTCGGTGGGCAGCTTGCTCAGATCGACCAGCGCGCTGGCAGCGTCGGCGGCGTCGGTGGCGAAAAGTAAACCTGCCTCCTCGAAGCACTCGCGCACCGCCGCCACCCAGTAATGCAGGCCGTCGCTGGGCAGCCCCAGCCGGGCGCTGGCCGCAGCATCGTCCAGGCCGTTGCAGCGTTCGTAGTGGCCGCGATCACTGGCATCGAGCAGGCCGCCCGGAAACACCGCAGCGCCGCTGTTCTGGTCATTCGCGCGCTCGGCGCGGCGGGCCATCAGCACCTGCATGCCCTGCGGGCTGTCACGCAGCACGATCAAGGTGGCGGCGCTGCGCGGCTTGGGCGGCGGCGCGTCGGCCGGCGTCGCAGGCAGGTCAAGGTAAGGTCGGTTGTCTGTCATGAATTTCCCTTCGACTTCAATCGCTTCAGCCGCCGATGGCGGCGCCGCTGGCGCGCAAGGCCTGGATCTCGGCGGCGCTGAAGCCGGCTTCGGTCAGGATGGCATCGGTATGGCTGCCCGGCAGCACCGCCGGTGTCGGCAGCGTCGGCTGGCTGCGCGAAAAACGGGGTGCCGGCGCTGGCTGCACCACGCCACCCACGTCGATGTAGCCACCACGCGCCTGCGCATGCGCATGCTGCGCCACTTCGGCCAGCGTCAGCACCGGCGCGAAGCAGACATCCGTGCCTTCGAGCAATGCCGTCCACTCGTCACGGGTTTTGGCGGCAAAGATCGTTGCCAGCGCCAAGCGCAATTCGGGCCAGCAGCGGCGGTCGTACTGGCGCTTGAGATAGCTGTCGTCCAGGCCGATGCGCTGCACCAGCTCGGCAAAAAACTTGGGCTCAAGCGCACCAATCGATACCCATTTGGCGTCGGCCGTGGCGTAGGTGTCATAGAAAGGCGCGCCGCCATCGAGCAGGTTGGCCGCGCGTTGATCGACATCCCAGCGGCCGCTGGCCAGCATGCCGTGGAAGATGCTCATCAGCGAGCTGGCGCCGTCAACCATCGCCGCGTCCACCACCTGGCCCTGGCCCGAGCGGCTGCGCTCGAAGATCGCTGCCAGCAGGCCGAAGGCCAGGTAAAGCGCGCCGCCGCCATAGTCGCCCACCAGGTTGAGCGGCGGCACCGGCTTGTCTTTGCCCCCAATGGCATGCAACGCACCGGTGAGCGCGATGTAGTTCAGGTCATGGCCGGCGGCCAGGGCCAGCGGACCGCTCTGGCCAAAGCCGGTCATGCGGCCAAACACCAGGCCGGGGTTGCGTGCATGGCAGTCTGCCGGCCCCAGGCCCAGGCGCTCGGCCACGCCAGGGCGCCAGCCTTCGATCAACACGTCGGCGCGGTCGATCAGGCGCAGTGCGGCGTCGCGGCCGGCGTTCTGCTTGAAGTCCAGCGCCACCGAGCGCCGGTTGCGGCCGGTGACCTCGAACTTCACATCCATCGGCACGCCCAGGCCGCTGGGCTCGGTGCGATCAATGCGCAGCACCTCGGCGCCCAGATCGGCCAGCAGCATGGCGCACAAGGGGCCGGGGCCGATACTGGCCAGTTCAACGACGCGCAATCCGCTCAAGGGTCCCATGGGGCCAGTCTCCAAAGTCGATTCAGGGGCAACAGAGCCAAAGTGTGCCGCAGTGCCGCCGCGCCAGGGTGTCATGCGCGGGACGACGGCGGCGGCCGCATCTGCCAGGCCGCCAGCGCGGCGGCGCCGGTGATCAGCGCCATCAGCACAAAGACCTCGTGAAAGGCGCGCAGCGTGCCCGCCGGGCCCAGCGCCGCATGGGTCTGCAGCCGCCATTCGAGGCCGATGCCGACCGCATTGACGCCCACCGCACCGCCCAGTTGGCGCAGAAAGTTCATGGTGCCGGCACCGGCGGCGATGCTGGGCGGCTCAAGCACGCGCATCGCGCTCAGGCTCAGTGACGGGATCACGCAGCCCAGACCGATGCGCCCCAGCACCGCCCACAGCGTGAGCCAGGCCACCGCGGTGCTGTTGCCGACGCCGGCCATCACCGCAAAAGTGGCGGCCATGATCAGCAGGCCGACGGTGAGCGTGCGGTACAGCGGCACCCGGTCGGCCAGCCGGCCGGCCAGCGGGATGCTCAGCGCCAGCGCCAGGCCGGCGGGCATCAGCACCGCGCCAACCTGGCTGGCCGGCAGGCCCAACGCCACCAGCATGAACAGCGGCAGCAGGTAGGTAGAGCCAAACAGCCCGGCGCCGTAGATCACCGCCACCACCGCAGCGCGGCGGAACACCGGGTTGCCGTACAGCGACATCTGCATCAAGGGCGCGGCCACCCGCTGCTGGCGGCGTACAAAGGCCAGCGCCAGCGCAACGGCCAGCACCACCAGCAGCAAGCCCGCCAGCGGCTGCGGGCCCTGCAGCCAGACCAGGCCGTTGAGCAGCGCCGCCAACATCACGGTGAGCATCAACAGGCTCCAGCGGTCGGGCGGAGCCGCCGAGCGATCAACCGGCGCGCCGCCCGGCGCGCAATGCGGCAGGTAGCGACGCGCCAGCAGCGCGGCCAACACGCAAAACGGCAGCACAAAAAAGAACACCGCACGCCAGCCAAAAACATCAACCAGCAGCCCGCCCACGCTGGGCCCCAGCGCCGGCGCCAGCACCGTGCCAAAGCCGAACACGCCCATTGCGCGGCCCTGCTCCTGGCGCGAGAAGGCATGCATGATGATGACGCCGGGAATGGTCTGCAGCACACCGGCGGCCAGGCCTTCGACCACCCGCATCGCCAGCACCAGGCCGAAGTGGGCCGACAGCCCGCCACCCAGCCCACCCAGGCCCAGCACCAGCAGCAGCACGGCGTAGCAGCGCCGATAGCCCAGGCGCTGCAGCAACCAGGGTGTGGCGAGCATAGACACCGTCATCGCGCCCATGAAGCTGGTGGCCAGCCACTGCGCGTCCTGCTGGCCAAGCGTGAAGTGCAGGCTCATCGCCGGCACCGCCACGTTGACCGTGGTGGCCGCCATCAGCGCGGCCATGTTGCCGATCATCACCGTCAGCAGCACCCACCAGCGGTGGCGCGGGCCGAAGCGATCACGCAGCGCCGCCAACGAGAAGTCTTCGGTGGAGGTGGCCGCCGCATCGGTACTGGCCCGCTGGGCAGGTCGGTCGTCACTCATGGCCGGCTGATTGTCAGCGGGCCGGGACAAAGGGGCGGAAAAGGGTGGGCGGCCTTCGCTACCTACCCCCGCTTGGTGGCTACAGCGACAGCCACAGCAGCAACAACTGCAGTGGCATCGCGCTCGCGCAGCGCTGTCTTCAGCACCTTGCCGTAGTGGTTCTTGGGCAGCTCGGCGACAAAGCGGTAGTGCTTGGGCCGCTTGAAGCGCGCGATATGCGCCAGGCAATGGCTGTCCAGCGCCGCTGCGTCCGGCGTGTCTGCCGCTTGCGCCGCATCGCGCCGCACCACAAAGGCCACCACCACCTCGCCCCATTCGGCATCGGGCCGGCCGATCACCGAGACCTCGGCCACCTGCTCATGCATCAACAGTGCCTCCTCAACTTCACGCGGATAGATGTTGCTGCCGCCGCTGACCACCAGGTCCTTGCTGCGGTCGAGCAGGGTCAGGAAGCCATCGTCGTCGAGGCGGCCGATGTCGCCGGTCCACAGCCAGCCGTCGCGCAATGCTGCAGCGGTGGCCTGCGCATCGTTCCAGTAGCCCAGCATCACGGCCTCGCTGCGCACGCAGACCTCGCCGCTCTCGCCAGCTGGCAGCGGCTGGCCCTGCTCGTCGCAAACCCGGATCTCGACCATCGGCTGCGCCACGCCCACCGAGCCCAGGCGCTCGCGCCTGCGCAGCTGCGCGGGGTCATTGATCAGCGCGCGGCCCAGCACGCTGATCGTCATTGGGCATTCACCCTGGCCATAGATCTGCGCAAAGTGCGGGCCGATCACCTGCAGCGCCTGCTCTATGTCGGCCAGGTACATCGGGCCGCCGCCGTAACAGATCGTCGCCAGGCCCGGCGGTCGCTTGCCGGACTTTTGCACCTCGTCGACCAGGCGGCGCACCATGGTGGGCGCGGCAAAAAACGAGGCGTTGCGCCAAAACGCGGCCAGCGCCAGGCACTCGGGGGCGTCGAATCCGGCCGAAGCCGGCACCACATTGAGCGCGCCCTGCAACACATACGGCAGGTGGTAGAGGCCGCCGCCATGCGACATCGGCGCCGGGTGCAGCATCACGTCGCCCGGCTCAACCGCCTGCACCGAGGCCAGGTAGGCCAGCGTGCAAGCGCGCAACTGCCGCGCCGCCAGCGTCACGCCCTTGGGTCGGCCGGTGGTGCCACTGGTATAGAACAACCAGGCCGGATCGTCATCGCCGCGCTCGGCAATCGCCGGCTGGGCCATCGTGGCGTCGTCAAGAAAGGCGAAGTCGGTAATCACGGCCGCTGCATGGCCGGCCTGTCCGGCCTGTCCGGCCTGTAGCCATGCAGCCACCACCTCGGCTTGATGCTCGGCATCGGTAAAGAGGATGCGGCTGCCGCTGTGCGCGGCGATCCAGGCGGTCTCGCGCGGGTGCAGCTTGGCGTTGATTGGCACCACCACCGCGCCCAGCCACCAGGCGCCCCACAACAACGGTAGGTACTCGCGCCGATTGGGCATGAACAGCGCCACACGGTCGCCGGCCATCAACCCTTGCGCCTGCAGCCAGCCGGCGGTGCGCGCGGCGTACTCGGCAAAGGCCGCGTAATCCAGCCAGACCGCATCGCCCACGGCAATGGCCGGGCGCTGCGGGTGGATGCGCGCGTTGCGCTGCAGCCAGTGTGCAAGGTTCATCGCAGCCCGCCGTTCGGCCAACCGGCGCCCCTGCCCAGACGCGGCCCATTGACCGCGCAAGGATTTTTCACGCGCCAAATGGGCGCAACGGCGGCGGAACCCAGCCGATCAATCAAGGGCAACTCCTTTTGCAGAATCCGCTTGGACTCGCGGTTCAGTGGGTGGCTAGCGTAGTGCGATGTTGCCCCAGCGCGCCAGTCGCAAAACTACCCCCGCCTACTCGCGAGGGCGCGAACTGCTGGCAGCAATGGCCCAAGGCCTGACCGTCAAGGAAAGCGGCAAGGCGCTGGGCATCAGCCCGTTTACGGTGGAGAAACTGCACGCCGGCCTGCGCGCCAGGCTGGGCGTGCACAACGCGACCTAGGAGCCTGTCGGGCTTGGGGAGCGTCGGCTGCGAATCGACCGCAGCGGGCCATTTCTCACCGTCTTTTTGCCCCATAGCTGGGCTATGGGGCTGCAAATCCGGCAAGAACTGCCCTCGCTGGGGCCGATTCTCGCTATCGACGC
>JBBQJN010000142.1:0-9694 GCA_038325945.1 Burkholderiales bacterium | reverse complement strand
AGAATCGGCCCCAGCGAGGACAGTTCTTGCCGGATTTGCAGCCCCATAGCCCAGCTATGGGGCAAGAAGACGGTGAGAAATGGACCGCTGCGGTCGATTCGCAGCCGACGCTCCCCAAGCCCGACAGGCTCCTACGAGCCTGTCGGGCTTGGGGCGTCGATAGCGAGAATCGGCCCCAGCGAGGACAGTTCTTGCCGGATTTGCAGCCCCATAGCCCAGCTATGGGGCAAGAAGACGGTGAGAAATGGACCGCTGCGGCCGATTCGCAGCCGACGCTCCCCAAGCCCGACAGGCTCCTAGGCCGGCAGCAGCCACGGGTGCTCGATCTGGGCACCGGCAGCGGCGCCATCGCGCTGGCGGTGGCGCAGGGCCATGGCGCGGCCACGGTCACCGCCACCGATATCAGCGCCGACGCGCTGGTGGTAGCGCGCGCCAATGCGCAGCGGCTGGGCCTGCCGATCAGGCTGGCCCAAGGCGCCTGGTGGCAGGCCGTGGCGGCCGAACAACGCTTTGACCTGGTGCTGAGCAACCCGCCCTACATCGCCGCCGACGACGCCCACTTGCCGGCACTGCAGCATGAGCCCTTGCTGGCGCTGAGCCCCGGCGGTGACGGCCTGGACGCCTACCGGCAGATCATCGCCGGCGCGGCGGCCCATCTGGTACCCGGCGGCTGGCTGCTGTTTGAGCATGGCTGGCAGCAGGCCGACGCGGTGAGCGGCTTGCTGCGGCAGGCCGGCTTCAACCGCATCGACAGCCGCCGCGATCTGGCGGGCCGCGTGCGCTGCACCGGCGGCTGCTTGGCGCCCGACTGAGCTTGTGGTGAAGGCATGAAGCCGCCATTGCGGCGCAGGGCACGGTCCAAGCCTTGAACTGACGGTGATGCACCGCACAATTGGCCGCACACGCACCAAGCTGCACGGCGTAGTATGGCTTTCAGGTTGCCCGCCTCTTCGGGCGGCCGCTGCCAAGGGGAGTTAGCACCATGCGCCAAACCTGTCTGCTGCTGGCCGGCCTGATGACCTTGCTGAGCGCCACCGGCGCGCAAGCCCAGGGCCTGACGCCTGCGGCCGATGCGCTGGGTGGCCCATTCTGGCAAGCGCGCTTCGAGCGCGACGATTTCTCGCTGCTGCCCAATCGCAATCTCACCGCGCTGCTGCTGCCCAACGGCCGGGTGCAGCACCTGCGGCTGCTGGGCGACTACCAGTTCAGCGCGCTGCGGCTTGGCAATACCGGCGGCCTGCGGCTGACCGGTGGCCTGCTGATCAACCTGCGCTCGACGGCGGGCGGCCAGCCGCTGCCCGACGCCGCGCAGGCCCTGCCCTATGCGGGTCTGGGCTATGCCGGCAGCGCCTGGAACGGCCAATGGGGTTTCAGCGCTGACCTCGGCCTCACTGCCCAGGGCCTGGGCCCGGCGCGGCTGGATCGCTTGCTGGGCCTGGGCGCCTCCGACGGCGGCCTGCGCCTGCAGCCGCTGTTGCGCCTGGGTGTGAACCTGGCGTTCTGATCCCAGCTCCCAGCTCCCAGCTCCCGGCTTGGACTGGGGGCAAACTTGCAGCGCCCCGCCGAACCGGGGCGCTTTGCCGTATAAAGTGCAGAGTTAACGCCATCCAGGCCATCCAGACCACTTGAGGCCACTTGAGGCCAATCCAGGAATTGACATGAACGAAACGCAAGAACGTATCGACACCATCGTGAAGGGCGGCCGCATCGTGCTGTTCATGAAGGGCACGGCCCAGTTTCCGCAATGCGGCTTCTCCGGCAAGGCCATCCAGCTGCTCAAGGCCGCCGGTGCCAGCGAGATCCAGACCGTCAACGTGCTTGAAGACAACGAGATCCGCCAAGGCATCAAGGACTACGCCAACTGGCCGACCATCCCGCAGCTGTATGTCGACGGCGAATTCGTCGGCGGCTCGGACATCATGATGGAGATGTACCAATCGGGCGAGCTGCAGCAGCTGATCACCAGGTGAGTGCTGGGGCGCGGCGGGCCGAGTGTCGGGCCGCTGCCAAGCCGGGCCGAGTCCCCTCGGGCGACCGTCCGATGGTCTCATCGGACAAGGGGTCAACATGAGCCAGCGGCTGGTCATTGGCATCACCGGCGCCAGTGGCGCGATCTACGGCGTGCGCCTGCTGCAGCGCGCTCGCACGCTGGGTTTGGAGACTCACCTGGTGGTGACACCGGCCGGCGTGCTCAACGCCCACCACGAGCTCGACATGGACCGCGCCGCGCTGGCCGCGCTGGCCGACCACAGCTATGCGCCGGGTGACATCGGCGCTTGCGTCGCCAGCGGCAGCTTCGATACCGCGGCGATGGTGGTTGCACCCTGCTCGATGAAGACGCTGGCGGCCATCGCCCATGGCTTTGGCGACAACCTGCTGACGCGCGCCGCCGATGTCACGCTCAAAGAGCGCCGCCGGCTGCTGCTGCTGGTGCGCGAAACGCCGTTCAACCTGGCGCATCTGCGCAACATGACGGCTGTGACCGAGATGGGCGGCATCATCTTTCCGCCGCTGCCGGCCTTCTACAACAAGCCGGCCAGCATCGACGAGCTGGTCGACGACACGGTCGAGCGTGTGCTGCAGCTGCTGGGTGCCACGCAGGCCCAGCCCAAAGCCTGGGCCGGGCTGCGCAGCTGAGGCGGGTGCTGGCCCCGGCTCAGGCTCAGGCCAGCAGCCATTGCCGGCGGTTGCCCAACACCGCGTCGGGGTAAGGCGCCTTGCCGCGGCTGCCGTTGTAGCGGCCCAGCGCAAGAAACAAGTCGCCGCGCTCGATGTCGAGGTAGTGGCGCAGGATGACGCAGCCAAAGCGCAGGTTGGTCTGCATGTGGAACAACCGCGCCGGCTCGCCGTCGCCGATCAACCGAGCCCAGAACGGCATCACCTGCATGTAGCCGCGCGCGCCGGCCGTGCTGATGGCGTATTTGCGAAAGCCGCTCTCCACCTGAATCAGCGCCAGCACCAGCGCCGGCTCCAGCCCCGCGCGCTTGCTCTCGTACCACAGCGTCTCAAGAAACTCGATGCGCGTATGGGCCTCGCTCTTGCGGCGCTTGAGCCGCTCGCTCATCGCGCCCAGCCAGCGCAGGTAGGCCAGGCGCTCGTCGAGCTGGTCGAACACCGGCCGCGGTGGCGCGGCGCTGGCGATGGCCGCCGACAGTGCGCCGCGCACGGCATCTGCCAGCGGCTCCTCGGCCTGCTTGCCGGCCTCGGCCGGGCGCGAAAGAAGCAGGCCGGGCACGATCACGGCGGTGGCCAGCCAGGCTGACCAGGCCCGCCGGGCGGGTTGAATCATGCCGCCAGCCGCGCCTTCACTTGCGTCGCGGCTTCAGCCAGCGGCGTTACCGTGGCCTCGGCCTCGGTGCGGCCCTGCAGCTCCAGCGTGCCGGCCTTGAGGCCGCGGTCGGAGATCACCACGCGCTGCGGCACGCCGATCAACTCCCAGTCGGCGAACATCGCGCCCGGGCGCTCGCCGCGGTCGTCCAGCATCACATCGACGCCCGCCGCCAGCAACTCGGCATGCAGCGCGTCGGCAGCGGCCTTGACATCGGCCGAGCGCTCATAACCGATCGGGCAGATCACCGCTGCAAACGGTGCGATCGCCGTCGGCCAGACGATGCCACGCGCGTCGTGGTTCTGCTCGATCGCCGCGCCCAGGATGCGGGTGACGCCGATGCCGTAGCAGCCCATCTCCATCAGCTGCGGCTTGCCCAGCTCGTTGAGGTAGGTGGCGTTCATCGCCGCCGAGTACTTGGTGCCAAGGTAGAAGACATGGCCGACCTCGATGCCGCGCTGGATCGCCAGCACGCCCTTGCCGTCGGGCGAGGGATCACCGGCCAGCACATTGCGCAGGTCGGCCACCAGCGCGGGCTCGGGCAGGTCGCGGCCCCAGTTGGCGCCGGTGTAATGGTGATCGGCCTGGTTGGCGCCGCAGACAAAATCGCTCATCGCCGCCACCGTGCGGTCGACGATCACCGTCACCGGCTGCTTGATTCCCGGATTTTGGAAGATCGGCCCCAGGTAGCCCGGCTTGCAGCCGAAGTGCTCGTCGATCTCGGCTACGGTGGCAAAGCGCCAGCCGGCCTTCAGCCCCGGCAGCTTGCCGGCCTTGACCTCGTTCAAATCGTGGTCGCCACGCAGCAGCAGCAGCCAGACCCGGCTCTTGATGATGTTGCCCTCGTCGTCCTGCTCATCGGTGGCCAGCACCAGGCTCTTGACCGTGCGCTGCAATGGCAGGCCCAGCAGATCGGCGACGGCGGCACAGGTGGCCTTGCCGGGGGTGGGGGTGTTGGACAGCGGCTGCAGCGGCGCGGCGCGCGGCGCAGCCGGTGCCACGCCCTCGGCCAGCTCGATGTTGGCGGCATAGTCGCTGTCGGGGCAGTAGACGATGGCGTCCTCGCCGGTATCGGCGATGACCTGGAACTCATGCGAGAGATCACCGCCGATCGCGCCGGTGTCGGCCGCCACCGCGCGGTAACGCAGGCCGAAGCGGTCAAAGATGCGCTTGTAGGCGTCGAACATGCCCTGGTAGCTGATGGCTGCGGCCGCCGCGTCGCGGTCAAACGAGTAAGCGTCCTTCATCGTGAACTCGCGGCCGCGCATGATGCCGAAGCGTGGCCGCCGCTCATCGCGGAACTTGGTCTGGATGTGGTAGAAATTTTTCGGCAGCTGGCGGTAGCTGCGCAACTCCTGGCGGGCGATGTCGGTCACCACCTCTTCGCTGGTGGGCTGGATGATGAAGTCGCGGTCATGGCGATCCTTCACCCGCAGCAGCTCGGGGCCCATCTTTTCGAATCGGCCGGTCTCCTGCCACAGCTCGGCGGGCTGCACCACCGGCATCAACAGCTCCACCGCACCGGCGCGGTTCATCTCGTCGCGGATGATGGCCTCAACCTTGCGGATCACCCGCAAGCCCATCGGCATGTAGTTGTAGATGCCGGCGCCCAGGCGCTTGATCAGGCCGGCGCGCATCATCAGCTGGTGGCTCACGACCTCAGCGTCGGCGGGGGCCTCCTTCTGGGTGGAGATGAAGAACTGGGAGGCTTTCATGGGCGATGAGGGGGGGGGCAGGGCCAGCAGGGGCGGGCCGCCGGGGCAGGCGGCGCATCGCGGGGCGCGACACGGCCCTGAGGTGCATGCGGGTTAGCGAGCTTCGCAGGCCGCACCGGGCCGGTGCAATAATGAAACCAATATAGAAATTGGGATTCGATTATGCTCGACAGGGAAGGCTTCAGGCCTAACGTCGGCATCGTCCTGCTCAACGCGCGCAACCAGGTGTTCTGGGGCAAACGGCTACGCACCCACTCTTGGCAGTTCCCCCAAGGGGGCATCAAGTACGGTGAATCGCCCGAGCAGGCGATGTTCAGAGAACTGCAGGAAGAAGTCGGGCTGCTGCCCGAACATGTACGCATCCTGGCGCGCACCCGCGACTGGCTGCGCTACGAGGTGCCCGACCACTTCATCCGCAGGGATGCGCGCGGCCACTACCGCGGCCAGAAGCAGATCTGGTTCCTGCTGCGGCTGATGGGCCGCGACTGCGACCTTGACCTGCGCGCCACCGACCACCCCGAGTTCGACGCCTGGCGCTGGAACGAGTACTGGGTGCCGCTGGAACTGGTGATCGAGTTCAAGCGCAGTGTTTATCAGCTGGCCTTGTCCGAACTGGCGCGCTTTCTGCCGCGCGTCAACCACCAAAACCGTTTTCTGCGTTCAGGCATGCGCATGCGCGCGCCGGAAGAGGGGCCGCCTGATGCGGCGGTTGGCGATGGCGCCGAGTCGGCGCTGGATGAATTGCCACCGGCCGAGGCCGCCGACGCTCCGGTCGACCGCCATCGGCCGGTCGGTGGCAATCGGCACTGAAATACTTTAGCCCTGTGCTTCGCTGCCCCAGGGCAGCATCAGCGCCAGCAGCAGCAGTTGCTGAAATTCAGGCTCGAAGCGGTCGATGATGGCCTGCGGATCGGCGCAGCGGGCGGTATCGGTGATGAGCCCAAACTGCACGCCGCCGGCGTAGCTGAGGATGCTCACGCCCACGCCCACGTTACCCGATGCGGGCACCCAGACCATGGTCTGGCGCAAGGTGCTGCCGCAGAACCTGAGCGGCTCGCTGGGGCCCGGCACGTTGGTCATCACCGCAGTGGTTTTCTTGGCAAACAGGCCCAGCACCATGTCCTGCACCGGCTTGATGAACAGCCCCGTGACCGCCAGCACGCCAAAGGCCAGCAA
This sequence comes from Burkholderiales bacterium, assembly GCA_038325945.1. Taxonomy (GTDB): domain Bacteria; phylum Pseudomonadota; class Gammaproteobacteria; order Burkholderiales; family Burkholderiaceae_C; genus Pseudaquabacterium. The sequence goes on along the minus strand of JBBQJN010000142.1, from coordinate 3,475 downwards.
CGGCTGGTAGCTGCCCTTGAGCTGGTTCATGCGCTCGCGCACCCCGTAAACGCGCTCCACCGGGTTGGCGATGCCGATCGGCAACACCAGCGGCGCCAGGCCGAAGCGGTTGCCCAGCTGCCAGGCCTTCTCCACCGGCCGCAGGTTGACCGGCACCATGGCGCGGATCTCGGCACCGGCGGTATCGTCGCCCTGCTCCCGCAGCCAGCCGCCGACGGCGCCGGAGACGCAGGACAGCAGCACATCGTTGATCGAGCAGTTCAGCGCCCGGCTCACCGCCTTGACGGCGTCGAGCGGGATCGGCTCGCTCCAGGCCACCCGCTTGCGACCCGCCAGCTCACCCTTGAGCCGCGTCGGCGAATCGTCGGCCATCAGCGCCAGCGCGGCCAGATCACCGACCACCTGCAGACCTGCCTTGGCCAGGTCCAGCGACCCGAGCAGCGGCTGCTGCGGATGAGCCAGCGCGTCGATCGACTTGGCCACACCGCTGCCGTACATGTCCAGCGCCTTGACGGCCAGCCCGGTCAGCGGCTTGAGTACGGCGTCCGACAGCCAGTCGGCGTCGGGGTCCTCTCCCTGCTCGGCCGCTGAGGCCCGTTGCGGCGGCTCGCTGCCGCCATCGGTGATCGAGTTGATCACCGACACCAGCGCGATGCCGTCGCCGATGCAGTGGTGGATGCGCATGATCACCGCGCTGCCGCCTTCGTACTTGTCGATCAGGTGAAACTGCCACAGCGGATGGGCGGGGTCCAGCGGTGTCACGGTGAGCTCACCGCAGCGCTGCTGCAGGGCCTGACGTTCAGTCTGGCCGCGTCGGCGCAGCAGCCGCTCGGGCACGACATGGCGCTTGATGTCGAAGTCTTGATCTTCCACCCACTTGGCGCCCAGCGCATCGGCCACCGCCTTGTGACGAAAGCGCTCGTATTTCAGCAGCCGGTTCTCGATACGCTCGCGCAGCGCTTCGAGCGTGATCGCCGGGCTCAGCAGCCAGACACCGACGATCATCATCAGGTTGACGTCGTTGTCCATGCGCAGCCAGGCGGTATCGACCCGCGACATGCGGCGCTCTGCAGGGGCTGTCATCGGGGGGGTCTCCTCAATTGGCGGTTGGCTCGCGCCTTGGCTGGACATGGTGCCATGCGGCGACGGCCATGCTGGGTAACATGGCCGGCCTCACAATCATTCTCACGCAAAGGAGACCCGCCCATGTCCGATCTCAAATCTCTGTTTGAAAAGGCCGTCGCCGAGAGCAAGAGCCTGCCCGAGAAGCCTGACAACATGACGCTGCTCAAGCTCTATGCGCTGTACAAGCAGGCCAGCGGCGGTGACGTGGACGGCAAGCGCCCGGGCTTCACCGACATGGTGGGCCGCGCCAAGTGGGATGCCTGGGATGCACTGAAGGGCAACGCGCCCGAGAAGTCGATGCAGGACTACATCGACCTCATCGAGTCGTTGAAGTAAGTCCGGGCGGCAGCTGCTGAGGCGGCCGCCACTAAACGCCGCTGCGACGAGGCTGGCCAGCCGGCCTGCGCTGCGGCCTTGCCAACATCGTGCTGGCACGGCTACTTCTTGCTGGCGCGGCCGCTGCCGCTGGGCTTGGCGGCTGGCTTGGCAGCTGGCTTGGCGGCTGGCTTTGCAGCCTTTGCCGCAGGCTTGGCGGCCTTGGTTGCAGCAGGCTTGGCCTGCGCCGCCGCCGCCGCACCCAGCAAGGTGTCAAGGTTCTTCTGGATCTCGCCTTCGATGGTCTTGGCAAAGGCGCCAAGCAGAAAGCCCAGCTTGGCCTGCAGGTCGAAATGATCGGCCGCCACGATCAGCTGGCCGTTGACGCCGCTGCGCGTGAATTCCACGGTGTCACTGGTCTCGCCTTCGAGCACGGTGCAGTCCATGCCGAACTTGGCCTCGACCTGCTCGGCCCAGGCCCAGGCAATCTTGCGCGCCTCGCTCAGGCCCAGGCTGTGTTCGCGGTGGATCAGGATATCGGCCATCAGAGGCTCCTAAGGACTCACGGTAAGAAGGGCCCGGCGCTGCTCGGCTGGCAACTGAGCGAGCCGGCGAACCTCGGCATGGAAACGGACAAAGTCACGGCCCTGCTGTTCGAACATGCGCTCAAAGCCTGGCACCCAGCCATCGTAAGCAGCCTGCAACGCCAGCGCGGCATTGTTGGCCCGCTCAAACCAGCGATCGTAGCCGGTGAAGCCGACCCAGGCGCCGTCGGGCCTGGCCTTCAGCGCGGCGTAGTCGGCGCGCATGCCGGCCATCAGCTCGGCCTTGCTGGCGCGCTTGTGCTCGTCGCTGGCCTCGCTGGCATACAGCCGAGCCAGGGCCTCGCGGGTGCGTCGGGTCAGCGCACGGAAATCGGCATTGCGCTGCACCACCTCGGGCCGTTCGGCCGCACGGCCGGTGGCAGCCTGCCAACGCGCCAGGCCCAGCCGCTCCACCGCCGTGGCATAGGACTCGTTGAAGGCGGTGTCACCCGCCAGGTAGAGCACCTGGTGCGCCAACTCATGGAACACCAGCCGTGCCAGCTGCGTCTCGCTGCCCTGCACCAGCGTGTTGAGCAGAGGGTCGCCGCCGATCCAGTTGGTCCAGCCCAGCGTGCTGTAGGCCGGCACGCCGTAGACGCTGACCTCCAGCCCCTGAGTGCGCAGCGCGCTGGCCTCGGACTCGGCCGTCTGTTGATCGAAAAAGCCCCGGTAGCCGACGCAGCCGACCACCGGAAAACACCAGGTCTTGAGCTTGAGCGAGAGCTCAGGCGCAGCCACCACGTTCCACACCGCCGCGTTGCGGCCGAGGTCGGCAAAGCGGGTGTAGCTGGCGTTGTCGGGCAAGGCCAGCTCCTGCACCGCAAAGCGGCGCAGTTGCTGCGCCAGCGCCAAGCGCTGCTTCAGCGGCGGCGGGGTCAAGGGATCGGTCAGCCAGTCGTCCAACGGCCTGGCGCGCTGCATCAGGTCGACATGGCCAGCAATCGATTGCTGGTAGTAGCCCAGCGTGCTGCAGCCGCTTGACAAACAGCTGGCCGCCAGTGCAGCGGCCAGCGTGGCCGCGCTGCCCAGGCCGATCCAGGCCATCAGGCGACCGAGGCGCACGGCAGCGTCAAGCTGGCGCCACTTCGACCAGGCAGTCGTAGAAGGTGGGCGCGCGGCCGATGTCGGTCAGGCGCTGGCTGGTCAGCTCGTTCACATTGCTGTCGTCCACCCCCAGCTTGCGCCACCACACGCCCAGGCCGTTGACCACGCCGGGCCGTGCCCGCTGGCCCACCGACGCCTTGCAGCGGTAGCTGCCGCGGTCATTGAAGACGCGCACCATCACGCCGTCGGCGAGGCCACGCGCCGCAGCGTCGTCGGGGTGCATCTCCAGCAGCGGCTCGCCCTCGATGCTGCGCAGGCTCTTGACGTTGACAAAGGTCGAGTTCAGAAAGTGCCGCGCCGGCGGCGAGATCATCGCCAGCGGGTAGCGCGCCGCCAGCGCCGGCGCC
>JBBQJN010000141.1:0-9741 GCA_038325945.1 Burkholderiales bacterium | reverse complement strand
GGGTCTGGGCCAGATGGGCCTGGTGGCCACGCCCTCTTCTCCGGCCGACCTCGCGGCCTTGCTCAAGCGTGACACCGAGCGGTGGGGCCCGTTGGTCAAGACGATCGGCTTCACCGCCGATTCCTGAGGCCCGGCTGGCCGGCGAATTCAACCGCGGTGTTTTCGCCCCGCGGCCCGGCGGCGCAGGGCGCCTGGCGCCTGGCTCTGCTTGCTCATTCCGGCCGGGCGAGCAGTCGACCTGCACTCGTGGTGAAGGACTGTCGGCGCAAGCTGCATGGGATGCGCCGGGCGGGGATCATCCAGCCCCGTCCAGCCCGCAACCGGGCAGGTCGCTGTCAGACCATGAGCAACAAGTCATTGCCGCGAATCAATCGCCCCGCAGCAGGTGTCGCTCGGACCGACCCGGCACCGCCGAAGATCGTCAGAAGATCAGCGTTCCCATGAATACGCCGAAAACGAGCACGATGAGGAAGGTCACGATGGCGATCACGAACAGCACCTTCGCGATCGACTTGGCGCCTGACGAGACGCCGGTGAAGCCGAAGTAGCCGGCGACGACAGAAACAATGAAGAAGAGGATGGCCCACTTGAGCATGGAAGCTTTTTGCTGACGAACGCCGCGACTGACAGCGGCTGGTTCCTTGTTGGCATTCCCCTGAGGAGCAGTTGGCAGACTGCTCCGGGTCTGTTCTCGGGCATTGCACCTGTCGGCGCGTCAGCGCTGTCCAGAGGTCACCGCAGCGACGGCGTTCGTCGTTGAAAACCGCACCGAGAACGGCGCCCAGAACGGCGCCGTGGGCATCAAGTCAGAGCTTGTCGATGCCGTCCTTGACGGTTTCCTTGGCGTCGCCGTAGTTCTTCTGCACCTTGCCCTTGACCTGGTCGGCCTCGCCTTCACGCTCGAGGCTCTTGTTGCCAGTCAAGTTGCCCGCGGCTTCCTTGACCTTGCCCTTGCCTTGCTCTGCAACGCCCTTGACTTGATCCTTGTTCATGTCGGTCCTCTCGTGTGTTTGGGATGAATGTCGGGCCGCCTTTGCCGACCGACGCACCAGTCTCGACGAGGGCCTGGATGGCGTCTGTCGGCTTGTGCTATGCCGGGTTGTAGGACGAGAACCCGTGGTGCCGCACGACGGCATTGCAGTGATCGGCCCCAGCGCCGTCGCCCATGCTGGCGCATGCACGTTCCTCGAGGCCACCAACCCGCTGGCGTGGAACAGCGCATCGACCGCGCCGGAACAGGGGGTCGCCGGGTGGCTGTCTTCCGTCGTTGGCGGGCGAGGTTTCTGTGCCATGCTTGGATTTAGGCGGGCCGACGCGGCGACTTTGACGGCCAATGGACCCGCAGGGAGCAGCAGCATGACCCAGCCCGACAGAGCGGCAACCCGCGTTCAGGCATCCATGGCCGCGTCACCCGCCGCGGCGAACAGCGACGCGACCGGGGCGGCCGACGAAAACCGCTTCCAGCGACTGCTCGAAGGGGTGCATGGCGTTGCCGTACAAGGCTACGACCGGCAGCGGCGTGTCATTTTCTGGAACGACGCCAGCACCCGCCTGTACGGTTACGCCGCCGCCGAGGCCATGGGCCGCCAGCTCGAGGACCTGATCATCCCGGCGTTCATGCGCGAGGCCGTGATGCAGGCGGTCGACGGCTGGCTGTCGAGCGGCGCCTTCTCGATGCCCGCTGAAGAATTGGTGCTGCGCCACAAGAATGGCGGCCCGGTGCCGGTGCTGTCGAGCCACACCATGCAGTTCAATGCCGCCGGCGAGGTCGAGTTGTACTGCGTGGACATCGACATCGGCGCACGCGTGCAAGCCGAATCGGCAATGCGCGCCAGCGAGCAGCGCTTCCGCGCGCTGACTGCGCTTTCCTCCGACTGGTACTGGGAAACCGACGTGAGCCACCGCGTCGTCGCGACGACGGCCAGCGACGCCGGCGACAGCATCATGAACACCGCTGCGCAGCTGGGGCGGGCGTATTGGGAGCTGCCCTTCACGCCAATGGTCACACCCAAGATCACACCCAAGGTCACACCCAAGGTCACACCCATCGACCCAGCCGGGTGGTGGCAGCTCCGTCATGCGATGGACCGACACCAGCCCTTCTACGACTTCGAGCTGTGGCGGCAGGCCGACGATGGCCGCCAGCGCGTGTATTGCATCAGCGGCACGCCGCGAATTGACGACGGCGGCGCCTTCGCTGGCTACCACGGCGTCGGCCGCGACATCACAGCGCTGCACGAGGCCAACCAGCGACGGCTCGAGCTCGAAGGGCAGCTGCGAGAGGCGCAGAAGATGGAGGCCCTGGGCACGCTGGCCGGCGGCATCGCCCACGACTTCAACAACGTGCTCGGCTCGGTGCTGGTGGGACTGTCGCTGGCCCGGCAGGACGCGACGTCGGGCCTGCGCGTGGATGAGCGGCTGGCGCAGATCGAGACCTCCGCACTGCGCGCACGCGCGGTGGTGCAGCAGATCCTGTCGTTCAGCCGTCGCCACGCGCCCGTGCTGCGCCGCGTCGCGCTGGCGCCCTTGATCGAGGACGTGGCCCAGCTGATGCGCGCCACGCTGCCGGCCGGCGTGACGCTGCGCACCGTGCTTGCGGACATCCCGCTCGAAATTCGCGCCGACGGCAACCAGCTGCACCAGTTGCTGATGAACCTGTGCATCAACGCCTGGCAGGCGCTCGAGGGCAACACCGGCGAGATCGTCATCGGCCTGGCCGCGGCACCGGCGCGCATGCTGGCCGGCGGCCCGTCTGGCGATGCACCCACGGGCCCTTGCGCCCACCTGTGGGTGCGCGACACTGGCTGCGGCATGGACGAGGCTACGCAGGCGCGGATCTTCGAGCCCTTCTTCACGACCAAGCCGCTGGGCACCGGCACCGGCCTAGGTCTTTCGCAGGTGCACGGCATCGTCACCGCCCACGGCGGCGTCGTCCGCATGCGCAGCCAGCCCGGCCAGGGCAGTGTCTTCAACGTCTATCTGCCGGCCATCGAGCACGAGACCGAGGCGGCGCCGTTAGGCGACTTTCATGCCGACTTCGAACAGGGGCATGGCCAGCACGTGGTCTATGTCGACGACGACGAGGTGCTCGTGATCCTGGTGCTGCAACTGCTGCAGCGCGCCGGCTACCGCGCCACGGCCTGCAGCAGCGGCCAGCAAGCGCTGGACCTCATCGCCGCAGGCACTGTGCCGGTGGACGTGCTCGTCACCGACTACAACATGCCCGGCCTGTCGGGCATGGTGGTGGCGTGCGAGGCATTGGCGCTGCAGCCGCAGCTGCCGGTCATCATCAGCTCGGGCTTCCTGCCCGAGGACGTGCGCCTGGAGGCGCTGCGCATGGGCGTGCGCGACCTGCTGCGCAAGGAGCACACGGTCGACGAGCTGGCGTGGCGCATCGGACGCATCCTGCGCAGCCAAGGCACCGACTGACCGCCTGCTTCGCAGCTCTTGTCGCCGCGGGCAGACTTCGATCTGCGTCGGCCGCACATCGATGGAACAAGGAGACCCCATGCCCCAGACCTACATCTGCGACGCCATCCGCACGCCTTTCGGCCGTTACGGCGGCGCGCTGTCGTCGGTGCGTGCCGACGACCTGGGCGCGGTGCCACTGCGCGCGCTGATGGCGCGCCACCCGCAGGTGGACTGGGCGGCGGTGGACGACGTCATCCTGGGCTGCGCCAACCAGGCCGGTGAAGACAACCGCAACGTGGCGCGCATGAGCGCCCTGCTCGCCGGGCTGCCGCTGGCGGTGCCCGGCGTCACCCTCAACCGCCTGTGCGGCAGCGGCCTGGATGCGGTGGGCACGGCGGCGCGGGCCATCCGCGCCGGCGAGGCGAGGTTGATGATCGCCGGCGGCGTCGAGAGCATGAGCCGCGCGCCCTTCGTCAGTCCCAAGGCCACCAGCGCCTTCAGCCGCGACAACGCCGTCTACGACACCACCATCGGCTGGCGCTTCGTCAATCGGCTGATGAAGGAAATGCACGGCATCGACTCGATGCCCGAGACCGCCGAGCACGTGGCCGCCGAACACGGCATCACGCGGGAAGCGCAAGACCGCATGGCCCTGGCCAGCCAGCGCAAGGCCGTGGCGGCGCAGCAGGCGGGCCACCTGGCGCGCGAGATCACGCCGGTGGCTGTGGCGCAGAAGAAGGGCGAGACGCTGCAGGTCGACCGCGACGAACACCCGCGCGAGACCAGCCTGGAGGCCTTGGCGACGCTGAAGGGAATCGTGCGTACCGACGGCAGCGTCACGGCCGGCAATGCCAGCGGCGTCAACGACGGCGCCTGCGCGCTGCTGCTGGCCGACGAGGCCAGCGCCGCCCGCCACGGCCTGACGCCGCGGGCGCGCGTCGTCGGCATGGCCACGGTGGGCGTGGCCCCGCGCGTGATGGGCATCGGCCCGGCACCGGCGACCCAGAAACTGTTGGCGCAGACCGGCCTCAGCCTCGCGCAGATCGACGTCATCGAACTCAACGAGGCCTTCGCCGCCCAAGGTTTGGCCGTGCTGCGCCTGCTGGGCCTGGCCGACGACGACGAACGCGTCAACGCCTGGGGCGGCGCCATCGCGCTGGGGCATCCCCTGGGCGCCAGCGGCGCCCGGCTGGCGACCACGGCCGTCAACCGGCTGCACGCCAGCGGCGGGCGTTACGCGCTGTGCACCATGTGCATCGGCGTCGGTCAGGGCATTGCGCTGGTGCTGGAACGGGTGTGAGCCGCGGCGCGTGCGATGGCACCGGCGCTGGGCGTCGATGGGCGTCAGGGCGTCGGACGGCCCGGGCCCTGCGTGCCCTCGGCGGCACGCGCCGAGAGGTGGGCGTAGAGGTGGGCGTGGAGGTCCACGATGTGCGCGCGACAAGACGCTTGCAAAGGACTGGGGCAGCCTGAAGGCCAGCTGGCACGAGCCGCCTTGTCGCGGGTCGAAGGGCTCCGTGGCATCGTCCCTGCCCCGCTTTGCGATGGCCCCCGATCAGGCCGCGCGCAGGCAGTCGACGATCTTCAGCCGCGCGGCACGCCAGGCGGGAATGAAGCCGCCGACGAAGCCCATGCCCAGCGCGAACAGCAGCGACTGTGCGGCGATCAGCGGCGTCAGCCGGAACTGGAATGCCAGTTCGGAGAAGGTGGCGAAGTTGGTGGTCGAGACGCTGACCGCCTGCATCCCGGTGGCCGCCAGCAGGCCGACCACGCCGCCCACCAGCGACAGCAGCAGCGCCTCGCCCAGAAACGCCGCCAGCACCGCGCCGCGCCTGAAACCCAACGCCCGCAGCGTGCCGATTTCGCCGATGCGCGAGGCCACCGAGCCGAACATCGTGATCGTGGCGCCGACCACCGCACCGATGGAGAACACCACCGCCAGCGAGGTGCCCAGGATGCCGATGAAGTTGGCCAGCGACTCGCTCTGCTCGGCGTAGAAGCGCACCTCGCGCTTGGCGTCCAGCGTCAGCCGCGGGTCGGTGTCGATGCGGTCGCGCACCGCGTCGAAGGCATCGACATCGGACAGCCGCACCAGCACGCTGGACCAGCTCTGGCGGCGAAGGGCCTGCATCAGCTGCTCGGCGTCGGCCCAGATCTCGCTGTCGAAGCCGCTTCTGGCGGCGTCGAACACGCCCACCACCACCCAGTCCCGGCCGCCGAAGCGCAGCGTGGCACCCAGCTGCACACCCTGGAAGCCATCGGCGACAGCACGCCCGGCGATGACCTCGTTGCTGCCGGCGCGGAACATCCGTCCCTGCACGATGCGCACCTGCGGCCGCAGCAGCGCGCCGATCTCCGAGGTGCCGCGCATCGTCACGTTGCTCGGCTTGCCGCTGCTGCGTTTGGGCAGGTTGTTCAGCACCACCGGCTCTTTGCTGACCAGCGGTCGGCCCCTCGGATCGGTGGCGATGCCCGGCAGCGTCTCGATGATGGCCGCCTGCTCGCGCGAGATGCCGCTGTTGATCTCGGCGCCCGCGCCCTTGCGCAGCACGATCATGTTGTCGGCCTGGCCGGTGGCCACCAGCGTGCTGCGAATGCCCTCGGTCATCATCAGCACCGTCGCGAACACATAGACCACCAGCGCCATGCCGGCGGCCGTGAGGCCGGTGGTCACGCGCCGCACCCACAGGTTGCGGGCGATGTAGCTCAGCGGAACGGCAGCCATCATTCAGGGCACTCTGAGGGCGCTCTCAGGCCACTCTCAGGCCACTGTCAGGCCACTGTCAGGCCACATGCCGCAGGCCGTTGACGATGTTGATGCGGCTCATCTTCCACGCCGGCCAGGCCGCGGCCACGGCGCCCACGACCAGCGCCACGGCCAGCTGCAGGCCCATCGTGGCGCCAGAGACGCGGAACACCGGAAACAGCGTGCCGGTGGCGCCGGCGAACAGCGCCGCCAGCGGCAGCGTCAGCAGCAGCCCGAGCACGCCGCCAAGCAGGGCGATGAACAGGCTCTCGCCGAACAGCAGCCGCACCACGAACTCGGGCGGGAAGCCCAGGGCCTTGAGCGTGGCGTACTCGGCCAGCCGTTCGCGCGCCGTCATCGTCATGGTGTTGGCCATGACCGCCATGATGATGACGATGACGATGAAGCTGACCGCCTGCAGGGCCACCAGGATGGCCTCGCTCATCGCCACGAAACCGAGCTGGAAGGCCTTCTCGGTCTCGGTCAGGGTCTCGGCCAGCGAGTTGCGGAACTGCGCGTCGATGCGCTGCGAAACCAGCGCCGCGTTGTTGGGGTCGCGGATGCCGACGATGAACACGCCCACCTGGTCGGCGCGTCGGCCCGAGCGGGCCCGCATCGTTTCGTTCAGGTAGGCCCAGTGCATCAGCATCTGGTTGGTGTCGGTGCCGGCGTCGGCACCGTCGTAGATGCCGCGCAGCGTGAAACTCCAGGTGCCGGGATAGATGGTGCCGCGCAGCGGGATCTGATCGCCGACCTGCCAGCCGAATTTGTCGGCCAGCTTGCGGCCGACGATCACGCCCTTGCGGTCGCGCTCCCAGGCCACGCGGTCGTCGGCCTTGACCACGAACTCCGGATACAAGGGTAGATAGCTCTGCGGATCCACCGCAAACTGGGGGAAGAAGTTGCGCTCCGAGACATAGACGCCGCCGAACCAGTTGCTCCAGCTGATGCCGTCCACGCCGTCGACGGCGCGCAGCCGCTCGGCGTAGGCCAGCGGCAGCGGCACGGTCAGCGAGGTGGCGCTGCGCGTGATCAGCCGGGTGCTCGAGCTTGCTTCGGCACCGGCATACCAGGCATCGACGATGGTGCGCAGCATGCCGAAGGCCACCACCGCCACCACCAGGCCCACGATCGTCAGCAGCGTGCGCAGCGGGTGACGAAACGCGTTCTTCAGCAGCAGCCGGAAGATGAACATCGTCGTCTCGCGGCCCTGCGCGCGGCGCTCAGGCCGTGACCTTCGCTGCGGGCAGCTCGGACACTGCCGACACTGCGGGCACTGCGGACACTTCCGGCACTTCGTCCACCAGCACGCCCTTCTCCAGGTGCACCACGCGCCGCGCGCGCGACGCGGCCTTGGGGTCGTGCGTGACCATCACGATCGTCTTGCCGAGCTCGTCGACGAGTTGCTCCAGCAGTGTCAGAACGTCCTCGCCAGTGTGGCGGTCGAGGTCCCCGGTGGGTTCGTCGGCCACGATCAGCGTCGGGTCGGTGACCAGCGCGCGGGCGATCGCCACGCGCTGCTGCTGGCCGCCGGAGAGCTCGTTGGGATAGTGGTCGGCCCGATCGCTCAGCGACACGAGTTCGAGCACCTGCTGCACCCGCGCCTTGCGCTCGCGCGATGACAGGCTCGTCAGCAGCAGCGGCAGCTCGATGTTCTCGAACGCCGTCAGCACCGGCATCAGGTTGTAGAACTGGAAGATGAAGCCCACGTGCTCGGCGCGCCAGTCGGCCAGCGCGCCCTCGCCCAGCGTGGCGATGTCGATGCCACCGACCTCGATCGTGCCGGTGGTGGGCTTGTCGATGCCGGCAATCAGATTGAGCAGCGTGCTCTTGCCCGAACCGCTGGGGCCCATCAGCGCGACGAAGTCGCCCGCCATCACCTCGAGCTCGATGTCGAGCAGCACCGGGATCTCCTGCTCGCCGCGACGGTAGGTCTTGCTCAGACCGTGAATGCGGATCAGCGCCGTGGCCATCGCGCTACTTGCCGGCCACTGCCACGCGGGCGCCGCTGGCCAGCTTGTCGCCCGGGCTCAGCACCAGTCGGTCGCCGGGCTTGAGGCCTTGCCCGGTGATCTCGACGACATCGCCCAGCGTGCGACCGGGCGTCACCGGCACAGCCTCGACCCGGCCGTCGCCGATGCGGAACACCACCTGGCGGCCGTCGCGCTCGACCACGGTCTTGGGGTTCACCGCGGTCACCGGCCGCTGGTCCGCGTCGCTCGCGCGCTGCGACAGGAACACCACCTTGGCGCTCATCTCCGGCAGGATGCGCGGGTCCAGCGCCTCGAAGCGGATCTTGGTCATCACCGTGGCCTTGGCACGGTCCACCGTCGGCACGATGCGCGCGACGCTGCCGCGAAAGCGCAAATCGGCCAGCGCGTCGAGCGTGATCTCGACCGGCTGATCCACCCTCACCTTGCCGACGTTGCTCTCCGAGACATCGGCCTCGACCTCGAGCGTGCCCATGTCGGCCATCGTCACCACCGCACCCTGCGATCCTGCCGCGCTGGAGAAGGGCGTGATCATGTCGCCCACATTGGCGTTCTTGACCAGCACCACGCCGTCGAACGGGGCGCGGATCTCGGTGCTTTCCTTGTTGACCGTCTGCACCTTGAGCTGTGCCGCGGCCAGGGCCTGACCCGCCTGGGCGGCCGCGATGCCGGCCTGCGCCGATGCCACGCCCGCGCCCGCAGAATCGGCGCGTCGGCGGGCCGAATCCACCACCTGCGTCGAGACGAAGTCCTGCGCCTGCAGGCTCAGCGTGCGCTGCAACTCGGCCTCGGCGTTGGCCCGCTCCACCTGCGCCTGGCTAAGCGCGGCCTGGGCCTGTGCCCGGCCGGCGTCGCTCTGGCGGATGCCGGCCTGGGCCGCCATGATCGCGGCGTCGACATCGCTGGCGTCCAGCCGTGCGATCAGGTCGCCGGCCTTTACGGGGCTGCCTTCGCGCACACGCAAGTCGACCAGCCGACCCGAGGCCCTGCTCGCCACCGCCGCCCGTCGCTGCGCCACCACGTAGCCCGAGGCCGCGAGCTGCGCGAACTGCGCCGATGGGTAGGCCGTCATCACGCTGCTGGCCTGCACCTCGGGCTGGCGCGATGCGAGCCAATAGCCGGCCAGCCCCACCATCAGCATGGCGGCCACGAGCCACTCCGGCCAGCGCCTGCGCCGGCGTGGCCGCGGCGAAGCGCCCGGGCGCGCCGTCTTCAGGGACGACAGCGTCGGACTGGCGGGGACGGGCGTTTCGGGAGCGACTTCGGTCATGGTGGGACGTGCGCCGCGGGTGCAACTCGAACAGAAGTGACAGCGACCCATTGTGGCCCGGCAGCCTTCTCCCGCGCCGGTGCAGGACGGTCTGCACCTGCCCGCCTGGCCGACGTCGTCGAGGAAGAAGACGAGCGGGGGTGCCGATTCAGGGCGGGCCGAAACCTTCACGCTTGAACACGGCCTGCGCCGCGTCGCTGCGCAGATGGTCGATGAAGGCCCGCGCCAGTTCGGCCTGGCTGCTGCTGGCCACCACGTTGGCGACATAGCGGATGGGCGTGGTTGTGGGCAGGGTCTCGACCACACGCACGCGCGGGCCGGCC
>JBBQJN010000140.1:0-9754 GCA_038325945.1 Burkholderiales bacterium | reverse complement strand
ATCGCTGACGGCGCTGTAGTCCACCACCTGAAAGTAGCTGCCTTCGCTGGGCAACAAGCGCAGGCGGGTGGCGGCCAGTCCGGCGCGGAACACATCGCGTTTGCGCTGGTAAAACGCCGGTAGGGTGAGGTAGGGCGTCGGATCGGCCAGGTAGCGGGCCAGGCCGTGCTGCATCGGGGTGTTGACGGTGAAGACGTTGAACTGGTGCACCTTGCGGAACTCGGCTGTCAACGCCGCGGGGGCGGCCACCGTGCCGATCTTCCAGCCGGTGACGTGAAAGGTCTTGCCAAAACTCGACATCACAAAGGCCCGTGCCGCCAGTTCAGGGTGCGCCGAGGCGCTGGCATGGCGCTCGCCATCAAAGACCATGTGTTCGTAGACCTCGTCGCTGATCAGCAGCGCGTCGGTGGGCCGCAGAATCTCGGCCAACTGGTCGAAGTCGGCCGCGCGCCAGATCGTCGCGCTGGGGTTGTGCGGCGAGTTGACCAAGATCGCCCGGGTGCGCGGCGTGATCGCGGCGGCGATGCGGACGAAATCGGGGCGGAAGCTGCCGGCGAGCAGCGGCACGCGCACCACGCTGCCGCCGGCCAGCTCGATGTTGGGCGCATAGCTGTCGTAGTTGGGCTCGAGCACGATGACCTCGTCGCCCGGCCCGACGATGGCCAGGATGGCCGTCAAAATCGCCTGCGTTGCACCGGCGGTGACGGTGATCTCACTGCCGGCGTCGTAGCGCTTGCCATACTGCGCCTCGATCTTGGCCGCCACGGCTTCGCGCAGCGCCGGCACACCGGCCATCGGCGGATACTGGTTCAGGCCGTCGGTCATGGCTTGGTGCACCGCATCCAGCAGCGCCGGGTCACCCTCGAAGTCTGGGAAGCCTTGGCCCAGGTTGACCGCGCCATGTTCGGTGGCCAGTGCCGACATCAGCGTGAAGATGGTGGTGCCAACATGGGGCAGGCGGCTGGGCGGCAGCGGGGTGCGAAAAGGGCGCATGGATTCAGAGTTCATAGGAGGTGGGCAGGCCGCCCGGTCGCTCGCTCATCGCGCGCTCGATCAGGCTGCGGCTCAAGCGCTCGCTCAGCAGCTCGGCAAAGGCATAGACGAAGTGGCGCAGGTAGGCGCCGCGTTTGAAGGCCACGCGCGAGGTGTTGGGGCCGAACAAGTGGCCCACCGGGCGCCAGGCCAGCTCACCGCCTGGCGGGTCGTCGCGCACCGCCATTTCGGCCACCAGGCCCACGCCCATACCCAGCCGGACATAGGTTTTGATGACGTCGGCGTCGATCGCCTCGAGCGCGATGTTGGGCCTGAGCCGTTGTTTGGCAAAGGCCGCGTCGATGCGGGCGCGGCCGCTGAAGCTGGGGTGGTAGGTGATCAACGGCTCGGCCGCGATCTGCTCAAGCGTCGGCCGCTCAACGCTGGCCAGCGCATGTTTGGCCGGCACCACCAGCACATGCTGCCACTCATAACACGGCAGGCTGATCAGGCCGTCGACGTCGGCCAGTGACTCGGTGGCCAGCCCGATCTCGGCGACATCGTCCAGCAGCATGCGGACCACGTCGACCGGCGTGCCCTGGTGCATCACCACCTGCACCTTGGGCCAGCGCCGACGCAGCTGCGCCACCGGCTCGGGCAGCACATAACGGGCCTGTGAATGGGTGGTGGCGATGCTCAGCGTGCCGGCGTCCTGTTTGGAAAAGGCCTCGCCGATGCGTTTGAGGTTGGCCACCTCGCGCATGATGATCTCGACCGACTGCAGCACCAGCAGGCCCGGCTCGGTGACGCGCCGGATGCGCTTGCCGTGGCGGGCGAAGATGTCGACGCCCAGTTCTTCCTCGAGCTCAAGGATGGCCTTGCTGACGCCGGGCTGCGAGGTATGCAGCGCCTTGGCGGTTTCGGTGAGGTTGAGGTTGCGCCGCACCGCCTCCTGCACATAGCGAAACTGGTGCAGGTTCACCTTAATCGCTCCACCGTGTTTCGCGCGCTCTGCGGCTGCTGATGCGGGCGACAAACGACGTGGCGGCGGCACTCATCGCACCGCCACCTCGGCCTGCGCCTCGCCCAGCGCGGTGGCGGCCATGGCGTCGATTACCGCCGCTGCCTCGCCGATGGTCGGCCGCAGCACAAAGCGCACGCCGGGGTGGTCGGCCTGCAGTTTGGCCATCAGCACCGGTATGTCTTTGCGCACATGGCCACCGGCACCCAGGAACAAGGGCACGACGTCGACCTGGCTGCAGCCGGCCGCCACCAGCGCGCTGCCACCGGCCACCAGGTCGGGTGCCATGAACTCCAGAAAGGCCAGTGCCACGCGGTCGGCGCCGCGCTCGGCTTGGCAGCGCGCTGCTACGGCCTCGAACGGCCGCGCCCACATCGGGTCGCGCGCGCCATGGGCAAACAGCAGCAGGCCAATGGTGTCGTGGGTCGTGTCGTGGGTCGATGGGTTCATCGTGATCTCAGGTTCTCAGGTTGGGTGGTGTTTGCGTTTGGCCTCAGCGGTAGCGGACGAGCCAGGCAAACGCGCCCATCGACAGCAGCAGATAAAGCAGGCTGGGCGCCGCCGCCGCCATCCAGGGTGTCCATTGCCGCAGCAGGCCGAGGTGACCGCTGGCATTGTTCAGCAGCACAAAACTGATGCCCAGCATGATGCCGCCAAAGACCTTGAGGCTGACACCGCCGGCACGCGCATGCAGGTAAGCAAAGGGCAGGGCGAGCGCCACCATCACGACGCAAGCCAGCGGGTACAAGGCCTTTTTCCAGAACTGGATCTGGTAGCTCTGCACCGCCTGTTCCTGATTCTGGAGGTGGCTGGCATAGCGCCACAAGTCGATGGTTGACATGGTCTTGGCCGGTTGCAAGGCGGCGGCCACCACGCTGGCGCTTAGGCCGCTGGGCCAGACCAGTTGGTCGAGGGCTTGCTGCTGCAAGGGCAAGCCGCGCTGGGCGTCAGCCGGCGTGGGCCAGTCGGTGCGCTGCAGCTGGCGCAGCAGCCAGTGGCCGTCACCGGTGACCAGCGCAGATTCGGCCTCCAACCGGGTGCGCAAGCGGCCGTCATGGTCAAACTCGAAGATGCGCACGCCCAGCAGCTCGCCGCCGGCGCCGGCGGCCGAGACGTTGACCGAGACGCTGCGATCGCCCTCAAACAGCGGGCCGTTGGACGCGGCGTTGGTGGCGTTGGTGGCGCTGGTGGCGCTGGTGGCGCTGGTGGCGCTGGTGGCGTTGGCTTCGCTTCGCCGCTCCTTGAGCCAGGCGCCGCCGCGGCCCAGCGACAGGCCGCCGCGCACGCTGGCCTGCAGCGCCAGGCCCTGGCGCTCGGCGATCGGCGCGATGTAGTCGCCGACGACGAAGGTCAGCAGCGCAAACACGATGCCCGGCCAGGCCAGCAGACGCAAGGCCCGGCCCGGCCCCAGGCCGCCGGTGCGCAGGATGGTGAACTCCGACGACTGCGCCAGACGCGCCATCGAGTAGATGGTGCCGATCAGCACGGCGATCGGGAACAGCTCGTAGAAGTGGCCAGGCTGTTCGAGCAGGCCACGCAGCACGGCCTGGCCCAGGGTGTAGCCATTGCGGCCGACGTTCTCGAGTTCGTCAACGAAGTCGATGAAGAAGAACAGGCTCAGAAAGGCCAGCGCGACAAACACCACCGACCAGACGATGTCGCGGTAGAGCAGGCGTCGCACCGTCTTCATGTCGACGCTCCGGCTGGCGCAGCGGGTTGCCTGGACTTGACGCGGGCCATCGGCCATTGCCATACCGCCGCGCGATCACGCCACCAGATCAGGGCCAGGCCGAGCGCAAAGGCGCCGCCGTGCAGCATCACCATGGTTACACCGGCGCCATGGCGGCCGCTGGCGATCCAGGCCTGCGACAGGTTGATGAGGTTGAAATAGACCACAAAGCTCAGCAGCGCCAGCAGCAGGTTCCAGTTGCTGGCGCGGCGCGGTTGGGTGGCGGCCAGGCCGATACCCAGCAGCAGCAAGTTGCCCGCAGCCAGCAGCAGGCCGAAGCGCCAGGCCAGTTCGGCCTGCTGGCGCAGGCCGCGATCGCGCAACAGCGCCAGCGTGTCCATGGTCTTGGGCGGTGCGGCCTCGGCGCTTTGCACCACACTGTCGCCAACCACCACGCGGTAACGCTCGAAGCTCGACAGGGTGCGCAGGCCGCTGGCGTTGTTGACTTCGTTGCGCTGGCCGCGGTCGAGTTGCAGCACTTTGTCCTGGCCCTCGCTGAGCAATTGGCCACTGCGCGCCGAGACCACCGATTCCAGCGGCGGCTGCCGCGTCAACACAAAGACGTTGTGGCTCTCCAGGCTGTCCTGGCTGGCGCGGTCGACAAAGAAGACGCGGCTGCCGTCGCGCGAGACCTGGAACACGCCGGGCGCGACGCGGGACAGATCACTGCGTTGCTCGTAACGGCTGCGCAACTCGGCGCTGCTGCGGTTGCCCCAGGGCCAGACAAACAGCAACAGCAGGCCGACCACCAGCAGCACCGGCCAGGCCATGCGCAACACCGGCCGCACAAAGCGGCCCAGCCCCTGGCCGCTGGCGAACCAGATCACCATCTCGCTGTCGCGGTACATGCGGCCCAGCGTCACCACCACCGCGATGAACAGACTCAGCGCCAGCATGGTGGGCAAGTGGCCGAGCGCGGTGTAGCCCAGCATCAGCACCACATCCTCGGGCGCGACTGTGCCGCCGGCCGCCAGGCCCAGCGTGCGAATCAGCATCATGGTGATGACGATGGTGAGGATCACCACCAGGGTGGCGCCGAAGCTGCGTGCCAGCTCTCGTCGCACAGTCGAATCGAATAACATCTTTGGCTCTTCTAACTGAGCTGATTATGGACTTCCACACCCAAACGATGACCGCCGGTGGCACCGGCCGCGTGGCCGCCGATGCCTTGTTGTTGTTGCTGGTGGGCGATGCCGTGCCCGCAGCACTGGACGCCGCACTGGCTGCGGCGGTAGCGGATGCGGTGAAGCAGGGCGATCTGGCGCTCAAGCCCGGGCGCACGGCCTACTTGCGTCAGGTGGCTGGCGTCAAGGCGCCGCGGGTGGCCGTGGCGGTGGCCAAGGACGCCAGTGCCAAGGCCATCAAGGCGGCCACGGCGGCCGGTATCGCGCTGATCAAAGGGCTGGGCGTCAAACACCTGGCGGTATGGGTCGCTGGCGGCTCGGCGCTTGACGCTGCCCAGGCCGAGGCTGTGGCCGCAGCTGCCGCTGATGCGGTCTATGTCTACCGCACCACCAAGCCCAGCGCAGCCGAAGCGCCGGTGCTGGCCAAGCTGACGTTGTTGGCCGCCAGCAAGGCCGAAGCGCAGGCCGCAGAAGGCGGCCTGGCGCTGGGCGCGGCCATCGCCGAGGGCGTGGCGCTGGCGCGTGAGCTGGCCAACCGGCCGGGCAACCACTGCACGCCAACCCTGCTGGCCGCCGAAGCACGCAAGATGGGCAAGGCCCAGGGCCTGAAGGTCGAGGTGATGGACCGCAAGCAGATCGAGAAGCTGGGCATGGGCAGCTTTCTGTCAGTGGCCCAGGGCTCAGATGAGCCGCCGCGCTTCATCGTCATGCATTACCGGGGTGCAGCCAAGACCCAGGCGCCGTTGGTGCTGGTGGGCAAGGGCATCACCTTCGACTCGGGCGGCATCTCGCTCAAGCCCGGCGCCGAGATGGACGAGATGAAGTTCGACATGGGCGGCGCGGCCAGCGTGATCGGCACGATGCGTGCGGTCTCGCAACTCAAGCCCCAGCTCAACATCATTGGCGTGGTGGCGTCCTGCGAGAACATGCCCAGCGGCCGCGCGCTCAAGCCCGGCGATGTGGTCACCAGCATGTCGGGGCAGACCATCGAAGTGCTCAATACCGACGCCGAAGGCCGGCTGATCCTGTGCGACGCGCTGACCTATGTCGAGCGCTTCAAGCCGGCGGCAGTGGTTGATATCGCCACCCTCACCGGTGCCTGCGTGATCGCGCTGGGCGCGGTGCGCTCGGGCCTGTTCTCGCCCGACGACGGCCTGGCCGCCGAATTGCTGGCCGCCGGCGATGCCGCGCTCGACCCCTGCTGGCGCATGCCCACCGACGACGAGTACGACGAAGGCCTGAAAAGCAACTTCGCCGATATCGCCAATATCGCAGGCCGCGCTGGCGGTGCCATCACCGCGGCGATGTTTCTCAAGCGCTTCACCGCCAAGCTGCGCTGGGCCCACTTGGACATCGCCGCCACAGCCTGGAAGTCGGGCCCGGCCAAGGGCGGCACCGGCCGGCCAGTGGGCCTGCTCACCCATTGGCTGCTGTCGCAGGCCAAGTGAGTCGGAGCGGCGCAGCAGCAGCAGCTACAACAACAACAGCAGCGGCGGCGGCGTGACTGCGTTGGACTTCCATACCGGTGTAGCCGACAAGCTCGGCTATACCTGCCGGCTGCTGCGCAAGGCCTGGCGCGCCGGCCACCGCGTGCTCGTCAGCGGCGATGCCGAGCAGCTTGCTCGCCTGGACAACCTGCTCTGGACCTTCGATGTAGATGACTTTGTGCCGCACGCGCGCTGGCAGGGCGATGTGGCGCTGGCCGAGCGGCTGGCGCCGACGCCGATCTGGCTGCTTGACGATGACTTGGCGCTGCCGGTCGAACTGGGCGAATTTTCGGTGCGCGTCAATCTGGGGCCGACGGCGGTGGCCGATGTCGCAGCCCATGCACGGCTGATCGAGGTGGTGTCCGATCAGGCTGACGAAGCGGCCGCTGGCCGCCAGCGCTGGCGGCAGTACCTGGCAGCCGGGTTGAAGCCGGTGAACCATGCGCAAGGCGAGGCCTGAAGCGGCCCAGGTGGCCCGGTTCACCGCGCCGGCCCGACAGGCTCCTGGTGCAGCGTCAACCGGTGATGCGCGCCAGTCGTTGAGTGCTGCCAGGCGCAGCGGCGCTAGGGCAAGCCCCGAGAAGAGATTGGTCGGTAGGGCCATGCTTCGGGTGTATCGTGTCGCCCGTTGAGGAGCGGCCACAGGGTTACGCTTCTCATCTTGATAAACCACTCCGGAGGTTCTTACATGAATGTCAAACTCAACCTGATCGCCAGTGCGGCGATTGCCACTGTGACCATGATGGCCGGCACCGTCCAAGCCCAGGACATGGTCGTCAAGATCGGCCATGTCGCCCCGGTCTCGGGCGCCCAGGCGCACTACGGCAAGGACAACGAAAACGGCGCCCGCATGGCGATCGAGGATCTGAACGCCAAGGGCGTCATGATCGGCGGCAAGAAGGTCAAGCTCGAACTGGTGGCCGAAGACGACGCCGCCGACCCCAAGCAGGGCACGGCTGCGGCCTCCAAGCTGTGCGATGCCAAGGTCAACGGCGTGGTCGGCCACCTGAACTCGGGCACCACGATCCCGGCATCAGCGATCTATAACCAGTGCGGCATCCCGATGGTCACGCCGTCGGCCACCAACCCCAAGCTGACGCAGCAGGGTTTTACCAACATCTTCCGCCTGCTGGCCAATGACAACGCGCTGGGTGCCGGTCTGGCGCTGCATGCCGCCAACAACCTGAAGATCAAGACGGTCGCCATCATCGACGACCGCACCGCGTATGGCCAAGGTGTGGCCGAGGTCTTCAAGAAGACCGCCATGGCCAAGGGCATCAAGGTGGTGGACGAGCAGTTCACCAACGACAAGGCCACCGACTTCATGGCCATCCTGACCGCCATCAAGGGCAAGAAGGCCGATGCCGTGTTCTACGGTGGCATGGACCCGCAGGCCGGCCCGATGCTGCGCCAGATGGACCAGCTCGGCATGAGCAGCATGAAGTTCTTCGGCGGCGACGGCATCTGCACCGCCAAGCTGGCTGAACTGTCGGGCGGCGCCAAGTCGCTGGGCGGCGTGGTCTGCGCCGAGGGCGGCGCGTCGCTTGAGAAAATGCCCGGCGGCAAGGCCTGGAAGGCGCGTTACGACGCCAAGTACCCGGGCCAGTTCCAGGTCTATTCGCCCTACACCTATGACGCGGTGCATGTGCTGGTTGACGCCATGGTGCAGGCCGGCTCTGCCGACCCCAAGGTCTACCTGGCCAAGCTCAAGGGAATCGCCTACCAGGGCGTGACCACCAAGGTGGGCTTCGAGGCCGACGGTGAGCTGAAGAACCCGGCAATGACGCTGTACACCTACAAGGACGGCAAGAAGAACGCGCTGAACTGATTGAAGTGCTCAAAGGCCGGCATGTGCCGGCCTTGTCAGCAACCAGGGCGCCGTGAGGCGCCTTTCTTTATTTGCACAGCGCCGGCGCCGCAATCAGCGTTCAGCTGCGGCGCGGCCGTACAACCGGGTCAGCTCGGCCAGGCGCTGGCCATGCCAGGGATGAACCTGGCGCCACTCGAAGCGCCAGCCCCACCAGCCTGAACTGCTGCCCGGCAAGTTCATGCGGCAGTCGCTGGCCAGTGCCAGGATGTCCTGCATGGGATGCACTGCGGTGTCGGCCACCGAGGCCGCCGCAGCGCGCAGCAGCGCCCAGGCGATGTCATGGCCGTCGGTGCCCAGGTAGGCACGCGCATGCCGGCGCTCAACGTCGCTGGCACCCGTCCACCAGCCCAGGCTGGTGTCGTTGTCATGGGTGCCGGTATAGACCACGCTGTGGGGGTGGTGGTTGTGCGGCAAAAAGGGCTGCGCCGGGCCATCGGCAAAGGCGAACTGCAGCACCGCCATGCCGGGATAGCCGCTGGCAACGAGCAGTTGCTTGACGGCCGCCGACAGGACGCCCAGATCCTCGGCGATCAGCGGCATCGGGCCCAGCGCGGCCTCGATGGCCTGGAACAGCGCAATGCCGGGGCCGCTTACCCAGCGGCCATGGATTGCCGTGGGCGCGCTGGCCGGGATTTCCCAATAGTCGGCAAAGCCGCGAAAGTGGTCGATGCGCACGATATCGACCATCTTCAGCGTGTGGCGGATGCGCTCGATCCACCAGGCATAGCCCTCGGCGGCATGGGCCGGCCAGCGGTACAGCGGGTTGCCCCAGTACTGGCCGGTGGCCGAGAAGTAGTCGGGCGGCACGCCAGCCACCACCGTGGGCCGGCCTTGGGTGTCGAGTTCAAACAGGTCCTGCCGCGCCCAGACTTCGGCGCTCTGGTAGGCGATGAAGATGGGCGCGTCGCCGATGATTTTGACGCCGCGACCGTGGGCATAGGCCCGCAGCGCTGCCCACTGGCGGAAGAAGCACCATTGGCAGAACTGCCAGAAGCGCATAGCGTCGGCATGTTCGGCGCGCGCTGTGGCCAGGGCGGGCGCTTCGCGAGTGGCCAGGCCAGCCGGCCAGCCGCTCCAATCGGCCCCCTGCGTGGCCTCGCACAGCGCCATGAACAGGGCGTAATCGTCAAGCCAGCAGGCTTCGCGGGCACAGAAGGCATCGAAGTCGGCGCGGTCATCCGGCAATGCCGCTTGCGCGAACTGCGTAGCGGCCTGCGCCAGTGAGCGCATGCGCCAATCGACCATGCTGGCGAAATCGATGCGCCTGGGCTCGGCTGCGGCTGCGGCCGGCGGCTGGGCCAGGGCGCTGGCCGACAGCCAGTCACGCTGTTGCAGTTCAGCCAGGTCGATCAGCAGCACATTGCCGGCGAAGGCCGAACTGCTCATGTAGGGCGAGTTGCCGGGGCCGATGCCGCCCAGTGGCAGCACCTGCCAGAGGGTCTGCCCGGCATGTTGCAGCCAGTCGACAAATTCATAGGCCGCCGGACCGAGATCACCACTGCCATGTGGTCCGGGCAGCGAGGTGGGATGCAGCAGAACGCCGCTGGCACG
>JBBQJN010000139.1:0-9766 GCA_038325945.1 Burkholderiales bacterium | reverse complement strand
ACCAGGCGGCGCGCCCAGCGCAGCCTAGCCAGCGAGCCCCATGCCATGAACAGCAGCCTCATGAGTTATTACGAAGCCATCGAAAAAGCCAGCGCCGACATGCTGGATGCCGCCCGCGCCGGCAATTGGGACCATGTCATCAAGCTTGAAGGCGCCTGTGTGCTGTTGATCAGCCAGCTGAAAAACGCCGCCCAGAGCAATGCGCTGAGCCGCGACGAAAGCCAGCTCAAGTCGCGCATCATGAAACGCGTGTTGGTCAACGATGCCGAGATCCGCAACCTGGCCGAACCCTGGCTGGACGACCTCGACATGATGATGAACGGCCAGTCCAAGACCTTGCACTGAGCCGCCAGCCTGCACCCGCCCCGCCAAGCTGCCATGGCCTTTTTCGACTCCCTGCTGGCGCTGCCAGGCCTTGAGCCCGAGGGCGAACCCGATGCGAGCTTTCGCAGCAAAGGCCCGCATCAAGTGCTGGCCCTGCTGCACGAGTTGCGCGAGGCGGCCGTCGTGGTATCGCTGGCCTCACCCGAAGGCCAAAGCCTGGGCGCCACGCTGCTGACGGTCGACCCACCCGGCCAGCGCATCGCCTTCGACGTGGAAACCGGCGACCCCCGGCTGCCCGGCCTGGTGGAGGCCAACGAGGCCACCGCCGTGGCCTACCTGGCCTCAGTGAAGCTGCAGTTTGAGCTGCGCGACCTGGTGCTGGTGCATGGCGACAAGGCCACCGCGTTGCAGGCCCGCCTGCCACGCCATGTCTACCGCTTTCAACGCCGCACCGCCTATCGCGTGCGCACGCTGGAACGTGGCGCGCCGACGGCGCTGCTGCGCCATCCCAGCCTGCCCGACATGCAGCTGTCACTGCGCATCGCCGACATCAGCATCAGCGGCTGCGCGCTGTTGCTGCCCAACGACGTGCCGCCGCTGCAACCCGGCTCGGTGATCAACGGTGTGCGGCTCGAACTCGACGCCGACACCGCGCTGCAGCTGACGCTGCGCATCCAGCATGTCAGTTCCAGCCTGACCGCCGCAGCGGGCCTGCGGCTGGGTTGCGAGATCCTGCAGCGCGACGGCAGCAATGAACGCTTGTTGCAGCGCTACATCGACCAGACCCAGAAGCGCCGGCGCCTGCTGTCGCTGGGCTGAGCTTGTGACCAGAGCGGGCAGCGCGCCCCCACCGGAGGGCAGGCCCGGCCATGGCTTCACGCTGATCGAGCTGGCTATCGTGCTGGCTATGGTCGGCCTGTTGCTGGCCGCGCTGCTGCCGACCTTCAACGCCATGGCCGCGCGCGGGCAATTGCTGGCAGCAGCCCAGCAACTGCAGGCCGACATCGGCCTGGCCCGCGAGCAGGCCAGCCGCCTGGCCACACCGGTGCACCTGAGCTTTCAGCCAGGTGCGCAGTGGTGTTATGCGCTGAGCGCCGAGCCATCGATTGACTGCCGCAACACCGCCACCGCCTCCACCACCGCCACCGCCGCTGTCATCAAACGCGTGGTGGCCGCCGATTTTCCCGGCGTGCTGCTGATGGACGCCCAGGCCATGGCACTGGACCACCGCAACGGCACGCGTATCGGCACGGCCGGCCAGGCGCGGTTTGCCTCGCGCGCGGGCCAGCAGCTGCAGGTTCAGCTGGGCCAGCTTGGCCGCGCCAGCCTGTGCGCGCCGAAAGAATCGATCACCGGCACGCCGATCTGCGCTGCCGCGTCACCCTGAGCCGCAGGGCGGCGGCCCGGCACCGAAGCTCAGTCGCCGACCAGCCCGTTGCGGATGGCGTAGACGGTGAGCTCGGAGTTGTTCTGCAAGGCCAGTTTTTCCAGCACGCGGGCGCGGTAGACGCTGACGGTCTTCGGGCTCAGCGTCAGTTGCTCGGCGATGTCGGATAAACGCTTGCCCGAGGCAATCATCACCAGGGTCTGCAGTTCACGGTCACTGAGCTTGTCATGGGCGTTCTCAGCCACCGGGGTGGTCAGGCTCTCGACCAGCATCTGCGCGATCTCGGGCGTCACATACTTGCGGCCCTGGGCCACCGTGCGCACCGCCTGCACCAGTTGCTGCGGATCGCCGCCCTTGTTGACATAGCCGTAGGCGCCGGCGCGCAGCGCGCGGATCGCGTACTGGTCTTCCGGGTACATGCTGACCACCAGCACCTTCAGCGCCGAGCCCTCGTCCTTGAGCGCGTGCATCACGTCCAGGCCGCTGCGCCCGGGCAGGTTGATGTCGAGCACCAGCACGTCGCAACGCACCGGCTGGCCGGCACCTGTGCCCGTGCCAGCGGCGAGGCTGCGCAGCAGACCACGCAGTTCACCGTAGTCGCCGGCCTCGCCGACCACCTGGATGTCGCGTGCGTCGGCCAGGGTGTCGCGGATGCCGCGGCGGATCAGGGCATGGTCGTCACACAGGATCACCGAGATCACAGCGTGCCCCAGTCGGAGAGGTCGTGGTCGTGGTCGTCGTCCTGGTCGAAGTCGGCCTGGCCATCGGCGCGGCGCATCGGCACCGACAACATCAGCACCGTGCCGCCGACGTTGCTGGACAAATCAACCCAGCCGCCCACGGTGCTGGCGCGCTCGTGCAGGCCGCGCAGACCAAAACTGCGCGCCTTGGCCAGATCGGCCTGCTCCAGGCCGACGCCGTTGTCACTGACTTCGAGCGACAACACACCGCGGCTCATCGACAGATCGACCATCACGCGGCTGGCCTGGGCATGCTTGCTGACATTGGTAAGCGCCTCCTGCGCAAAGCGGTAGGCCACCAGCGGCACGCCGGCGGGCAACTGCATGCTCTCATGGCTGGTGCGAAACACCGTGGTGAGGGTGTTGCGGCTCTCGAACTGGCCGGTCATCCATTGCAGCGCCGCCACCAGGCCTTGCTCCAGGATCGCCGGGCGCAGGTTGTGCATGATGCGCTGGCTGGCCTCGATGGCATGCGCCACCGTGTCGAGTGCGTCGATCACGCGCTGCTGCACCTCGGGGTCGGGCACATGGCGGCCGATCCAGGCGAGGTCAAACTTGATCGCTGTCAGGCTGCCGCCGACGTCGTCATGGATCTCGCGGGCAATCGCCGCGCGCTCCATCTCCACACTGGTCTGCAAATGCTGGGCCAGCTCCGACAGGCTTTGCCGGCTGGCCGCCAGCTCACGGTCGGCCTCGGCCCGGGCCAGGCGGTCACGGTGGGCGGCGATGGCGTGCTCCACCGCCGGCGCCAGCCGCGCCAGGTTGTTTTTCAGCAAGTAGTCGCTGGCGCCATTGCGCATCGCAGCCACCGCCGTGTCCTCACCGATCTCGCCCGAGACCAGGATGAAGGGCAGGTCCTGGCCGCTGTCACGCAGGATCTGCTGCGCACGCAAGCCGTCAAAGCCCGGCAGGTTGAAGTCCGACAGCACAACGTCCCACTCCTGGCTGGCCAGGGCGGCGCGAAAAGCCGCTTCGCTGTCGACCCGCAATACCTCGGGGCCGAGCCCGGCGCGCAGCAGATGCAGCATCGCCAGGCCGTGATCGGGCTCGTTGTCTTCGAGGTGCAGCACGCGCAGCGCCCGCTCGGCTTGGCGTGGCCTGGGGCGAGGGGAAGGGGTGGCCAGCATGGGCCAAGTATGGCAAAACGCCGGCCCAGGCCGGATGCCTGGCCGGCCGGCTGCGGTGCAGGGTCAAGTTTGGCGCTGGCAGGCCGACAACCCGGTGATCCCCGGAGACCTTCATGCACTCAATTCTTGCTGTCGACGACTCGGCCTCCATGCGCCAGATGTTGGCTTTCACCCTCAAGAGCGCCGGCTTTCAGGTGGTCGAGGCGGTCGACGGCCAGGACGCACTGGAAAAAGCCAGCCAGCGCGACTTCAGCCTGGTGCTGACCGACCAGAACATGCCTCGGCTCGACGGCATCTCGCTGACCCGCAAGTTGCGCCAGAGCCCGCGCTTTGCGCTGACGCCGATCGTCATCCTGACCACCGAATCGAGCGAGCAGATGAAGGCCGCTGGCCGCGACGCTGGCGCCACCGGCTGGATGGTCAAGCCCTTCGATCCCGCCAAGCTGATCGAAGTCATCAACCAGGTGGTGCGCTGATGCGCCGCGCCCACCCCCAGCTGAACATCGGAGTTGTGCATGGCTGAAACCCCCGGCGAACGCGCCAACCAGGCTGCCGGCATTGATTTGCGGCAGTTCCACCAGGTCTTCTTCGAGGAAGCCGACGAGAACCTGCAGGCGCTGGAACAGCGGCTGCTGGGCATGGACTTGCAGGCCGCCGACGACGAGGCGCTCAACGCGATTTTTCGCTGCGCCCATTCCGTCAAGGGCGGCGCGGCCACCTTCGGCTTCCAGGATGTTGCCGAGCTGACCCACGAGATGGAGACCCTGCTCGACAAGCTGCGCCGCCACGAGCTGGCGCCGGCACCACGCATGGTTGACCTGCTGCTGATCGCAGGCGACGCGCTCAAGGCCCAGCTGGCCTGCCACCAGGGCAACGGCCAGGCGGCACCCGATACCGCCGAGTTGCTGGCGCAGCTGCGCCACTGCTGCGGCGGCGCGGCACCGCCGGCCGGGGCGCATAGCCCAGTGGCGACAAAACCGCCAGCCAATCAGGCCGCCACGGCCGACGCCGCTGGCGACGGCCCGCGACTGCTGGAGATGCGCGTCGACACCACCGCCGACGCCAGCCTCGCCGACAGCCTGATCGAGTTGTTCCAGGAGATCAGCGACCTCGGCCAGATCGAGCCGCTGGATGGCGGCCGCGCGGCCGACGGCCTGCGCCGCTTCAAGGTCATCACCCGCAGCAGCGACAGCGACCTGATGGACTTGTTCAGCTTCCATGCCTCGCGCGATGCCGTCAGCCTGCGGCCGCTGGGGCCGGGCTACGGCTTCTACGACGGCGCGCCGGGCGCGCCGCAGACGGCGGCTGCGCCGGCCGCACCACCGGCAGCGGTCAACACGGCGGCCGCAGCAACGACGCTCGCCGGCCCGCGCAGCGAGAGCACGCCCGAGGCGGCCTCGCTGCGGGTCTCGGTGGACAAGGTAGATCAGCTGATCAACCTGGTCGGCGAGCTGGTCATCACCCAGGCCATGCTGGCCCAGCATGCCAAGGCGCAAGGCCAGGAGATGAGCGCCGGCCTGGCCGACCTGGAACGTAATACCCGCGATCTGCAGGCCGCCGTGATGTCGATCCGCATGATGCCGATGTCGATGGTCTTCAACCGCTTCCCGCGCATGCTGCGTGATCTGGCCTCGCGCCTGGACAAGCAGGTTGAGCTGGTCACACTGGGCGAGAGCACCGAGCTGGACAAGGGCATGGTCGAGAAGATCATCGACCCACTGACCCACTTGCTGCGCAACAGCTGCGACCACGGCATCGAGCTGCCCGCCGACCGCCTGGCCCGTGGCAAGCCGGCGCAGGGCCGGCTGACGCTGGCCGCCAGCCACCAGGGCAGCAGCATCCTGATCGAGGTGCGCGACGATGGCCGCGGCCTGAACCGAGACGCCTTGCTGCGCAAGGCGCGCAACAGCGGCCTGGCTGCGCCCGACAGCATGAGCGACAACGAGGTCTGGAATTTGATCTTCGCGCCCGGCTTCTCCACCGCCGAGGTGGTGACCGATGTCTCGGGCCGCGGCGTTGGCATGGACGTGGTGAAGAAGAACATCAGCGCACTGGGCGGCACGGTCGAGATCGACTCGGCCGAGGGCCTGGGCATGAGTGTCAAGGTGCGGCTCCCGCTGACGCTGGCCATCACCGACGGCATGAGCGTGTCGGTGGCCGACGACTGCTACATCCTGCCGCTGGCCTCGGTGGTTGAGTCGTTCCAGGTCCAGCCCGGCATGCTCAAGACCCTGGTCGGCAGCGGCCGGTTGGTCGAGGTGCGAGGCGACTACATGCCGGTGATTGACCTGCAGCAACGCTTCCAGGTGCCGCGGGCTGAGGGCCAACCGGCCGGTCAGTTGATGGTGGTGGTGGAGGCCGAGGGCAGCCGCGTTGCGCTGCTGGTTGACGAACTGCTGGGCCAGCAGCAGGTGGTGGTGAAGAACCTGGAGGCCAACTACCGCAAGGTGCCCGACGTCAGCGGCGCCACCATCCTGGGCGATGGCCGCGTAGCGCTGATCCTCGACATTGCCGCGCTGGTGCACCGCAGCCGGCACTGATCTTCGGCCCGATCACAGCGCGGCCCTCAAAGCGGCGCCGGATCGGCCGATAAGTCCCTTGGATGCGCCCTACATACGCCCGCCGAACGCCTGACGAACGCCCCACAAACGCCCTTCCCTGCTTGCCGTATTACCGCTTTCGGAGCCCCCTGCCATGGACATGATCACCGACGCCACCCGAGTGGCCCAATCCGAAGCCGAGCGCGCCGCGCAGGCCGGCGCTGTTGCCGGCGCTGTTGCCGGCGCCGGCGAGTACCTGACCTTCAAGCTGGGCCAGGAGGAATACGGCATCGACATCCTGCGCGTGCAGGAAATCCGCTCTTACGAAGCACCCACGCGCATCGCCAACGCGCCAACCTTCCTCAAGGGCGTGATCAACATGCGCGGCATCATCGTGCCGATCGTCGATCTGCGGCTCAAACTGGGCTGCGACAGCGCCGAGTACAACCAATTCACCGTGGTCATCGTGCTCAACCTGCGCGGCCGGGTGGTGGGCGCGGTGGTTGATTCGGTGTCAGATGTATTGGAGCTGGTCAGCGACCACATCCGAGCTGCGCCGCAGCTGCACGGCGGCAGCGACAGCAACTTCATCACCGGCATCGGCAGCGTTGCCGAGCGCATGCTGATCCTGCTGGACATCGACGCCCTGATGAGCAGCCCGGCCATGGGTCTGATCGAAGTGCCCGCGCACTGAGCGCGCCGCCGCCGCGTCGCCGCCATTGCCACTTTCGACCCGAGCCGCCCTGGAAGCCACCATGACACTTCGAATCGCTACCCGACTCTGGCTGCCCACGCTGGCCGTCGGCAGCCTGCTGCTGCTGCTGACCGCCACCGTGTCGCTGCAGACCCAAGGCCAGATCCAAGCCGCCGAGCAGCAGTTGCAGACCAGCGAGGCCAAACTGCTCGACGCCGCCGAATGGCGCGGCCTGACCCAGTCCAGTGTGGCGCGGGTGACGGCCGGCCTGGTCAGCAGCGACGCCGGGCTCGAAGCGCTGCTCGCACCCGAGATCGCCGCCAACAGCGCCAGCATCAGCGTCATCCAGAAGCGCGTTGACGCCGCCGCCACCGAGGCGGACGAGCACGCCCAGCTCAAGCTCGTCGCGCAGGCCCGCAAAACCTATATCGCGGCACGCGAGGCCGCCAGCAAGGCTCGCGCCGAGGCCGGCGCAGCCGCCGCAGCTACCGGCAAGGCCTTACTCAGCGCCCAGGTGCTGCCCGCCGCCAACGCCTACCTGGCCGCGCAGCAGACCTATGTGGATCTGCAGCGCGCACACACCGCAACAGTCCGCGCCAACACCAGCGCCGCGCAGCTGACATCAACCTATGCCGTGGCGGCCGTGCTGGCGCTGATGATGGCCGGACTGTCGCTCGCCACCTGGCTGCTGGTGGGTGCGGTCTGCCGGCCGCTGGAGCAGTTGGCCGAGGCCGCGCGCCGCATCGGCGAGGGCGACCTGGAGGCGCCTATCCCTACCCGCCGCGATGACGAGATCGGCGCGGTGCAGCGCTCGCTCGCCGCCATGCGCGACGCGCTGCGCGACATCGTTGGCCAGGTGCGGCAAACCACCGAATCGATCCAGGTTGCCAGCAGCGAGGTGGCCAGCGGCAACGCCGACCTCAGCCAGCGCACAGAGCAGGCGGCGTCCAGCCTGCAGCAAACCGCCAGCGCGCTGGAGCAGCTCACCGGCAACGTGCGTCAGAGCGCCGAGGCCGCAACCCAGGTATTCGAGCTTGCCGCCAGCGCGTCGAGCGTGGCGCAGCGCGGCGGCGAGGTTGTCAACCAGGTGGTGAGCACGATGGACGGCATCCACCAGGCCTCGCGGCGCATCGCCGACATCATCGGCACCATCGACGGCATCGCCTTCCAGACCAACATCCTGGCGCTCAACGCGGCGGTTGAGGCCGCACGCGCCGGCGAGCAAGGCCGCGGCTTTGCCGTGGTGGCCAGCGAAGTGCGCAACCTGGCCCAGCGCAGCGCCGAGGCGGCGCGCGAGATCAAGGGCCTGATCGGCACCAGCGTGGCCCAGGTGGCCACCGGTGCCCGCTTGGTGAAGGACGCCGGCAGCACGATGGGCGAGATCGTTGCCAGCGTGCAGCGCGTGACCGACGTCATTGGCGAGATCACCGCCGCCTCCAGCGAGCAGAGCACGGGGCTGGCACAGGTCAATGGCGCGGTGGCCGGGCTTGACCGCATGACGCAGCAAAACGCCGCGTTGGTGGAACAGAGCGCCGCCGCCGCCGAGAGCCTGCGCGAGCAGGCGCAGCGCCTGGCCCGCGTGGTCGACGTCTTTCTGCGCCAGCCGGGCAGCGACGCGCCGCTGGCCACGCCTGGCGCACGGGCGCCGCTGAACCGGCCAACGCCACTGGCCGCGCCGCTGCGCCCCGCCGCAGCCGCCGCCAAGGCGATCCAGCAGGCCAAGGCCAAGACCAGAGTCGGAGCCGGAACCGGAACCGGACCCACGGCCGGCGCCGCTGCGCGCAAGACCGCCGACGACGACTGGGAATCGTTCTAATCCAGCTAGGAGCCTGTCGGGGCCGGAAGATACTCGGCTACTCGGCTACTCAGGAGCGCGGCGCAGCGTATCCATCACCGGCCGGCGCAGCACCTCGCGCAGCCCCCACCAGCCCGCCGCCAGTGCCAGCAGTGCGCCGGCAAGCATGCCGACCAGCGGCACCCAGGGCGACGGTGCCCAGGCAAAGTCAAACACCTGGCGCGCCAGGCCGCCGCCCAGCAGCACCGCCGCCACCGCAGCCAGCAGGCCGGCCAGTGCGCCCACGCCCAGCAACTCGGCGCGCTGCACCTGGCGCAGCAGTGTGCTGCTGGCGCCCACCGCGCGCATCACCGCATATTCACGCGCCCGGTTCTCGCGCGTGGCGCTGACGGCGGCAAACAGCACCACCAGGCCGGCAGCCAGCGTGAAGCCGAACAAGAACTCCACCGCCCGCACCACCTGGTCCAGCACCTTTTGAACCTGCGCCAGCGAGGCCGACAGATCCACATTGGTGAGGTTGGGAAACTGCCGCGCCAGCTCGCGGTCAAAGGCCGGCTGGTCGACCGGCGCGCGGAAGGCACTGATGTAGCTCAGCGGCACATCGTCCATGCGGGCCAACGGAAACATCACAAAAAAGTTGACCCGCATCGAACCCCAGTCAACCTTGCGCAGGCTGCTGACACGGCCTTCACGCTGGATGCCGGCGATGTCGAAGCGCATGCGGTCGCCCAGCTTCAAGCCCAAGGTCTGAGCCAGACCCTCCTCAACGCTGAGGCCATCGGCTTCGTCGGGCGTCCAGCGGCCCGCCGTCAGCTGGTTGTGACCTGGCATCTGCGCCGCATGGCTCAGGTTGAACTCACGCTCGACCAAGCGCTGCGCGCGCGCGTCGCTGTACTGGCCGGGCACCACCTCGCGGCCATTGATCGCCACCAGGCGGCCGCGAATCATCGGATACCAGTCATAGCCTTGCACGCCGGCGGCCTTCAGCGCCGCCTGGAAAGCCTCACCCTGCTCGGGCTGTAAATTGATGACAAATCGATTCGGCGCATCGGCCGGTGTGGCGGCGCGCCAGGCCGAGATCAGGTCGGTGCGCAGCAGCACCAGCAGCATCAGCGCCAGCAGGCCGACCGCCAGCGACGATACCTGCAACACCACCAGC
>JBBQJN010000138.1:0-9805 GCA_038325945.1 Burkholderiales bacterium | reverse complement strand
GCTGATGGACAACATGTTCGGCTTCGACGACCTGATCAAGCTCGACGACAAGGGCGTGCAGTCGCTGCTCAAGGAAGTGCAGAGCGAGTCGCTGGTGCTGGCGCTCAAGGGCGCGACGCCGGAGCTGCGCGAGCGGGTGTTCAAGAACATGTCCAGCCGTGCCGCCGAAACACTGCGCGAAGACCTTGAGGGCCGCGGCCCGGTGCGGGTCTCGGATGTCGAGGCCGAGCAGAAGGAAATCCTCAAGATCGTGCGTCGACTGGTCGACGAAGGCCAGATCGTGATTGCCAGCGGAGGCGCAGATGACTTCGTCTAACAGACGCCCCAGCCCCAGCGAGCGGCTGCACCAATCGCCGCCGCCGCCGCTGACAAGGCCGGGCATGAGCACTTACACCCGCTTCATCCCGCGTGAGGAGCTCAAGGGCTTTGCCGCCTGGCAGCCCGGTGCTTTTGCCGAGCCGCCAGCCTTTGTGCAGCCGGCGCAACCGGGCTCGCCGCATGCGTCGGCGCATGTCGCCGGCCAGCGCGCGAGCACAGCGGCGCCGGCCGCAGCAGCCTGGCCGGGCACCGGATTCCCAGGATCTGCCGACACGCCTGCCGCCGCAGCGGCCAGAGCCAACGCGGCCAGCACCGACGCCCTGCGCGCCGAATGGCAGGCCGAGCTGCAAACCCAGGCGGCAGCGGCGCGACAACAGGGCTACCAGGACGGCTACCGCGACGGCCTGGTGGCGCTGGACAGCTTCAAGCAGAGCTTTGCCAGCCAGACCAGCACCCAGGTGGCCTTGGTGCTGAAGTCGCTGGACGACGAGCTCGGCCAGCTCGAGCAACAGATGGCACTGAGCGTGGCCCGTGTCGCCACTGAGCTGGCGCGCCAGGTGGTGCGCAGTGAACTCGGCAGCCGCCCGGCGCTGATCGCACAGGTGGCGCAAGAGGCGGTGAACGCCGTGCTGATGAGTGCACGCCACATCACCGTGCAACTGCACCCCGACGACCATGCGCTGGTGGCCCAGGGCTGCGAAGAGGCCTTGAGCGCACGCGGCGCCCGGCTGCTGTCGCAATCGACGATCGCCCGAGGTGGCTGCCGCGTTGAATCCGATGTCGGCGTCATCGACGCCCGCATCGCCACGCGCTGGCTGCAGGCCACCCAATCGCTGGGCAGTGGCATCGCCTGGGACGACCAGGCTGAGCAGCCGGCCGAGCCAGGCGGCGACGCGTGATCGAACCGCAAGACAGCCTGGGCGCGTCGCCGCGATGGCAGCGCTGGCAGCACTATCTGATGGATCTGCAGGCGCACGCCGCGGTGCAGGCGCCCTTGCTGACCCAGGGCACGCTGGTGCGTGTCACCGGCCTGGTGCTTGAGGCGGCCGGCGTACGCGCCCCGGTGGGCGCGGTCTGCGAGGTGCACGGCGACGGCGGCGCGCGCGTGTTGGCCGAGGTGGTGGGCTTCAATGGCGACCGCGCCTTTCTGATGCCCACCGGCGAGCTGCACGGCCTTTCCAGCGGCGCGCTGGTCAGCCCGCGTGCCATCCAGCATGCGCCGCCCCAGCTGGGCCGCGACAACGCGCTGTGGCGCCGCAGCGAGGACCGCGGCCTGCACCTGGCGATGGGTGACGGCCTGCTGGGCCGGGTGGTCGACGCCCATGGCGTGCCGATGGACAAGCTGGGGCCGCTGCAGCATGTGCGCAACGAGCCGATGACGCGCCGTCCGATCAATGCGATGGACCGCGACCCGGTGCGCCGGCCGCTCGACACCGGCGTGCGCGCCATCAACGCCCTGCTCACCGTGGGCCGCGGCCAGCGGCTGGGCCTGTTTGCCGGCACCGGCGTCGGCAAGTCGGTGCTGCTGGGCATGATGGCGCGCTACACCGAAGCCGATGTCATCGTCGTCGGCCTGATCGGTGAACGCGGCCGCGAGGTCAAGGAGTTCATCGAGGACATCCTCGGCGAAGACGGCCTGGCGCGCAGCGTGGTGGTGGCCGCACCGGCCGACTCACCACCGCTGGTGCGCATGCAGGGCGCCACTTACGCCACCGCAGTGGCCGAGCACTTTCGCGACCAAGGCCGCCATGTGCTGCTGCTGATGGACAGCCTGACGCGCTATGCCATGGCGCAGCGCGAGATTGCGCTGGCCATCGGCGAGCCGCCGGCTACCAAAGGCTATCCGCCCAGCTGTTTTGCCAAGCTGCCGCAGCTGGTTGAGCGCTCGGGCAACGGCCTCAACGGCGTCGGCTCGATCACCGCGATCTATACCGTACTCAGCGAAGGCGATGACCAGCAGGACCCGATCGCCGATGCCGCCCGCGGCATCCTGGACGGCCACATCGTGCTGTCGCGCGAGCTGGCCGAGGCCGGCCACTTTCCGGCGATCGACGTTGAACGCTCGATCTCGCGGGTGATGAGCAACGTCGCACCGCGCGAACAGCAAGAAGCGGCGCGGCGTGCGCGCAGCCTGCTGGCCAAGCTCAACAAGGCCCGCGACCTGATCCAGCTGGGCGCCTACCAGCCCGGCCACGACAGCGAATTGGACCTGGCGATGCAGTTGCAGCCGCAGCTGATGGCGCTGCTGCAGCAGGACATGCACGACCCGGCGCCGCTGGGCTTGAGCCAGTCGCTGCTGGCCCGCCTGGTTGGCGCCTGAGCCGCCGCACGCCGATGACCCAAGCTTCCGTCAGCTTGCTGCAGAACCTGCTGGCCCAGGCCGAGGGCGAGCGCGACACCGCCGCCCAGGTGCTGCACCAGGCCGAGGCCATGGTGTTGCAGGCCGAGACCCAGTCGCGCCAGCTGCACGACTACCGCGGCGAATACGACCAGCGCTGGACCACGCACTTTCGCCAATCGGGCACGCCCGAGCTGCTGCATTGCCAGCGCGGTTTTGGCCAGCGGCTGGACCAGGCCATCCATCACCAACAGCTCAACACCCAGCAGCTCGGCAACCGCGTGCAACAGGCGCGCAGCGTGCTGATGGCCCGCGAGCAGCGCGTGGCCCTGGTGCGCAAGCTGATGCAGCGCCGCCAGGCCGAGCTGTCGCAACTGGCCGAACGGCGCGACCAGCGCAGCACCGACGAAGCCGCCCAGCGCGCCGCCGCCACCGGCCGTGCCCGCCAGGCGCAGGACAGCACCCTCCTCTGAAGAACAGCCGACGCCCATGAACATGCTCAACGCACTGCAGACCACGCCCGCCGCCGCCGATGCCAGCGCCAAGCGCTCGCGTGAGCCCAAGAGCCGCGACGACGCCGTCGCCGACACCGGCTTTGCCAAGCTGATGCAGCAGCAGACCCAGTTGCGCCAGGCCAGCCAGCGCCAACTGGCACAACGCCAGGCCGAGCAGCGCCAGTTCGCCACAGCGCCGCAGGCTGCGGGCGCTGGCAAAGCGCAAGCAAGCGAGCAAGACCTGGCCGAAACGCGCGACGCCAACCGCCGCAGCGAGCTTGAACAAGTCGACAAAGTCGACAAAGCCGAAGCCGAGCCCGCCGCAGCGCAGCCGTGGCTGCAAGCCCGGCAAGCGCTGGCCCGGGCAGAGTCGACCGACGGTGGCGACCAAGACCTGCCACGGCTGAACCGCCCCGGTGAACTGCCGGTGGCGCCCGCTGCGGCGACGACGGCTGCGGACGCGGCCCTCGCCGCCAACGCTGCCTTGCTCGGCAACGGCCCCGGCACTCGCCCAGCACCTGCACCTGCGCAAGCGGCAGCGGCAGCGGGCGGCACCGATGCGGGCCGGGCACTGGCAACCGGCCTGGGCGCAACCGCCCTGGCGGCCCAAGCGGCGGTGGCCAGCCTGGCCCAGTCGCTGGCTCGCCCTGCCCTGCAGACCGGCAGCGGCGTCGACGGCGCGAACAGCGACATCGACGACCACCCAACTGGCGTCTCGGCGCTACCGGGCCATGCAGCGGCGGCCGGCCACCGGCCCGACACGGCGATGGCCTCGTTGCGCGCCCAGGCCGAGCAGCTGGCGTTGCCGCCAGGCCCGGGCGGGCGCGATGTCGCGCGCGACGACCAGCCCGATGCGCGCAGCCCAACGCCGGAGCTGCAGCCGGCGGCTATCGACAGCGCGCCGCGCGGCATCGATGCCAACGCCTTGTCCAGCGCTGGCGCGTTGGCCGCAACGGCAGCGGTCGTCGGCCTGGCCAGCGTCGATGGCGCTGCGGCACCAGCCCCGGCCCAGGCACTGATCCCGGTGCCACTGGACAGCCCGCTGTTTGCGCCCACGCTGGGCACGCAGATCAGCCTGCTGGCGCGCGACGGCGTGCAGACGGCGCTGCTACAGCTCAACCCGGCCGAGATGGGGCCGATCTCGGTGCAGATCGTGCTCGACGGCCAGGCCGCGCGGGTCGACTTTCAGGCCGATCTGGCGCATACCCGGTCGGTGATCGAAGCTTCGCTGCCGGCGCTGGCCAGCGCGCTGCAGGACGCCGGGCTGACGCTGGCCGGCGGCGGCGTATTCCAGCAGTCACCGGGCCGCCAGGACGCTGGCAGCGACCCGCCCCAGCCGGCCGCGCGCAGCAGCGAGCAGCGCCAGGGCGCGGAGACTGCGGCCCATGCAGCCGCCCCCCTGCGCGATGCGGCGCGCCGGGGCCTGGTCGACCTCGTGGCCTGATCGCGGCGCAGCAGGCTGCGGCAGGTCACCGCACACTGCGGCAGGCCGCAGCAGCTCGCCACACGTCGCCACACGCCGCCACACGCCACCGCACGCCACCACACACCACATTACGGCGCGCTTTGCCCCGCTGTTCCAGGCTTTGCCGGCGGCACCGAATCGAATAATCGGTCGTCAAGGGGTGAAACGCGCCGTACCGGTTCGGCCACCCCATCAGCCGCCCGTCGGCTTGCCCTGGAGTTGCCCACAAGATGTCCGCCGCCACTGCTGCCACAACCCCTGCCGACGCCTCTGCCGCCAAGGGCGGCAAGAAGAAGATGATGATCATCGTGCTGGCCGCCGTGGTGCTGCTGGCACTGGCCGGCGGCGGCGCTGCCCTCTTCATGATGAAGCAGAAAGCGGCTGCGCTGGCCGCCGAGGGCGGCGACGAGGACGTGGCGCACGCCGAGGCGCCGGCGCAGGCCAAGGTCGACCCCAAGTCGCCGCCGGTGTTCATGCCGCTCGATCCGTTCACCGTCAACCTGGCCGACCGCGAGAACGAGCGCTATGCGCAGATCGGCGTCACGCTGCAGGTCGACAACAGCAAAACCAGCGACCAACTGGCGCTGTACATGCCAGCGATCCGCAACAACATCCTGATGGTCTTGTCGCACAAGACCGCTGCCGAGCTGCTCACCCTTGAGGGCAAGGAAAAGTTGGCCAAGTCCATCCTTCACGCCACGGTGCGCCCCTTGGGCTACAACGTGGCGGATGACGAGGGCGAGGAAGATGCAGAAGAGACGCCCGCGCCGGGCAAGAAGAAAAAGAAGAAGCGCGCTGCGACAGTGCTGCCGGTCAAGGCCGTGCACTTTTCCAACTTCATCGTGCAGTGATCTTCTCCCCCCCCCGAAGCGCCTGCGGCGCTCCCCCCCAGGGGGGCGGCCCCAGCGGGCCGGCAAAGCCGGACCCGCGGCGCCCACTTGACTTGGCCGTTGGCGCCTGGCGGCGCCTTGGCCGGAAACACGGCCTGGAATTCGGCCTGGAATTCGAGACTTTCTCATGAACCAGCAGATCCTGTCGCAGGACGAGGTGGATGCGCTGTTGCAGGGCATCACCGGCGAAAGCCAGAAGCCCGAGCCCGAAGAGGCTGCCAGCGAGGGCGTGCGCAACTACAACCTGGCCAGCCAGGAGCGCATCGTGCGCGGGCGCATGCCGACGATGGAGGTCATCGGCGAGCGCTTTGCCCGCAACATCCGCCTGGGCATCTTCAACCTGATCCGCAAGAGCCCCGAGGTCTCGATCGGCGGCGCCAAGGTCATCAAATTCAGCGCCTTCCTGCGTGAGCTGGTGGTGCCCACCAACTTCAACATCGTCGCCGTCAAGCCATTGCGGGGCAGCGGGCTGATCGTCTGTGACCCGTCGCTGGTGTTCGCGGTGATCGACGCGATGTACGGTGGCAACGGCAAGTACCACACCCGCATCGAGGGCCGCGATTTCTCGGCCACCGAGCAGCGTGTGATCGAGCGCCTGGTCGGCGTCATCACCACTGAATACCGCAAAGCCTGGGTCGGCATCTACCCGATCGAGCTGGAGTACCAGCGCTCGGAGATGCAACCCCAGTTCTGCAACGTGGCCCAGGCCAGCGAAGTGGTGGTGGCCACCAGCTTCACGCTGGAGGTAGGCGACATCAGCGGCACGGTGCATTTCTGCATCCCGTACAGCACGCTTGAACCCATCCGCGACGTGCTCTACAGCTCGCTGCAGGGTGATG
Source organism: Burkholderiales bacterium (assembly GCA_038325945.1). Classification (GTDB taxonomy): domain Bacteria; phylum Pseudomonadota; class Gammaproteobacteria; order Burkholderiales; family Burkholderiaceae_C; genus Pseudaquabacterium. Next base: position 3,461 of record JBBQJN010000138.1, on the reverse strand, counting down.
CCGAGCCTGACAGGCGCTGGGTCGAGCTGCTGCGCACGCAGATCCAGGCCGCCGACGTGCCGCTGGTGGCTGAACTGGCCACCGCCCGCGCCACCGTCGAGCAGTTGCTGGCCTTCAAGGCGGGCGACTTCATTGAGCTGGACCTGCTGCCGATGATCCAGGCCAAGGTCGACGGCGTGCCGGTGTTCGATTGCCATTACGGCACCTCCAACGGCCGCAACGCCATCAAGATCGATCGCATGTTGACCGGCACCCACAAGGGCTGGTTGGGAGACAGCCATGACTGACAACGCCCTCGGCACCACCGAGCAGGACCGCATGGCCGCCGAATGGGCCGCCGCACTGGACGAGTCGGCCTCGCCGCAATTGCCCGAGACCGCCAGCGAGCTGGCCGGCCCGGCCATGGCCCCAGCGCAGTTTGCCAACTTCTCGGGTCGCCCGAGCGGCCAGCTGGCGCCGGGCAACGACCTCAACATGATCCTCGACATCCCGGTGCAGCTGACCGTGGAGCTGGGCCGCACGCGCATCCCGATCAAGCACATCCTGCAGCTGGCCCAAGGGTCGGTGGTTGAGCTTGAGGCGCTGGCCGGCGAGCCGATGGATGTGCTGGTCAACGGCTACCTGATCGCCCAAGGCGAGGTGGTGGTGGTCAACGAGAAGTTTGGCATCCGCCTGACCGACATCGTCACGCCCAGCGAGCGCATGCGGCGCATGAGCAAGTCATGAACTCGGGTGCCTTTTTCGGGCCGCTGGCGGCCTTCTTGCTGATCCTGGCGCTGATCCCGGCGGCGCTGTGGCTGCTCAAGCGCACGCCGATGGGCGGCGCGGCCAGCGGCCAGGGGCTGCGCCTGGTTGGCGCGCTGGCACTGGCGCCCAACCAGCGCATCGTCACGATCGAGGTGGGCAGCGGCGATGACCGCCGCTGGCTGGTGCTGGGCGTCACGCCCGCCGGCATCAGCAGCCTGCACAGCCTGCCGCCGCAGGCCGAGACACCGACCAGCGGCGCCACGCTGCCGCTGTTTGCGCAACTGCTGCAACGCCACAAGCGCGACAGCTCGCCCGGGAGCGTTGATGCGCGCTGAACCGCTGCTGCGCTTTTTGCCCTTGGCGCGCCGCGCCGGCCAATGGCTGGGCTTGTCGGTGTTATCGGCGCTGCCGCTAGCGGCTTTAGCGCAATCGCAAGCCGCTGCCGCTGCCGGCCCCGGCCTGCCGCTGCTGATCGGCCAGGCCAGCGGTGGCACCGCCTACTCGGTGCCGATCCAGACCCTGCTGTTTTTCACCGCGTTGACTTTTCTGCCGGCGGTAGTGCTGATGATGACCGGCTTCACCCGCATCGTCATCGTGCTGTCGCTGCTGCGTCAGGCGCTGGGCACGCAGGCCGCGCCGCCCAACCAGGTGATCGTCGGCTTGAGCCTGTTTCTCACTTTCTTCGTGATGTCGCCAACGCTGGACAAGGTCTACACCCAGGCCTGGGAGCCCTACCAGGCGCAGACCATCGATTTCACCGAGGCGGTGACCCGCGCCGGCCTGCCGATGCGCGAGTTCATGCTCAAGCAGACCCGCCACAGCGACATGGCGCTGTTTGCCAAGCTGGCCAAGGTGCCGGCCGAGGTCAAGCCGGCCGAGATGCCCTTCCTGGTGATCGTGCCGGCCTTTGTGGCCAGCGAGCTGAAGAGCGCGTTCCAGATCGGCTTCATGATCTTCATCCCCTTCCTGATCATCGACATGATCGTCGCCAGCGTGCTGATGAGCCTGGGCATGATGATGCTGAGCCCGGTGCTGGTGAGCCTGCCCTTCAAGCTGATGCTGTTCGTGCTGGCCGATGGCTGGAACCTGTTGCTCGGCTCGCTGGCCGCCTCGTTCGCAACCTAAGCAAAGAACCAGAAATCAAACGAAAAGGACCGCCGCCGGGCCGCCCCAAGGCGGTCACTCCCCCTCGGGGGGGCGACGCCGCAGGCGTCTTGGGGGCCACATCTCATGGACAGCCAACAAGCCTTTCACCTCGGCCAGCAAGGCCTCTACATGCTGCTGCTGGTATCAGCGCCGCTCTTGCTCACGGTGCTGGTGGTCGGCCTGGTGGTCAGCATCTTCCAGGCCGCGACGCAGATCAACGAGACCACGCTGAGCTTCGTGCCCAAGGTGGTGGCGGCGGTGGCGGTGCTGGCGATCGCCGGGCCCTGGATGCTGACCATGCTGGTCGAGTACATCCAGCGCACGCTGATCGCCATCCCAACGGCCATCGGTTGAGCCGTCAGCTGCCGGCGTCGCGATGATCTCGCTCACCGAAGCCCAGATCCTGGCCTGGCTGACGCCGCTGCTCTGGCCCTTCATCCGCGCGCTGGCGCTGCTGACCAGCCTGCCGGTGTTCAGCCAGCGCTCGGTGCCGATGCGGGTCAAGGTCGGGCTGGCGCTGTTCATCGCCATTGCCGCCCAGCCCAGCCTGCCGGCGATGCCGGTGATCGCGCTCGACTCCGGCGCGGCGATGATGGCGGTGGTGCAGCAGGTGCTGATCGGCGTCACGATGGGTTTCGCGGTGCGGGTGGTGTTTGCCGCGGTGGAGCTCGGCGGCGAGCTGATCGGCCTGCAGATGGGCTTGAACTTCGCCGGCTTTTTCGACCCGGCCACCGCCTCCCAGGGCACGGCCACCAGCCGCTTCTTCGGCACCATGGTGGCCTTTCTGTTTGTGCTGTCCAACGGCCACCTGATGATGATCGGCGCACTGGTGCGCAGCTTCGAGGTGTTTGCGGTCGGCGAGACACCGCTGGCCTTTTTGCAGAAGGTGCAGCCGCTGCACTGGGGCACCGAGATCTTCATGCTGGGCCTGTGGATTGCGCTGCCGTTGATCGGCATGCTGCTATTCGTCAACCTGGTGTTGGGCGTGATCTCGCGCGTGGCGCCGCAGATCAGCGTGTTCTCGGTCGGCTTCCCGATCACCGTCTCGGTGGGCCTGATCGGCATGCTGCTGACGCTGCCGTTGCTCGAGCAGCCCTTTGCGATGGCGCTGGCACGCATGGTCGAGCAGTTTCAGTAGCCTGGCTGCGACCACGGCCGAGGGTGCGGCCGAGGGTGCGGCCGAGGGTGCGGCCGATGCAGCGGTTGAGCGGCGGGCGGGCGGCGGGCCAGCACTGGCCCGGGCCGTATCAATCGCGGAACGAGCTCGCCGGGCCCGGCTCCAGCCGGCGCAGCAAGGCGCGCCATTCGCGCTGGTGCGGGTCGGGCTGGCCGGCCATGGCCTTGCTCTTGCCGCTCTCGTGCTCTTGCCGCTCTCGTATTGCAGCGCAGTGTGCAATCTTGACCAGCGATGAGGCGGTGATGTCCTTGAACCTAGGAGCCTGTCGGGCTTGGGGAGCGTCGGCTGCGAATCGACCGCAGCGGTCCATTTCTCACCGTCTTTTTGCCCCATAGCTGGGCTATGGGGCTGCAAATCCGGCAAGAACTGTCCTCGCTGGGGCCGATTCTCG
>JBBQJN010000137.1:0-9819 GCA_038325945.1 Burkholderiales bacterium | reverse complement strand
TGGCGGCGGCGCTGATCGCAGGCTTCTCGCGCTTTGCGCTCGGCAGCGACGGCTTGCCGCTGTTCTCGATTGTGCTGCCGCCGGCGCTGGCGCTGCAGGTGGCGCTGGGCGCCACGGTCGCCGGCGTGCTGGCGGCGCTGGCACCGGCCCGGCGCGCCGCCGCGCTGGACCCTGCGCAGGCGATCCGCCTGTGAGCGGCCATGAAAGCGGCCATGAAATCGGTCATGAAAGCGGTCGTGAAAGCGGCCCGGTGAACGCGTCCACTGAGCTGATCGCGCTGAGCGGGCTGCGCAAGTCGTACAACCTGGGGCGGCCGAACGAGGCCGAGGTGCTGAAGGGTCTGGATCTGCGCCTGGCGCGCGGCGAGTTTGTCGCGCTGATCGGCCCGTCGGGCTCGGGCAAGAGCACGCTGCTCAACATCCTGGGCCTGCTCGAGCAACCCAGCGCCGGCAGCTACCGGCTGCTGGACCAGGAGACCAGCACGCTGGACGACCAGGCGCTGACGCTGCGCCGACGAGAGGCGCTGGGCTTCGTGTTCCAGTTCCACCACCTGCTGCCGGCCTTCAGCGCGCTGGAGAACGTGACGCTGCCGGCGCTGATACGCGACGGCCGCGTCAGTGCCAGTGCACTGGCAGCGGCCACCGCGATGCTCACTGCGGTGGGCCTGGCCGATGCGCTGCACAAACGACCGGGCGAGTTATCGGGCGGCATGCAGCAGCGCGTGGCGATCGCGCGCGCACTCGTCAACGAGCCGCCGCTGGTGCTGGCCGACGAGCCCACCGGCAACCTCGACAGCGCCAGCTCCGACGAGGTCTTCCGCGTGATGCGGCGCATGCACGGCGAGCGCGGCACCGCCTTCCTGGTCGTCACGCACGACCCGCGGCTGGCCGACCGCTGCGACCGCGTGGTCGAACTGGTGGACGGCCAGATCGAGAGCGACACACCCCGGCCAGCAGCCACGCCTGCGGCTGCGGCTGCGGCTGCGGCTGCGGCCGCGCCAGGATAGGGCCGGCCCAGCCGAGGTACACCAGCCCGTGCGCAGTTCGGCGGCCGGCCAGCAGGTGTGCGCTGACCTTGGTGACAAGTGGGACGACAGCTTGATTCCGGCCGCATCGGCCAGCGCTGCGGCAGCGATCCAGCCGGCACCGCCGCCGATGCGCTTCTGGTCGGGCATCAACAGGTCACAGGCCAGCGCGTCTTGCCAGGCAAGGCAAGGCCGTTACAGCACCTAACGCATGGTGAAAGCGTGCTGCGCCGCCAGCGCCAGCGTGTACTCGGGCATCGGGCCGGCATGAACCTGCGCGCCCGCAAAGCCGGCTTCGCCGCCAAAGTAGACCCAGGCGTCGACGGGTTCGGACGCGAGGCCGCCCGGGTGCGGCCGCAGCTGGATGCGCCCGCGCTGGTACCACAGCGGCTCGTCCACCTGCTCGAAGCGGTCCAGCTCGGCCAGCATGGCCTCGTCGACCTCGAACAACTGGCCGACCACCGGCAGACCCTGGCCCGGCCGCTCCAGCAGCCAGGGCAGGCGGTCGGCACCGCTGATGTACAGCGGATAAGGCTGCACCGTGACCCAATCGCCGCCCAGGCGCCGGCCGCGGTTGACAGCGAAGTTGCAGAACCCCTGCTTGAGGGTGCCAAACACAAACAGCTGATGCATGTCGGTGCGCATCGGGTGCGGTTCGGGTGCGGGCCGGCCCTCAGACCAGCGCAGCGGCTGCCGGCTGCAAGCGTTCAGGCGACAGATAAGCCTGGCGGTACTGCTCAAAGGGCATGTCATCGGCAGCCTCGATGCGCTGCTGCGCCGCCACCGACTCGGCCGCCATCGCGGCGTACCGCGCCGCCTGGGCATCGCTCCAGGGCAGCGCCAAGATCCGGCTGCGGCTGCTCACCGATTGCGCGCGGATGAACTGCACATACGAGCCGCCAAAATCACGCGCCATGGTGTCAAGCACCCGCGCCGAGGGCAGGCGCTCGGGCGCAGCCAGCAGCGCACGCGCGGCCTCCAGCGCCGCACGGTTGTCGCCGCCGCCCTGGGCGGCGTCAAGCGCATCGGCGATCGGCACGCATTCGGCCAGCAACTCGCCGGCCCAGTCGGTCAGCGTCACTGCATGGTCGCCCTGCTCAAGCAGCAGGCCGGGTTCACGACCACGCGCCGCCACCCGGTGCTGGTTGCGGCCCAGCGCGCCGATCTCGGCCGGCGTGTCGGGCGGGCTGTCGGCCAGCAGGCAGTGCAGCAGGAAGATGTCGATGAAGCGCATGGTCGGCGCGGCGATGCCCACCGGCTCAAACGGATCGAGATCAAGGCAGCGCACCTCGATGTACTCCACACCACGCTCGCGCAGCGCGTGCAACGGCCGCTCACCGGGATGGATCACGCGCTTGGGCCGAATCAGGCCGTAGAACTCGTTTTCGATCTGCAGCAGCGTGGTGGCGAGCTGGTTGTAATCGCCGCCCAGGTTGCGCACGCCCACCGCCTCGTAGGGCGGATAGGGCCGGGTCAGCGCGTCGTGCAGCGAGCCGGCATAACTCTCCAGGCTGTTGTAGCTGACCGCCAGCGAGGCCTGGGCATCGCTCTGATAGCCCAGCCGCCCCATGCGCAGCGTGGTGCCATAGGGCATGTGCAGGCTGCCTGGCGCAGTGGGGATGGGTTGCAACTCATGCTGGCGGCCGGCGACAAAGCTGCTGCACACCGCGGGCGAGGCGCCAAACAAATAGAGCAGCACAAAAGCGTGGCGGCGGAAATTGCGGATCAGCGCAAAGTGCTGGGCGTTGTCCAGCCCCGGCATCGACCAGTTGTAGTGGATGCCCGAGATCGTCTGCATGCGCCGGCCGTAGCGGTGGGCCAGGCCCATGCGGTAGATGCTCTTGGCGCGGCCGACGTTGGACGAGCCGTAGCGGCCCAGCGGAATGGTCTCGTCAGTCGGTAGGCCGCAGGGCATGCTGCCGACCCACAGTTGCTCGTCGCCGATCGCCCGGTACACCGCCTGGTGGATTTCGGTCAGCTCGGCCAGGCCATCGTCAACGCTGCCGTGCACGCCGGTGATCAGCTCGAGCTGTGATTCGCTGTAATCGGTGGTCACCCGCGGGTGGGTCAGCGCCGAGCCCAGCGCCGCCGGGTGCGGCGTCATCGCCAACCCGCCATCGGGCAGCGCGCGCAGGCTCTCCTTCTCGATGCCGCGGCGAATGCCCTGCAAACGCGCCAGGGGCAGGGCCAACAGTTGTCTGCGCAGAGTGGTCACCTGGCGTCTCCTTCTAGTCAACCGGGGCGCAAGGCTAACAGAGCGAGGGCGCCGCTGCTGGTAGGGGGTTGTCGCGGCGTGTGCTAGACCTATCATGGCCCGCGCCGCCCAGCACAACGCGCTGAGCCAGAGGAAGCCCGATGCCCGACGCCGCTGCGCTGGACTGTCTACAACTCGATGAACTGCGGGTTGTTTCTGACCTGCACCTGGGCGGCCGCCCCGGCTTCCAGATCTTTGCCTCGGGCACTGAGCTGGCCTGGCTGGCGCGCCAGGTGGCCAGTTCCAGCACCAACGGCGAGGCGGCGTTGCTGATCAACGGCGATTTCATTGACTTTCTGGCCGAAGACCTGCCGCGCGCCTTCGACCCCGACGGCGTCGCCGTCAAACTGGCCCGCGTGCTCGCCGATCCGGCCTTCAAACCGGTCTTTCAGGCGCTGTCCGAGCTGTTGGCCACACCGCGGCGGCGGCTGATCATCAACCTCGGCAACCATGATCTGGAGCTGGCCTTGCCCTGGGTGCGCGAGCAACTCAGTGCCGCGCTCTGCGGCCAGGACGCCGCCGCGCGTCAGCGGTTGCTCTGGGTGACCGACGGCACCGGCGTGCGCCTGCAGGTCGGCGGCGCCAGCGTGCTGTGTCTGCATGGCAACGAGATCGACGCCTGGAACGTCACCGACCATGAAAAGCTGCGCCGCATCGCCCGCGACCGCCAGTACGGCCTGGCCACCGAAGCCTGGGTGCCCAATGCCGGCGCGCAGTTGGTGGTGGAGATCATGAACGACATCAAGGCCAAGTACCCCTTTGTCGACCTGCTCAAGCCCGAGACGCAGGCGGTGATTCCCGCGCTGTCGGCCTTGAACCCGGCGCTGGTGCCGCGGCTGCGCGAGATTGCGGCCATCGCCAGCCGCACCGCCGCCGATGCATTGAGGCTGCGCACCGGCTTTCTGGGCGCACAGACGCCAGGCAACGCCGCGCCGGCCAGTGCCGCGCCCGCTTTGCCCAGCTGGGCCAGCAGCGCTGCGCCCGAGGCCAGCGCCCGCGCGCTGCTCAAAGAGGTCGAGCTGGCCTTTGCCAAAGGCGTGGCGCCGATCGACCTGGTGCGCAGCAGCCAGGCCGAGCAGCTGGGCGTCTGGAGCGCCACCTGGGACTGGCTGCGCGGCCAGCCCACGCACGAGGTGCTGCGCGAGGCGTTTGAGTTTCTCGACAAGGACCGCAGCTTCGACCCCGCTGCGCCCGACGACACCTTTCGCCAGTTCGACGCCAAGGTGGCGCCCGAGATCGACCTGCTGCTCACCGGCCACACCCATCTGGCGCGCTCGCTGAAACGCCAACGCGGCAGCGGCCACTACTTCAACAGCGGCACCTGGGCCAGGCTGATGCGCATCACGCCCGAACTGCGTCGCGACAAGCAGCGCTTCAAGCAATGGTTTGAGCTGATGGCCAGGGCCAGCCTGTCCGACCTGGACGCGGCGCCCGACATCGTGCTGCGGCAAAACACCGTGATCAAGATCTGGACCGATGCCCAGGGCGCGACGCAGGCCGAACTGCAGCAGGTCAAGTTGGGCGCCGGCGGTGCGCTGAGCGCAATGGCGCAACCTGGCACACGCTTCACCCGGCCTGCGCCTGGCCGTGCGGCGGCCGCTGCGCCAGCCGTCGCCAAGCCGCGCTGACGGCGGCCAAGCCGCCCTGCCCGCCCCGCCCCGCCCTGCCCGACGCCACGCCCTGCACGCCAACCCATTACCACCGCCCATGCGCACCCTCACCCTCGAACTGCTGCGCCATGGCCCGGCGCACAACCAGCTGCTGTCGCCACTGACGCCCTACCTGGCGCTGTGCGAAAACCACCCGGCGGTCACCCTGCAGATGCCGCTGGAGCACAACCAATTGCTGCACCGGCTGGGCGCGCTGAGCTACCAGCTGGGCGAAGCCTCGCGCAGCTTCCAGTTGCATGACACGGCGCGGTTGCTGGCCGAGCTGCTGGGAGGCATCCCCGGCCTGCCGGCGGCGATGGGCCGCTCGGCCGACAGTGACAGCGACGCCGCGCAGGACATCACCCACCTGCGGCTGGTACTGTCGGCCAGCGAGTTGGCGCTATTGCCCTTTGAGCTGGCCCTGTCACCACCGGGCTGCCCGGGCAGCGGCCAGCCGCTGTTGTTGCAATCACAAAGCCCGGTCTGCATCACCCGCGAGACCCACCGCGTGCCCGAGACCGCGCTGGTCTGGCCCGACGAGACGCGGCTGCTGTGCGTGCTGGCCTCGCCTGCCGGCGTCGAGCCAGTGCCCGCGCTGGCGCATTTGCTGGCGCTGCGCCAACAGATCGAGCCCTGGGTCAGCCGGCCCGATCAGCTCAGCCATCACCTGCAGGTCATCAGCCATGCCAGCCTGGAGGCCATTGAGGCCGCCTGCGCCGCCACAGCCTTCACCCATGTGCACATCCTGGCCCATGGCTGCGAGGTGCGCGAGGGCTACGACACCCGCTTCGGCCTGATGCTGCACCGCGCCGGCGACCCCGATGGCGAGGCCGATGTGGTCAGCGGCGAGCGCCTGGCCAGCGCACTGCGCAAGACCCGTTCGCGCGCGGGAGACGGCGCTGGCGGCGCGGGCGCAGCGGGCAGCGCCCGTGGGCCGGCGGTGGTCACCTTGGCCAGCTGCAACAGCGGCGCGGTGGGCAGCGTGGCCGGCGTGGGCGCCAGCATCGCCCATGCCTTGCACCAGGCCGGCATCCCGCTGGTCATTGCCTCACAGTTCCCTTTGTCCTTCGGCGGCTCGGTGCGCATGGTCGAGGCCTTGTACGGCGGCCTGCTGTGGGGCGAAGACCCACGCAGCGTGCTGGTCGACTTGCGCCGCCAACTGCATGCCGAGTTTCCGGCCTCGCATGACTGGGCCAGCCTCACCGCCTATTCGTCGCTGCCGGCCAACTTCAGCGCCCAGCTTGCTGGCGCGCAAATCCAGCGCGCGATGCGCAGCATTGACGTCGCATTGGCCCAGGCCGACGAAGTGGTGGCGCGCTTGCCCGAAAGCGTGCAACTGGCGCCGCTGCAGCCGCCACCCCGCGCGCGCGCGACCAAGGCCGCCGCGGCGCTGGCGATGGCGGCGATGGCGGCACCCCCGGTCGAGCCCACCGCGAAAGAGCTGATGGACGCGCTCGACCAGGTGATCGCACGTGTGCGCGCTGCCAAGCAGCGGCTGCAGTCGACGATGGACCGCCACGATGCGCAGCGCACCCGCATCCTGGGCCTGCTGGCCAGCACCGAGAAGCGCGAGGCAGCGCTGGCCTACCAGCGCTGCCTGCGCACCCTCGATGCCACCCAGCGCGAGGCACAGCGCACGGCGATGTGGGCGGCTTTGGCGCGCGCACGCGGCCTCTACTTCAAGTGCTACGAGCGCGAGCGCGTTGCCTACTGGACCACGCAGTACCTGTCGCTGAGTCTGGTGCTGGCCGCCGCAGGCCGGCTGGCGGCCGACGCCGCTGCGCCGGGGCGCGAGCTGGCCGCGCTGTGGAATCTGGCCGAGGTGCAGGCATTGCATGACCTCAGCGCGCCGCAACCGAGCCAGCGCAGCTGGGCGCTGGGCAACCTGATCGAGCTCTACCTGCTGGCGCCGTCGATAGTCGGCCTGCCCCGGCGCAAGCCGGCTTGGCACCTGCAGGCCGCCCGCATGGCGCGCAGCCTGGCCGACGGCGCGGCCGAAGGCGCGTTTGAAGTCTTCGCCACCCGGCGCCAGGTGCAGCGCTACCTCGACTGGTACGCCCGTCTGGGCGCCGACAGCGCGGTCTCCACGCTGCCCAAGGGCTTGCTTGACGCCGCCAATGCAGTGCTGGCCGCGCTGCCGGTTGAAACGCCGGTGGTCTGGCAGTACGCCAAGGGCTGAGAGGCTGAGAGGCAATCGGATGCACCCGCGTAAGCCCCCAAAACAGCCCCAATCTAGGCGCAAAGCGGAGTTGGGTTTGGGACCCAAAGAGCATTTGCAACGACGAGTGGGGCTGTTTTGGGGGCTTACCCGAAGGGCCGGGGCGCGGGTGCATCCGATTGCCTCTCAGCCTCTGAATCCGGGTCCTGCCGCAGCGGGGCCGGTGATCGTGCCCGCCTCGACCCCGGAAACGGGCTGACCGGCCCGCTCAGCGCGCGGTGTTGGCCAGGTTCAGCAAGCGCTGCTTGATGGCATGCAGCCGGCGCAAGTCCGCCACTTCGGGGAAGCGCACAAACGCGGCATCCAGCGCCGCAAAGCTGACGCGGTGCTGCAGGCCGGGCAGACCGATTTCAAAACTCGATTCGCCGCCGTCCATCAGCCTGAACAAGCGCCCGCTGCGTTCACTGATCAGGCGGATTTCGGCCAGCATGGCCTCGCCGGACAGTCGGGCAAAGCCCTGCTGCTCGACGATCCAGACCAGCAGGTCTTGCAGCGCCTGGGCACTGAGCTGGCCAGTGCGACGGCGCAGATCACCCGGCCGCGCCCGCGCCGAGAAGACGCCATTGGCTTGGATCAACAGCACGGCGGCGTCAACGGTGGGCAGCATGCCGCCTGTGCTGTGCCAGCGCAGGACAACGGCGTCGGGGTCGGCTGGCAAGGCCAAGGCTTGGCCGAGCGTTGCCGGCACCGGGCTGTGCGCGGCCGTGTAGCCAGCCAGCGATGCGGACAGGCCCAGCATCAGCACTTGCCTGCGGGCCTGCAGCATTGCGCCGGCCCGCGGGCGCGGGCTCAAGCCGGTCGACGGCGACGCCAGGCGGCAAAACCGGCCAGCGGCAAAGCCGCCAACAGCAGCGCCCAAGAGCCAGGCTCGGGCACCGCCAGCAGATTGACGGCGTAGCCCAGGTCCTGGAATTGAGCTGCCGTCATCCGGCTGACAAAGGTCGGCGTATTGAGCCAGCCGGTCATCAACTCCAGCCTCATGTCGCGGCCCTGGCCGTCGACGATGCCGGTCAGGCCGCCGCCGTTGTCCACCTCGTTCCAATGGCCGTTGGCGGTGCCGGCGCCGCCGCCAAGCTCGACCGGCACAAAGGTGGCCAGCGGCTTGCTGAACTCAGTCTTGTAGCTGGCCAGCGCGTTGGCGCCGGTGTACTGGCCGGTGCCATTGGTATAGAGGCCGTTGTCCGTCCACAGCGTACCGAAACCGATGACATGCGCTATCTCATGCCTGATCACGGCGCTGAACGAGCCATTGCCGATCAGGTTGTCGATGTCGGCGGTATCAAAGTCCATACTGCCAGTCAGCGCGTACAACGTGCCTTGTGACAATGCAAGGCTGTCCGGTCCGGCCGAACCCAGGATGCCGCCCACGCCGTCTATCACTGAGCCAGTCGCGCTGATCGCCACGCCGGTGAATGTCACACCGGGCTTGTAACCGGTGATCACCGACTGCCAGAACGAGGCGGCAGCGCTGAAGTGGGACTGCTGCGCCAGTGTCAGCCCGGTATAGCTCAGCGTGATGGTGAAACTTGCCTGAGCTGTCAGCGCGGCCGCACCCAGCGCCACACCCGCCGACCAGCGGCGCGCCAAACTCAACAGGGATTTGTTCATGGCAATTTTTAAAAATTTCCAAAGATTGAGGCCGCACAGGGTTTGAGGCCGTGACCTTAGCCGCAGTGCGCAGCCAATTCAACCCCGCAGGTCAGGGCCAAGGGCAAGTCAGGGGATGGCGGCGCAGCGGTGCGACGCGATCCGCCAAGCCCAAGGCCGCGCTCGCCGCCCTGCACCCTGCCCAAGGGGGTTCGGCCAGGCCTGCAACTTGCTAGTATTTGCTGCGGGCGGCGCTTCAAGCGCCGGAAACCGTGGTCTTTTCGCCGCATCAAGTGCGCGCCGGCTTGCTGCAATGGCGCAGCAGCATGTCTGGAGGTGAGCGCATGACCAGCCCGTCAACCGATCTTGTGACCAGCGCCGGCCGAGGCAGTTTTTCGGTGGCCCAGATGCGCAGCGTCTACCGCTGCGATGAGGTGGAGCGCCGCCTGACCAAGCTGCCGGCCAAGGAGCATGAGCACCTGCGCAACACCTACGAGCGCATGCTGGAGAAAGGCCCCGAGCGCTTCCAGGTCAAGCCCAGCGGCCTGCCGGCGATGGCCCATCTGTACGACGAGATGCCCAATTTCCACGAGGTGCTCGACGACATCCGCCGCCAGCTGGCGCTGTGCCAGGACAGCCGCGACGCGCTGGAGATCACGCCGATGCTGCTGCTGGGCCCGCCCGGCGTGGGCAAGACGCACTTTGCCCGCGCGCTGGCCCAGTTGCTGGGCACCGGCATGGGTTTTATCTCGATGAGTTCACTGACCGCCGGCTGGGTGCTGTCGGGCGCCAGTTCACAGTGGAAAGGCGCCCGCCCAGGCAAGGTTTTCGAGACCCTGGTTGACGGCCAGTACGCCAACCCGGTGATGGTGGTCGACGAGATCGACAAGGCCCGTGGCGAGCAGGCCTACGACCCGCTGGGCGCGCTGTACAGCCTGCTTGAGCATGACACCGCGGAACAGTTTGTCGATGAGTTCGCCGAGGTGGCGGTCGACGCCAGCCAGCTGATCTGGGTGGCCACCGCCAATGACGAGCGCACCATCCCCGAGCCGATCCTCAACCGCGTCAATGTTTACCAGGTGGAGAT
>JBBQJN010000136.1:0-10071 GCA_038325945.1 Burkholderiales bacterium | reverse complement strand
CGGCAGGTACACCGTGCGGCGGTTGAGTTCGCGCACGCCCAGATCCACCAGCGCCGTTACACGAGCGCCGTCGCTGACGCTGCCGGTGCTGATGGTGAAGCGGTCGCCGACGGCCAAGCCCAGGTCGGCGGCCAGTTCGGTGCCCAGCATCGCCTCGCCCGGGCTCAGGCGCGCCGTGCCTGACACCACCTTGCTGCGCAGCCGCACGATGCGGTCGTAGCGGTCGAGGTCGACGCCGATCAGCGCGATCGCTTTTCTGGCCTCGCCGCGCAGCCCCAGCCCGGCGGCGCTGATCATCGGCGATACCGCAGCGACGCCGGGCCGCGTCTCCAGTTCGGCCATCAGCGCCGGCCAGTCGGCGATCGAGCGCGGGCGCTGTTCGCGCGGCTGCGTGCGCGTGAACAGCGACTCGTTGGCTGCACGCTGGCGGGCCGGTGTCACCGCGTCGTCGCGCGCATTGATCGTGATGTGCGCCTGTGCGCCCAGCGTCTTCTCCAGCGTGTTGGCCTGCAGGCCGCTGATCAGCGCCGAGATGTAGGTCACCACCGCCACGCCGGCGGCCACGCCGACGATGATCAGCAGCGACTGCATGCGCCCTTCGACCAGGAAGCGCAGCGCGACGCGGCGCTCGAAACCCAGGCCGATCATCTGCGGCACCTAGTACGGCAACGATTGCGGCAACGATTGCGGCACCGATCGCGGCAGCGGTGGCGCGAGCGGGGCGCGTTCATCATCGACCCATCGCATTGCTCAGCGCCGCGCCGCCGCCGCCCACTTTCACGGCCGGGGTGCCCGTCGCGACGGCCGGGTCGATCGGCTGCGGCCGCACGCGCTTTCCTGGCAGCGGGCTGGCGCCGACCAGCACCGTCTCGCCGTCGGCCACGCCATCGACCACCTCCACTGCCGACAGTGTGCGCAGGCCCAGCTTCACCGCCCGCGCCTGCACGCGGCCGTCTTGCGCGAGCCAGACCTCGTCGCGGCCGGGCTTGTCAGCGGTGCCGGTGTTGCGCACGGCGGCCAGCGGCAGCACACGTGCGCGCGGGCGCTCGGCGGTGGTCACCTCCAGCGACAGCGTCATGTCCTCGCGCAGGAAGTCGGGCACGGCTGGCAGCGAGAAGCGCAGCTCGATCGACCCGCGCTGGGCATCCACCCGCGGCGCAATGCGGTCCAGCTTGGCCGTGAACCTTTGCTCTGGATAGGCGTCCGCCAGCACGGCCGCCGTCTGGCCTGGCCGCAGCTCTTCGAGGAAGCGCTCGTCCACCTGCGCTGCCAGTTCCAGCGGGCCGGCCAGCGCTAGAGTCATCAAGGCGCGCCCAGGCTGCACGATCTGCCCCGGTTCGACCTCGCGGCCCAGCACCCGCGCGTCGGCAGGGGCACGCACCACTGACTGCGACAGCCGAACGCGCGCCGCGTCGGCGGCAGCCTCGGACAGCGCCAGCTGCGCCTGGGCCTGCACGATGTCACTGCCGGTGTTGTCAAGCCCCTGGCGTTGCGCCTGTGCGGCCGTGCGTTGCGCACGGGCCACCGCGGCGGCGCGCTCAACCTCGTCCAGCCGCGCCTGGCCCAGAAAGCCCTGCGCCACCAGCTCGCGTGTGCGGCGCAACTCGGCCTCGGCAGCGTGCAGCTGCGCGTCGGCCTGGGCTACACCGGCACTGGCGGCGTCGCGCGAGCCACCGCGCAGCCCCACCAGGCGGGCGGCAGCCTGGCGCGCACCGGCCGCAGCCTGGGCCAGCGCGGCGCGCCATTCGTCGTCTTCGAGCCGCAGCAGCAGCTGGCCGGCCTTGACCGCATCGCCTTCGCGCACCGCCACCACGGCGACCCGGCCGGTGACCGTGCTGCCGACCTCTACCCGCGACAGCGTCGTCACCCGCCCGCTGAACTGCAGCGTGCGCAGCAGCGGCGCGGTCTGCACCTGCACCGACGCTGCGGCCGGTGGCCGGACCAGCGTCCACCCCAGCAAGGCCAGCAATACCACCACCACCACCGCGGCTGCGGCCCATGCGATCGATCTGCGCGTCATCCCGCGCATTGTCGTCGTGGCCACGCAGATGGACTGGCTGGTCGCAAAAACCAAGTGCAAGTCAAGTGCTGGGAGGCTGTCGGGCTTTGGGATGGGCCTTGGCCGGGGAGAGTTGCGGCGACAGGCTCCTAGCCGGCGAGGCGTGTGGCCGCACTCCACAACGAGCCGGCAATGACGACTGGCGCCGCAAATCTCTCCGGCCCTTCAGTGCCTACGCGGGCCCGTCCCAAATCCCGACAGCCTCCTGGTGGCCCGCTCAGGGCTTAGCCGGAAGTGCGCCAGTCAGGATGCTGCACGCCAGGATCGTTTCAAGGTTCGGACGGGCGCCCTGCTCAAGCCAAAGCCTGGAAGCGCAGGGCGAACGCCTGCATGCGCGATCGGTTTTTGCCGAAGTCGAACAGGCCGAGCAGCGAGCGCGACCGGAAATCAATGCGTTTGGCCGTGGGGTCGATCTGGAAGTCGACCTGGTCGCGGAAGCCCTGGGGTGTCGTGAAGATGATTTGCACTGCCAGCGCTTCTCGCCGCACGATCTGCGCCTCGGCAAACGTCTTCAGCGTTGCCTCAAGTCGCGCCAGCGCCTGTTCGGGTGTGCCACGGTACTTCAGCGGGGCGAGGCCACCCATTCCCAGGGAGTCAACGCAGTTGCTGGGCAGTGTGCAGGCCAGTGCACTGCGGTCGCCGACAGGCACTACACCTGGCGTTGCGCAGCCGCCCAACAGCAGAGAAGCCGTCACGGCCAAGGTGGCCTGGGCAAGTCGTGATGAGATGATTGTCATCAGCAGAGTATCGGGCGCACGGGCCATTTTGTCGGGGGCAAGGCCAGCATTGCCGCTCACACTCTCAGCCCGGTAGGTTGGAGTGGCAACGCCAACACGGGTGTGCAGGGGTCTGGTCATGCCGAAACGTGCCACCGTGAAGGTGGAATTGGAGTTGCAACGGCAATTGCAATTGCCGTTGGCGTTCACGCTGTTCAAGCCAAACTACCGAGCTGAAGGCAGCAGCAGGCCTTCGTGCAAGGCCACATGTTCGAGTGCCGCCTCAAAGCTGGCGCGCGCGCTGTACGCGACTTGCCGCAAATAGGTGTGCAATTCGGCGTCGGCCACGCTGCGGTGCTCGCACTCGGCGCTGTAGGCCTCGAAGTGCGACAGCTGCATGAGCAGTTCGGCCACATGGCGCGGGCACTCGCAGGCCACTGTCGACGACAGGCCGGCGAAATCGGCCAGGGCCGCGTCGTCCCAACGGCGCGGCGTCTCGGGGCCGGTCACGGGCGCGGGCTTGTCCGCTGCGGGCTGCGGTGCTGTGGTCACCACGGCCAGGCTGTGCAGCCATTGCGCCACCACCGCGTCGGGCTGCGGCTCGCGCAGCAAGGCGGTGCCGGCCGTTGCCAAAGCTTCGCACACGGCGTCGGTCGCAAAGCTGAAGAGCACCGCTTTCGGCACCTCCACAAAGGCGGGTGCCGCCGCGTCGATGGAAGCCAGCCAGCCCTCATGCAGGTGCGGCTGGTGGATCAGCAAGGCATCGACGTCCGAACCCCGTAAAGCGCCGGCGGCTTGCGCGGCGCTGTGAAACGGGCCCAACAACGCTACGGGCTGGCCAAGCCGGCGCAACAGTGCGGGCCGTTGCAAGCGGGTGCCCAGCGCAGCGCCAATCACCGCAACGCGCCACGCCCGACCGGGTTGCCGTTGCACCGCTGCCGAGCGCTCAGCGGTTTGCGTGGCCGCCAGTGCGCGCGCGTGGGTGGCGGCCACGCCCTGTAGCCGTGACATGTCCAGCGGCGCCAGGCTGCCGATGGCGTGGCCGAGATCCGTCAGCTGCTTGACCAGCGCCAAGCGCCGCACGTCTTCGGCCGAGTACAGGCGCTGACCGCTCGGCGACAGCGCGGGCTGCGTCAGCCCATATCGGCGCTCCCAGACACGCAGCGTTGCTACCGGCATGCGCAGCATGCGCGCCACGGCCCCGCTGCGGTGAAACGACGGATTTTCCGGCCCAGAGGTTGGCTGGATGGGCGGCGGAGATGGCAGATTTTTGTTCATTTTTCCTGACATGAAGCCTATTTGACGTCGATTATCCTACTTGTAACTATGTACTTCGAAACTGAACTATTATTGACTCGTAAAAGTGTATCATGACGTCATGTTGTCCAGTCATCCCCAGAAAATCGCGGTAGTCGGTGCCGGCATCGCCGGCTGCGCTTGCGCGCATGCGCTGACCTTGGCTGGGCACGCGGTGCATCTGTTCGACAAATCCCGTGGCCCTGGGGGGCGCCTCGCCACCCGCCGCGTCGCTTGGGTCGATCAAAGCGGGCGAGCCTGCATGACGCGGTTTGACCATGGCGCCGTCGGCATCACGGCTCACGCTGGGGCCTTCAAAACCTTCGTCGATCAGGCCCTGCACGCGGGATGGTTGGCCGAGTGGGCGCCTGTGCTGGCAGCGGGCAGTTTGTCGCTGGAGGAGGGTGATCGGTTCAGTGTGCCTGTGCCGGACATGCCCGCGCTGTGTCGCCGCTTGTTGGATGGCACCCCGGCCACGTGGACCTTTGCCGTCGACAGCCTGCACAAGAGCGCGCTGGGCTGGCAGGTGCAAGCCGCTGGCAAGCGCCATGACACGCTGTTCGATGCTGTGGTTCTGGCAGTGCCACCGGCGCAGGCGGCGCCCTTGCTCAGCCCGTACCGGCGAGACTGGGCACGGCACGCCGCTGTTACCCCGATGCAGCCATGCTGGACATTGATGGGCATTGCCGATGCCCCGGAACCTGCGTTGGGCTGGGATTTGGCCCGGCCGCCAACGGGCCCGTTGAGCTGGGTGCTGCGCAATGACGCGCGTGCGGGTCGAGAGCCTGTGCCTGGCCAGGCGCATTGGGTTGCGCATGCCCGGGCGGGCTGGAGCCGTCGGCACCTCGAACAACCGGCCGCGTGGGTTCAGCAACAGCTGCAAAGTGCACTGGCCGACTGGCTGGGTCGGCCCGTTGCTTGGCATCACTGCATGGTGCACCGGTGGCGCTACGCGCTGCCGCAGGCCCAAAGGCTTGTGTCAGCCGAGCCAAGCTGGTGGGACGCTGCCCAGGGCCTGGGCGTCTGCGGTGATTTTCTCGGTGGCACTGGCATCGAGGGCGCCTGGTTGTCCGCGCAATCCTTGTCCGCAGCGCTGTTGCAGTGCGCATCTGAGGCGGCCAATACGACCACGGCGTTTGCCGCCCATGAGGCAGCCTCCCAGGCCCCCGGGCGGCTCTGCCATTGACCCGTTACTTTTTTTTCTCACCTCACCTCACCACCCACCCAAGGAGTTTCAAATGAATTTGCCCCTTCCCCGTCGTGTGTTTCTGATGACGCTGGCTGCCTCCGGCGCGGCGCTTGCCACCCGCGCCCAGGCGCAGGCCCTGGTCGACGAGAAGAACCCCCAGGCCGTCGCGCTCGGCTACGTTGCCGACGCCAAGCGCGTCGACGTCAAGAAGTTCCCGAAGTTCGTTGCCGGCCAAAACTGCACCAACTGCACGCTCTACCAGGGCAAGGCCACGGACAAGGCGGCCGGCTGCCCGCTCTTCGCCGGCAAGCAGGTGGCGGGCCCGGGCTGGTGCAGCGCCTGGGTCAAGCGGGCGTGATCGCACTTGCCGGCAGCGCGGTTTGACGGTGGCTGCGCCCAGCGCCAACTTTCGCGGCAACAAGGCCGCGTTGCCCAGCAAGCCCTGCGTGGCCTGCGGCTTGGCGATGAGCTGGCGGCGGCGCTGGGCTAAAAATTGGGCCGATGTGAAGTACTGTTCCGACGCCTGCCGCCGCAAAGGGGCCGAGCGTGGCTGAGATGCGCGCCCTGGTCATCGTGCTGGGCGACCAGCTCGATCTCGATGCGGCGGCATTCGACGGTTTCGATGCGGCTCTCGATGCCGTGTGGATGGCCGAGGTGGCCGACGAGTCGACGCATGTCTGGTCAAGCAAGCCGCGCAGCGTGATGTTTCTGGCGGCAATGCGCCACTTCTCGCTTGCCTTGCAAACCGCCGGCCGGCCACTGCACTACACCCGGCTGGATGCGCAGGCCAACGCCGGCAGCCTGGGTGCGCAGTTGCAGGCCGATATCGGGCGCCTGAAGCCAACCCGCTTGGTGATGACGGCCCCGGGTGACTGGCGCGTGCTGCAGGCCATCAAGGCCGTGGCCGTGGCCAGCAAGCTGCCGCTGGACCTGCGCGAGGATCGCCACTTCTTCAGCAGCGTTCGAGACTTCGCCGCGCATGCCAAGGGCCGCAAGACACTGCGCATGGAGTACTTCTACCGCGAGCAACGCAAGCGTCACCGCGTGCTAATTCAAAGCGAGCAAGGCGAAGGGCAAAACGATACGCCGGTCGGCGGCCAGTGGAACTTCGACGCCGACAACCGCGAAGCCTTCAGCGCGGCCGGCCCGGGCGCCGTGCCACCGCGCGCAGCTTTCGAGCCCGATGCGCTCACGCGCGAGGTGATCGCGCTCGTCAACACCCGCTTCGCCCAACACCCCGGCCGGCTGGACAGCTTTGGCTGGCCCGTTACGCGCGCCCAGGCACTGCAGTCGTTGCAGGCCTTCATCCAGCAGCGGCTGCCGCTGTTTGGCCGCTACCAGGACGCGATGTGGCCGGGTGACCCCTGGCTGTACCACGCGCACCTGTCGGCAGCGCTCAACCTGAAGCTGCTGAACCCGCGCGAGGTGGTGGCCGCAGCCGAAGACGCGTACCACGACGGCCAGGCACCACTGGCCAGCGTCGAAGGCTTCATCCGCCAGATCCTGGGCTGGCGCGAGTACGTGCGCGGCATCTACTGGACCCAGATGCCGGGCTATGCAGAGCGCAACGCACTCGACGCCCAAGAGGATCTGCCCGCGTGGTACTGGACCGGCGCCACCGACATGGCCTGCCTGCGCGACGCGCTGGCGCAGACTTTGACGCACGGCTACGCCAACCACATCCAGCGCCTGATGGTCACCGGCCTGTACGCGCTGATGCTGGGCGTGCAGCCCAAGCAGGTTCACGCCTGGTACCTGGCGGTGTACGTCGACGCCGTGGAGTGGGTCGAGTTGCCCAACACCCTGGGCATGAGCCAGTACGCCGACGGCGGCGTGATGGGCAGCAAGCCCTACATCGCCACCGGCAAGTACATCCAGCGCATGAGCCCGCACTGCGAGGGCTGCCGTTACGACCCTGCGCAACGCGGTGGCGACGCCGCGTGCCCGTTCACCAGCCTGTATTGGGATTTCCTGATGCGCCATGAAGCCACGCTGGCCAAGAACCCGCGCATGGCGCTGCAAGTGAAAAACGCGGCGCGGTTGACCGACGCGCAAAAGCAGGCGGTGAGCGACCGCGCTGCGGCGATCCGCCGTGGCGAGGTCGGGGTTGCTCAGCATGGCTGAGACCTTCGCGCCCACGCTGGCTGCGGCACAGGCCCGCATCGCTACGGTGCGGCCAGCCGCTTACGCTCGCACGCGCAACGCGCTAGGAGCCTGTCGGGCTTGGGGCGTCGATAGCGAGAATCGGCCCCAGCGAGGACAGTTCTTGCCGGATTTGCAGCCCCATAGCCCAGCTATGGGGCAAAAAGACGGTGAGAAACGGACCGCTGCGGTCGATTCGCAGCCGACGCTCCCCAAGCCCGACAGGCTCCTGGACGGCGCCGTCAGCGGCCTGTCGCCCTACATCACACAAGGTTTCGTCACGTTGCCTGAGGTGCTGGCCGGCGTGGCCGCGCGCCATGCGCTCGACGTGCAGCACAAGTTTGTCTATGAGCTGGGCTGGCGCGCCTACTTTCGCCATGTCTGGCAGCATCGCGGTGAAGGCATCTTCCACTCGCTGCACGAGGGCCCGCTGCCCGAAGAGGCCTATGCCCGCGAGCTGCCGGCCGATATCCGCCAGGCGTGCACCGGGGTGCCGGTGGTGGACGAAGCTGTGCGTACGCTCTACGCCACCGGCATGCTGCATAACCACGCGCGCATGTGGCTGGCCAGCTACGTGGTGCACATTCGCAAGGTGCACTGGCGCGTTGCTGCCGATTGGCTGTACGGCCACTTGCTCGACGGCGATCTGGCCAGCAACCACCTCAGCTGGCAATGGGTGGCCGGCACCGGCAGCCGCAAGCCCTACCGCTTCAATGCGGACAACGTGGTCCGCTATGCACCCGCGTCATGGCACAGCCCAGGCAGCGTGATCGACACGTCCTACGAGGCGCTGGACCGCATGGCGCGCCAGCCAGCGCAGCAGGGTCGAGGCGAGCACCACCGGCAGGTCGACAGCCCCGCATTGATCGAACCCCGCTTGACCGCTGATCCGCCGGACGAACCGGGCTTGACGATCCCCGACGCCGCTGCCGTTGCCGGCCGCGACGTCTGGCTGGTGCACCCTTGGCGATTGTGCGAACCGCCGAACGAACTGCCGAACGAAGCGCCGGGCGCTGTGCCGGCCGACACGCTTGTTATCGGCGTCTTCGTGGCCGACTTTCATCGCCTCTGGCCGTGGAGCGAACGGCGCTGGCACTTCGTCGGCAGCCGCATGGCCGACATCACCGCGCAGCGCTGGCACGGTGACGCAGCCGCCATCGGCGCCGCCTTGAAGGGCGCCCGCAGCGTGCGCAGCATCGATGAACCGCACCTCGCGCCGTGGCTGGTACGCTGGGCCGCATGTGGCGCCGCGCCGGCGCTGTTCCCGCCCGTCGAGCGGCGCTGTGACGCCTTCTCACCCTGGTGGGCCCGTGCGTCACGCGGCCTGCACTCGGCCGCAGACCTGTTGGCCGCCAATCAGGTGCCTGCAGGGCGACCGAGCCTGTGGACGAAGCCGTGAACAAAGCTGTGAACCAAGCCGTCAAGGCATCACCGCCGCTGACCGTGCTGTACGACGGCGCTTGCCCGCTGTGCCGCCGCGAGATTGGCATCTATCGTGGCCTGCAGCCGCTGCGGTCGGATTCGCCGGTGTGTTTTGCCGATGTCAGCGACGTTAGCCTGCCGCTGCCGCTGCCGCCCGGCACCACGCGCGCGCAACTGCTGGCGCGTTTCCACGTGCGTGGCCGCGACGGTGAACTGCTCAGCGGCGCGCAAGCCTTCCTGGCGCTGTGGGCCGCGCTGCCCGGCTGGCGCTGGCTGGCCCTGGCCGGCCGCCTGCCGGGCGTGGCCTGGCTGATGGAGCGCAGCTACAGATGCTTCCTGCGCTGGCGGCCAACACTGCAGCGCTGGGCATCCCGGCTTGACCCGCCCGGCTCAGATCGACCGAGGCCTCACGACAACGCGCCGCGCTGATCTCACCCCTTCAACTCTGGAACGTACACCATGACCACCATTGCCCTCATCACCGGTGCCAGCGGCGGCATCGGCCGCGCCCTGGCGCGCCAACTGCATGCCCAAGGCTGCCGCGTCGCCGCAGTATTCTGCGACGTCAACCGTGGCCCCTGGCATGACCGAGACGCCGATGACAGCCGGCATGCTGAAGCTGCCCGCCATGCGCGAAGGGTCTGCACGCCAGTACCCGCTGGGCGGCGTGCAGACGGCCGACCAGGTGGCCGACGTGATGGCCTGGCTGCTGGGCGAAGGCGCGGCGCGGCTGACGGGGCAGGTGCTGGCGGTGGACGGTGGCTTCACCACCGTGCGGCCGCTGGTGAAATGAGCTTGAATAAGCGGTTGAATGTGTTGAAGTGACGACTGCGTTGAAGTGACGAAACCGTTGAAGTGCACCAGGAGTTGCAAATGACCGAAGACCCACGCTGCTGCGGCAGCGGCACCTGCTTGATCGATGCCGAAGGACGCTGCTGGTGTGGCCAGCAGTGGGACGGCGAGAAGATGTGCCATGCACCGCCGCCCGCCGCGCATTCGGCGCCAGCGGCTGACCGCACCGACCTCGCCAACGACCCCGCCAGCGATTAAGGCCCGGGCCCGCCTTGGCGCGAGGTATTCCGCTGCGGAATATCGCAAATGCACCTGCCGGCCGTAGCGCATGCGCGCTGACGAGAAGACCATCGTCTTCATTGTTCAGCAACCCCGCAGGAGACAGACGAATGGCAAAGATGAAGGCCGCCATGGCCGCCGTGCTGGTGATGGAAAAAGAAGGCGTCACGCAGGTT
>JBBQJN010000135.1:0-10105 GCA_038325945.1 Burkholderiales bacterium | reverse complement strand
CTCGGTGCCAACGACGAGCAGCTCGACTTTCCGGTGGTCTATGCCTCGGGCATCAACGGCTGGTCGTCGCTGACCGAGGGCGAGCATGGCGAGCAGTGGGGCCCTGACATGTCGGCGCTGTTCGACACCATCCTCAAGCATGTGCCGGCGCATACCGGCGACCCGGACGCGCCGCTGCAACTGCAGATCTCGGCGCTGGACTACTCCACCTTCGTCGGCCGTATCGGTGTTGGCCGCATCAGCGCCGGCACCATCAAGCCCGGCATGGCTGTGGCGGTGATGGAAGGCCCTGACGGCAATGCGGTGAACGGCCGCGTCAACCAGGTGCTGACCTTCCAGGGCCTGGACCGCGTGCAGGTGACCGAGGCCGGCCCGGGCGAAATCGTGCTGATCAACGGTATCGAGAACATCGGCATCGGCGTCACCGTGACCGACCAGGCCAACCCCATGCCGCTGCCCATGCTCAAGATCGACGAGCCGACGCTGACGATGAACTTCTGCGTCAATACCAGCCCGCTGGCCGGCCGCGAAGGCAAGTTTGTCACCAGCCGCCAGATCTGGGACCGGCTGCAGAAAGAACTTCAGAGCAACGTCGCGCTGCGCGTCAGCGAGACCGGTGAGGAAGGCATCTTCGAAGTGATGGGCCGGGGTGAACTGCACCTGACCATCCTGCTGGAGAACATGCGCCGTGAAGGCTATGAGCTGGCGGTGAGCAAGCCGCGCGTGGTGTTCCGTGACATCGACGGCGAGAAGTGCGAGCCGATCGAACTGGTGACCGCCGACGTCGAGGAAACCCACCAGGGTGGCGTGATGAAGGCGCTGGGTGAGCGCAAGGGCGAACTCGTCAACATGGAGCCCGATGGCCGCGGCCGCGTGCGCCTGGAGTACCGCATCCCGGCGCGTGGCCTGATCGGTTTCACCAATGAGTTCCTCAACCTGACCCGCGGTTCGGGCCTGATCAGCAACATCTTCGACGGCTACGAGCCGCACAAGGGAGAGATCGCCGGCCGCAAGAACGGCGTGCTGATCAGCATGGACGCCGGCGAGATCTTCACCTACGCGCTGGGCAAGCTCGATGACCGCGGCCGCATGTTTGTCCGCGCCAACGATCCGGTCTATGAGGGCATGATCGTCGGTATCCACAACCGCGAGAACGACCTGGTGGTCAACGCCACGCGCACCAAGCAGCTGACCAACTTCCGCGTCAGCGGCAAGGAAGACGCGATCAAGATCACGCCACCGATCGAGCTGACGCTGGAGTACGGCGTGGAGTTTGTCGAGGACGACGAGTTGGTCGAGATCACGCCCAAGTCGGTGCGTGTGCGCAAGCGGTTCCTCAGCGAGCATGAGCGCCGCAAGGCGTCGCGCGAGGCAGCATGAGCGCTGCGCGCTCTTGCTGCCTTGCAGCGGCGTGTTGCGCACCCCCAGCCCCCGCCAAGCGGGGGCTCTAGCCAGATGGACGCCCGGGCCGCTTCGCGGCCCTCTTCAATTCAAGGTCTGCACCCTTATGCGACTGACCCATTCCCGCGCGGTGCTGCTGATGGTGCTGGTGGCGCTGATGTGGAGCATCGCCGGCGTGGTGACGCGCCAGCTGGAATCGGCGCGCAGCTTCGAGATCACCTTCTGGCGCAGCGCCTTTACGGTGCTGGCGCTGAGCGCCGCGCTGCTCTGGCTGCGCGGGCCGGGTTTGTGGCGCGAGCTGCGCCATGGTGGCTGGCCGCTGTGGCTGTCGGGGCTGTGCTGGGCGGTGATGTTCACCAACTTCATGATCGCCATCACGCTGACCACGGTGGCCACGGTGCTGGTCACGCTGGCCATCGCGCCGTTGCTCACCGCGCTGTTTGCGCGCGTCTTCCTGCACCATCGGCTGCCACTGCGCTCGTGGCTGGCGATCGGCGTGGCCGGCGCCGGCATTGCCTGGATGTTCGGCCGCCAAGCCTTTGGCCATGGCTCGCCCGACGCCACGCTGACCGGTGCGCTGGTGGCCTTGTTCGTGCCGATCGCCGGCGCCACCAACTGGACACTTCTACAGCACCTGCAGCAGCGCCATGCCCGTGATCCGTCGGTGCAGGCGCCCGACATGCTGCCCGCAGTGCTGCTGGGTGCGCTGCTGTCGGCGGCGGTGACGCTGCCGCTGTCGCTGCCGTTCTCGGCCAGCGGCTCTGACTTGTCGTGGCTGGCGCTGCTGGGCGTGGTGCAGCTGGCCATTCCCTGCCTGCTGGTGGTGCAGTTGATGAAGGTGCTGCCGGCGCCCGAGGTCTCGCTGATCGGTTTGCTGGAGGTGATCTTCGGCGTGCTGTTGGCCTGGGTGGGCGCCGGTGAGGAGCCCGGCAGCGCCGCCTTGCGCGGCGGCACGCTGGTGCTGGGCGCGCTCTTGGTCAACGAGTGGCTGGCGCTGCGCGAGCGCCGGCAGGCTTGAGCAAGCCAACCGGGCTGCTAGCATGGCTGTCACCATGAAACAGCTCTCCGGTCTGGACGCCACCTTCCTCCATCTGGAGACGCCTGAGATGCCGATGCATGTCGGCTCGCTCAATGTCTACGAGCTGCCCGCCGGCATGCGTGGCAAGTACGTCACCCACCTGCGTCAGCTCATCAAGGCCCGCTTGCCGGCCACCCCGGCACTGCGCCGCCGGGTCTGGTGGATGCCGTTGAACCTGGCGAATCCGGCCTGGGTGGACGCCGACCCTGACCTGCGCCTGCACATCGTTGAGCACAAGCTGCCGCCGTCGGCCAAGTTCGGTGACGGCATGGCGGCGCTGGAGGCTGCGGTATCCGAGCTGCACCCGGTGCTGCTGGACCGCAGCCGCCCGCTGTGGAAGTTTCATGTGCTTGAAGGCCTGGCCGATTCGCCCGAAGGCCGGCGCCGGGTGGCGGTGTACTCGCAGCTGCACCATGCCGCAGTGGACGGCCAGGCGGCGGTGGCGCTGGCCCAGGTGCTGATGGACTTGCAGCCGCTGGGCCGTGACCTGGCACTGCGGCCCAGCGTACGCAACAAGGTGTTCAAGATCGGCTGGGCCGAGATGCTGCGTGGCGCGATCGGCACCGAGGCGTCGCAGGTGAGCCGGATCGTCAAGGCGCTGCCCGGCACGGTCAGCGCGCTGGCCGGTGCCGCCGGCCAGGCCTTGCAGCACAGTGCGCTGCTGCGCGGCAAGGCCGAGGCTTCGGGCAATCTGTCGCTGGCGCCGCGTACCGTGTTCAACCACAGCATCACCGCAGGACGTGCCTTTGCCGCCTTGTCCTTGCCGCTGGAGCGGCTCAAAGCCATCGCCCGCGGCCACGACGCCACGCTCAACGACGTTGTGCTTCTGCTTTGCGCCTCGGCGCTGCGGCGCTGGCTGGGCCAGCATGGCGGTGTGCCACGCAAGAGCCTGGTGGCGGCGGTGCCGATCTCGCTGCGCCAGAAGGGCGACGCCTCGGCCGATAACCAGGCTTCGATGAGCCTGGTCAGCCTGGGCACCCACATCACCGATCTGCGCAAGCGCTTTGACTACATCAAGCGGGCCAGCGCCGACATGAAGTCGACCATGGGCGGCCTGAAGAGCGTGCTGCCGACCGACTACCCGTCAATCGGCATGCCCTGGCTGATGGAGGCTGCGGCGGCGCTGTACGGCAAGGCCAAGGTGGCTGACCGCATCCCGCTGGTAGCCAACCTGGTGATCAGCAACGTGCCCGGCCCGCCGGTGCCGCTTTACCTGGCCGGTGCGCGGCTGGTCAACAACTTCCCGACCTCCATCGTGGTGCACGGCCTGGCGCTCAACATCACGGTGCAGAGCTACGACCAGCAGATGGACTTCGGCATGATGGCCGACGCCCAGGCGATGCCCGATGTGCGCAGCCTGGCCGACGCGCTGCGCGTGGCTTTCGACGACTTGTGCCTGCTCGACGAAGAGATGAACGCGCCGCCGACCTTGGCTGACACCGGCCTGGCCGTGGCCGACCAGGCGCGCAAGCGGCTGCTGGGGGGCCTGGGCAGCATGGGCGGCCGGGTCGGTAGCGCGATGGGCCGCGCCGTCAGCGAGGCGGTGGGTCTGGCGGTGGGCAAGGCGGTGAGTGCGGCTACGCGGCCTGCGGCCAAGCGCACGCTGGTGGACAGACGCACGCCGGTCACCAAGGCGGCGCCGTCCACACCCAAAGCGCCATCCAAGGTCCGACGCAAGACCGGGCCGTCACGCTGAAATTGACACCTGCTTACAAGACCCGGGCATGAGAATTCAAAGCAACAGTCTGTTCATTGAGGTGGATGTGCAGGGGCCGGCCGATGGCGAGCCACTGCTGCTGGTGATGGGCCTGGGCATGCAGCTGGTGGCCTGGCCTGATGAGCTGGTGGCTGACCTGGTGGGTCGGGGCTTCCGTGTCATCCGCTTCGACAACCGCGACGCCGGCCTGAGCGAAGGCTTCGAGCGGCTGGGGCCGCCGCGCATGTTGCGCGCCATGCTGCGCTTCACGCTGCGCCTGCCAGTGGCCGCGCCCTACCAGCTACGCGACATGGCCAATGACGCCGTTGGCGTGCTCGACGCGCTGGGCATCCAGCAGGCTCATGTCTGCGGCGCCTCGATGGGCGGCATGATCGCCCAGCGCATGGCCATGCACCACCCCACGCGGGTGAAAAGCCTGACCTTGGTGATGACCACCAGCGGCGCGCGCCACCTGCCGCAGCCCAGCTGGAAAGTGCGCCAGGCGATGCTGGCGCGGCCACGCAGCCACGACGTGGCCGATGTGGTGGCCCATCTGGAGCGCCTGCTGCACACCATCGGCAGCCCGGGCTACCGGCCCGACAAGCAGCGCCAGCACCAGCGGCTGGAAGCCTCGGTGAAGCGGGCCTGGCGGCCACATGGCACCGGCCGGCAGCTGCTGGCCGTCGTCGCCGATGGCGATCGCTCGGCCGCGCTGGCCGCCATCCGCCATCCCACCCGCGTGATCCACGGCGCCGATGACCCACTGGTGCCGCCCGCTGCCGCCACCGACTTGCAGCGCAAGATCCCCGGCGCCACGCTGGATCTGGTGCCCGGCATGGGCCATGACTTGCCGCTGGCCTTGTTGCCACGGCTGGCCGACGGCATAACGCAGGCGGCTGGGCGAGGCTGAGAGGCCCACAGGTCCTAGGGGGTCGTGAGCCGCGTCGATCTCTGGCCCAATCTGCGGGCAGCCCTTTACCCCAGGTGCCTGCGAGCCAAGCTGAGTACTTGTCCACCGGTCTCGCAAAATCAACCCGATTCCCATCCCACATGTCCGATCTACTTGCCGCTTTCCGGCACACGCTGAACAACTGGGTTGAGCTGGGCGACAGCGCGGTCTGCGGCTGCTGCAACTGCATGCAGATCTTTCCGGTCAGCGACATCGTGGCCTGGACCGGGCTCGACTTGAGCAGGATCGATGATCCGGCGGCAGTGGCTGAACAGACCGCGCTGTGCCCGCGCTGCGGCAGCGAAGCCCTGATTGGCGACAAGTCGGGCATCGCCCTCAATGCCCGCTTCTTGACCGAGATGAACGATGCCTGGTACCAGCGCACCATCGTGCGAAGACCGGCAGCCAAGACCTGAGAGGTTGAGAGGCAATCCCATGGGCTCAAGCGTCGACAAAAGGATCGGTCATGACCACCAAGCTCCTGCCCAGCGCCGTGATCTTTGCCAAGGATGTGCCGCGCCTGGCCACGTTTTACGTCAGCCTGCTTGAGATGACCGAAGTACATGCCGATGCGGGTCATGTAGTGCTGGGTACCGAAACGTTCCAGCTGGTGATCCACGCCATCCCGGCGACTATTGCAGCCGGCATCAAGATCAGCGTGCCGCCCGAGGTCAGGGAGGAGACGCCGATCAAGCTCTGCCTGCCGGTGACCAGCCTGGCGGCCGCCCGGCAGCAGGCGAGGGCGCTGGGCGGTGGCATGGGGCCGCCCGCACGCGAGTGGGCTGCGCGCAACTTCCGCGCCTGCGACGGCTTCGACCCCGAGGGCAATGTGTTCCAGGCGCGCGAGTGGGCAGCCGGATGACACCGGTCTTTCACCGCAGGCACAGCGCTGACTGAAAACGGCCTGCACCCGCAGCACCCTTTCACCGCCGCATCACAGGAGAACCCCATGGCCACAGGCAGTGTCCGACTTCATCGTGTGCTCAAAGCGCCGCCCGAGCGCGTCTACCGCGCCTTTCTGGATGGCGCGGCGACGGCCAAGTGGCTGCCGCCGTACGGCTTTGTCTGCCAGGTGCAGCAGTGGGACGCTCGCGTCGGTGGCAGTTTTCGCATGGTCTTCATCAACTTCGCCTCGGGGCAAGGCCATGCCTTTGGCGGCACCTACCTGGAGTTGGTGCCGCATCAACTGATCCGCTACAACGACCGTTTCGATGACCCCTCGTTGCCGGGAGACATGCAGGTGACGGTGAAGCTGAGCACGGTGTCCTGCGGCACCGAGGTGGACGTGCTGCAGGAGGGCATCCCCGAGGCCATCCCTTGAGGTACTTTGAGCCGAGCCGGGCAGGGCGCGCGCCATGATCAGCCCGGCCAGTTACCGGCTGCTGGCCGATGCCGTGCTGCTGTTGCACCTGGCCGTGGTGTGCTTTGTCATCGGCGGGCTGTTGGCGGTGCTGCTGGGCTGGGCTAGAGGCTGGCGCTGGGTGCGGCGGCCGGGCTTCCGGCTGGCGCATCTGGGCGCCATTGGTGTCGTGGTGGCGCAGGCTTGGCTGGGCCAGGCTTGCCCGCTGACCACGCTGGAGAGCTGGCTGCGGCTGTCGGCCGGCGAGGTGGGCTACCGCGTCGGATTCATTCAGCACTGGGTACAACGGCTGCTGTTTTATGACGCACCGCCCTGGCTGTTCACCGCGCTGTACACGGCTTTTGGCCTGTTGGTGCTGGCGGCCTGGTGGTGGCTGCCGCCCCAGCGCCGGACCCAGCCCAAGGCACAAGGCGCGCCCTGATTCCGGTCGATCACGCTTGTGCCACAGTGTTGTGCCACAGTGTTGTGGCCCGAGCCGGAGCCGCCGCAAACCTCCCCCGCCCTTGATTTCCACGGCCCATGCATCTGCTGCTTGTTTTCGCCACGGCGGCAAGTTGCCCGCATGCCGGCCTCAGCGTTTCACATCACCTCAACTCATCTGCCACACCATGAGCGACTTGAACCATTTTCTCGATCAGGCCTGGGCCGACCATGGCGACAACGCCGCCGCCGTGGCCGAGCGCCTGCCGCAGGCGCTGGCCATGGTGCAGGACGACGACGGCGTGATGCGGCTGGCCGCGTTGGCCCACCATGTGCTGGGTGAGCACCTGGGCCAGTGGCCGCAAGGGCTCAATCTGCTGCAGCAACTGGCCGATCTGGGCCTGCACCAAGCCGCCGGTGGCGCGGCCATCGGGCGCTGCCAAGCCAGCCTGCGGCTGTGCGCCGGCCAGGTTGACGAGCGCCCGCAGCTGAGCGCCAGCGACCGCAGCCGTGTCGGCGCAATGGCAGCGGCCAATCTGGGCGTCAGCCAGGCCGAGCGCGCCCAAGCCTGTCTGCAGCAGGCCGAAGCCGACGCCGCAGGCCTGGCCGATGCCGACCCTGGCGTGCGCACGCTGGCCGTCAACGCCAACAACCTGGCCGTCACGCTGCAGGAGCTGCATCCGCTGCCCACTGCGCAGCGCCAGCTGATGCTGCAGGCGGCGCAATTGGCCCGCCGGCAGTGGCAGCGTGCTGGCGGCTGGTTGGAGCTGGAGCGAGCCGACTATCGCCTGGCCTTGTGCTGGCTGGCTGCTGGCGACGCCGCCCAAGCGCTGCAGCACGCGCGGCAATGCGAGGCCGTCGTACAGGCCCAGGGTGAGCCGCCGCTGGAGTTGTTTTTTGCCGCCGAAGCGCTGGCGCTGGCGTCAGCGGCGCTGGGCGATGGCGCGGCGCAGCAAGCGGCGCTGCGCACTGCTCGCGCCAGCTTCGACGCTTTGCCGGCAGATGACCAGGTCTGGTGCCGCGCCACGCTGGATCGGCTGGCTTCGAATTGAGCCTTTGCCGACGCCGGCGAACCCTCGGCGCCGGGGCGGGTCTCAGCACAAGGTAGATTCGGGTCAATAACACCCAGGAAATTACACCCCGGAGAGAAGCATGTTGAAGTTGCTGATTGCTGTTGATGGATCTGACCACGCCCGCCACGCGATTGAAGCGGCCGCTCGCCTGGCCCGCGACATGACCGATGTGCAGGTTTTGCTGTTCCATGTGCGCGAGATGCCCATCGTCTATGGCGACCTGCCAGCCTATGACTACGAGGCCGTGGAACAGTCGGCGCGTGAGCACCAGATCAAGCTGTTGGCCGAGGCCCAGGCCCATGCCCTGGCCTGCGGGCTGAAGCAGGTGCAGACGCTGGCCGGCGAAGGCGTGGTGGCGCCCGAGATCGCCCGCGAGGCGGCCGAACGTGGCGTCGACCAAATCGTCATCGGCACCCATGGCCGCAATGCGCTCACCGGCCTGGTGATGGGCTCGGTGGCGCAGCGCGTGGTGCACTTGAGCGAAGTGCCGGTGCTGCTGGTGAAGTGAGGTCGATCCGTACGGCCGCTGGCGAAGCGGTCTGAGCGCTTGTGACGACAAGCCACTTCACGCCGTCCCGGCCAGCACCCGCAGGAGCCCATCGTGGAATTCAAAGACTATTACAAGGTGCTGGGCGTGCCGCGCGACGCCACGGCCGATCAGATCAAAAAGGCCTTCCGGCAGTTGGCGCGCAAGTTCCACCCCGATGTCAGCAAGGAAGCCGATGCGTCGGATCGCATGAGCGAGGTCAACGAGGCCAACGCCGTGCTGTCCGATTCTGAACGTCGGGCCGCCTATGACGCTGTGGGCCAGGGTCGGCACCCAGGCGAGCAGTTCACGCCGCCGCAGGGCTGGGATGCAGGCTTCGAATTCTCCGGCAATGGCGCGCAGGGCATGGACGCCGGAGAGTACAGCGACTTCTTCGCCGAGCTGTTCGGCCGCGCCGCCGCCTCACGTCAGCAGACGCATCGCGGTACCGGACCAGCGCACGCTGGTGCGGGACAGGCTCAACGCGGCGAGGACCACCATGCCAAGATCCTGCTCGACCTCGTCGATGCCTGGCGCGGCGCTACGCGGCAGATCACGCTGCGCAGCCCAGGGCTGGACAACCAGGGCCGTCTGCAGCTGAGCGAGCGCACGCTGGACGTGCGCATCCCCGCAGGCGTGCGGCCAGGCCAGCTGATCCGTCTGGCCGGCCAGGGCGGGCCTGGCGCTGGCGGCGCCTCGGCTGGCGACCTGTTGCTGGAGGTGCTGGTGCGTGCCGACGCCAGCTGGCATGTTGACGGCCGCCACCTGGTGGGCAGCCTGCCGGTGGCGCCCTGGGAGGCCGCGCTGGGTGCGGTGGTGCCGGTGCAACTGCCCGATGGCAGCCTGCTCAAGGTGCGTGTGCCTGCCGGCGCCCAGGGTGGCCAGACGCTCAGCGTGCGCGGCAAGGGCTGGCCGGGTGCCACGCCGGGTGATCTGGAGTTGGTGGTACGCATTCTGCTGCCAAGCGCGATGGACCCACGGGCACGCCAGTGCTACGAGCAGATGGCCAGCAGCCTGACCGATTTCGACGCCCGCAAGGCGGCCGCCGCCGAAGCGGCGCGACAGGAGTGAGTCAATGATCGAACACCGTATGCCGACCGAAGCCGCGCTGGAAGAAGCTTGGCTGAACCTGGACGACCTCTGCCGCATCACCCGCTTGCCGCCCGACTGGGTGCGTGAGCGGGTGACCGGCGGGCTGCTGGTGGTAGCCCTGGGCGCGCATGACCACTGGCGCTTCGACGCACAGGCCTTGCGCCGCGCCCAGCGCCTGGCGGCGCTGGAGCGCGACTTCGAGGCCTTGCCCGAGCTCGCCGCGCTGGTGGCTGACCTGGAAGACGAGGTGGCGCGGCTGCGGCACCTGGCGCTGCGCCCGGGCGCGCGCTGAGCGCGCGGTGCGGCAATCTCGCCGTCAACCGGGATGCCGCAGGGGCACGGCAAAGCCACGTTGCACCGCTGGCCTGGCCATCAGCGCGGCATACCAGCGTTGCACGTTCGGAAAGTCCGCCAGGTCGACCTGGTGGCGCTGGTGGCGCCAGACCCAGCCCAGGATCGCAAAATCGGCGATCGACAAGGCATCGGCAAACCACTCGCGGCCGGCCAGCC
>JBBQJN010000134.1:0-10188 GCA_038325945.1 Burkholderiales bacterium | reverse complement strand
GGTGGCTGCGGTGGTGGCTGTGGTGCTGCTCAAGACCTTCGACGCCAAGTTCTGGGGCGTGGTGGTGATGGGCGGCGCGGTCATCATCCTGTTCTTCCTGCCCTGGCTGGACAACAGCCCGGTCAAGTCGATCCGCTATCGCCCCGGTTGGCACAAGTGGATGTACGGCGTGTTCGTCATCTTCTTCGTCGTGCTGGGCTACCTCGGCATCCAGCCGCCGTCCGACGCCGGCACGTTGATCTCGCAGATCGGCACGCTGTTCTACTTTGGCTTCTTCCTTCTGATGCCCTGGTGGAGCACGATCGGCACCTTCAAGCGCGTGCCTGATCGTGTCACTTTCACGGCCCACTGACGCAGGAGCGACATCCCCATGAAAAGACTCATCGCTTTCCTGTTGGCCGCGTTCACCTTGGGCTCCGGCGCCTTGGCTGCCGGCGGTGGCCCGGCCTGGGATCAGTTTCCCAAGCAGCGCGTCACCGACATGGCCGCGCTGCAAAACGGTGCCAAGCTGTTTGTCAACTACTGCCTCAATTGCCATGAGGCGTCCTACGCGCGCTACAACCGCATGCGCGACATCGGCCTGACCGACGCGCAGATCAAGAACAACCTGCTGTTCGCCGGCGACAGGGTGGGCGACCTGATGAAGGTCTCGCTCAGCGCCAAGGACGCCAAAGACTGGTTTGGCGCGCAGCCGCCTGACTTGTCGGTGATCGCGCGCTCGCGTGCCGGCGCCCAGGGATCGGGGGCCGACTACCTCTACACCTACATGCGCACCTTCTACCGCGACGAGTCCAGGCCCAGCGGTTGGAACAACCTTGTCTTCCCGGCGGTGGGCATGCCGCATGTGCTGTGGCAGTTGCAGGGCGAGCAACGCGCCGTCTACGTCAATGAGAAAGACCCTCACGACCCGGCCAAGACCGTGCATGTCTTCAAAGGCTTCGAGCAGACCCAGCCCGGCACCCTGAGCAAGGCCGAGTACGACCTGGCGGTGGCCGACCTGGTGGCTTACCTGCAGTGGATGGGCGAGCCCGGCCAGACCCAGCGCGTTCGCCTGGGTGTGTGGGTGCTGCTGTTCCTGTCGATCTTCACGTTGATCGCCTGGCGCCTGAACGCTGCCTTTTGGAAAGACGTCAAGTAGCCATGCCCCGCAGGCCCGGCTGCCAAGTCCGGACCCAGCGCGCAACGGTGCCTCACCGGCCCGCTGCGCGCATTGTTTTTTCAGCCTTAGCTTCAGGAGCCCACCGCCATGATGGTGCTTTATTCCGGAACCACTTGCCCCTATTCGCACCGCTGCCGCTTTGTGCTGTTCGAGAAGGGCATGGACTTCGAGATCCGCGACGTCGACCTGTTCGCCAAGCCCGAAGACATCGCACTGATGAACCCGTACAACGAGGTGCCTATCCTCGTAGAGCGCGATCTCATCCTGTATGAATCGCACATCATCAACGAGTACATCGATGAGCGCTTCCCGCATCCCCAGCTGATGCCGGGTGATCCGGTGGCGCGCGCGCGGGTGCGTTTGTTCCTGTTCAACTTCGAGAAAGAGCTGTTTGCCCATGTCAACCTGCTCGAGGCGCGCAGCGGCACCAAGGCCAACGACAAGCAACTCGAGAAGGCACGTTCGCAGATCCGCGAGCGCTTGACGCAACTGGCGCCGATCTTCCTGAAGAACAAATACATGTTGGGCGACGATTTCTCGATGCTCGACGTGGCCATCGCACCGCTGCTTTGGCGCCTGGACTACTACGGCATCGATCTGTCGAAGAACGCCGCGCCGCTGCTGAAGTACGCCGAGCGCATCTTCTCGCGTCCGGCCTACATCGAGGCGCTGACGCCGTCCGAAAAGGTCATGCGCAAGTAAGCGAGGGTGCCCAGGCATGAGCTTTCCGCCCACCGCCGATGAGCAGGGAACATCCACCCGGCCCTACCTGATCCGCGCGCTGCACGACTGGTGCACCGACAACGGCTTTACGCCTTACCTCGCTGTGCATGTTTCAGCGGGCATGCAGGTGCCGATGGAGTACGTCAAGAACAACGAGATCGTGCTCAATGTCGGCTTTGAGGCCACCAGCGCGCTCAGCCTGGGCAACGATTTCGTCAGTTTCAAGGCGCGTTTTGGCGGCAAATCACGCGACATCTCGGTGCCGGTAGACCATGTGGTGGCGATCTACGCCCGCGAAAACGGCCAGGGCATGGCTTTTCCGATGCCCAGCGGTACGGCCAAGCCGGCGGACGAAACGGCTGCCGCCAGCGAGCCCGCACGCATTGGGTTGCGCCTGGCCACGTCGCCACTGGCTGAGCCTGTTGAGCCTGCCGAGTTGGCCGAGCCGCCAGCCCAAGCCGTTGCGGAACAGCCTGAAGACGAGCCGCCACCGCCCGCTGCGCCGGTTTCGACGGCGGGCCGCCGACCCGCGCTCAAGCGGATCAAGTAGCACGCATCAGGCGCCCCGCCGCAGCTGCGGCGCCGCCCTAGAATCCAGCACAGCCTAGCCGGCTTAGCTCAGTTGGTAGAGCAACCGCCTTGTAAGCGGTAGGTCATCCGTTCGATTCGGATAGCCGGCACCATTGCCCGAGGACGGGCCCGCCCCAAAGTCCGACAGGCGCCTAGGAACCTGTCGGGCTTGGGGAGCGTCGGCTGCGAATCGACCGCAGCGGTCCATTTCTCACCGTCTTTTTGCCCCATAGCTGGGCTATGGGGCTGCAAATCCGGCAAGAACTGTCCTCGCTGGGGTCGATTCTCGCTTTTCGACGCCCCAAGTCCGACAGGCTCCTAGACTAGACTTTTCACCCTCCTGAGCGGGCGGGACGGGGTTCACAATGGACGCATAGCGACTATTGATTCCCCGATGGCCACTCGACAAACCCACCAAGGCGCGCCGCACCGCCTGCACTCATTGCTGGAACTCCGTGCGCTGGCCGAAATGGCCACGCTGCCCTTCGCTTGGCCGATGCTGGCGCAGGCGCCGCATGGCGACGGCCATCCGGTGCTGCTGCTGCCCGGCTTCATGGGCGACGAAGGCTCCTTGTTTGCGCTCAAGCTGTTCCTGCGTGGCCGCGGCTACGACGTGCAGACCTGGGGCCTGGGCCGCAACATCGGCTTTCAGCGCCGCCATGCGCAGGCCTTGGAGCAAAAGATCCGCCACCTGCACCACCAGAGCGGCCGGCCGGTCAGCCTGGTGGGCTGGAGTCTGGGTGGGGTGTTTGCGCTCTACGGCGCGCTGCAGGCGCCCGAATGCGTGCGCCAGCTGATCACGCTGGGCAGCCCGGTCAGCGTCGATACCGCCAGCGGCAGCCAGTCGCCGCGCCTGGTCAAGGCCTTGTACCGGCTGATCGCCCACCCGATGGGCCCTGGCGCGCATGTGATGCAACCGCGCGCCAAGAAGTTGCGCGAGCGGCTGCTGCCCGAGGTGCCGATGAGCTGCCTCTATACCCTTAGCGACGGCGTGGTGCCACCGCAAGAAGCCACCATCGAAGGCCCAGCCGACCGCTGCGAGAACATCCGCGTCAGCGGCAGCCATACCGGGCTGGGCTTCAACCCGATGGTGCTGTGCATCCTGGCCGACCGCCTGGCGCAGCCCGAGGGGCAGTGGCGGGCGTTCAATCCGGCTGGGCTGGGCGGCGCGGTCTACCGGATGATGACGCACGCGGCCGTGCCGGTCTAGGCTGGGGCGTGGAGGCTGGCGCCGGCAGCAGCCGGCGTGTCGAGTTGAGCTTGCCCGCTTTGGCCGCCTGCACCGCCTTGGGTACGGCGCCGGCTGTCACGGACTTGCCGCTGCGGCGCGGCCGGCGCTGGGTCAGTGCCAGGTATTCCTGGAAGCTGTCGCGCAGGCATTGCGCAAAAACCTCGGGGTCGGGCATCAGCTCGCGGCAACTGGTGGGCGAGATCACCACGCGCTCGTCATAGCGGGTAACGGCAAAGGCCAGTCCGAGGCCGTCGCTGATCGGCAGGATGGCCGAAAAAAAGCTCAAGCGCGCGCCGCACAGGTACATCGGCTGCTGCGGCGCTGGCACATGGGCCAGGCTGCAGTTGGCCGGTGGCGTGCGTGCCGCCAGGCGGGCGCCGGCGCGGCTGGCCAGTTGCCGGGCCCAGGCCAGCACGGCGGCTGCGGCCTGGTCGCCCAACTCGCTCAACAAGCGGCTGCCCAGCACCCGGCTCACCTCATCCGGGCCGGCCTGGGCCTGGCGGTACAGGCTGTCCAGCCGAAGCAGCGGATCATCGATTTCGGTACCCAGCGGCACATGGCGCCAAGCCAGGCCGGCGTTGGCCTTGCTCGCTGCGGGTGGCAAGCTGGCCGCAGCGCCGGTGACGATGGCCGCCAGGCTGTGGCTGATCGGCAGTTCGCCCTGGGCATCCAGGTAGCGCCGCAACGCGCCGCCGCAGACCGCGGCCACCGCATCGTCAACCGTGGCGCCGGGCACCAGGCCGCAGATGGCCTGGAACTCTGCCTCGGTAAAGCGCCGGGTTTCGAACACGCGGTGCGGTGAGACCACCGAGTTGAAGCGCGTTGCCGGCAGGTTTTGCGGATGCAGCAGCATCTCGCTGGCCAGTGCCGCGGCCGCTGGGGCCACGCTGCCGATGGCACGCACCAGCGGCCGCGCCAGCCGCAAGGGAGAGGTCAAAGTGCTGACCAGGCCGCGGCGCACCAGCCGCAAGCGGCCCGGCGGCGAATCGGCAAACCAGGGTTCGGGGGGTGCCAGCGGTGGCGGTGTGGCGCTGTCGTCATAGAGCAGGGCGCTCAGCGCGCCCAGTTGCTGCAACTCGACGGCGGCCAGGTGGGTCTTGAACAGCAGCGCAAAGCTGCCCACCGGCAGGTCTAGAAAGCTGTCCAGGCCCTCGATGACGTAGATCTCCCACAGCGGGCGATCAAGGTCAAGCGGGCGCGCATGGATGCGCGAGACCTGGATGCAAAACTGCCGCCAATCGCCCGGCTTGGGCAGGGCAATGTGGCGGACGTGGTATTCGAGGTCGAAATTGGCGTCGTCCACCCAGTACGGGTGATCCAGGCCCAGCGGAACACGCTGCAGGCGCTGGCGGAACAGCGGCGAGGCCGACAACCGGCGCTCGATCTGCGCCAGGATGCTCTTGAAGCGCACCACGCCGCCTGGCGCGGTGGATTGGTCATGGATGTGCAGCAGGCTGACGTTGGCATTCGCATGCACCGTATCGGTGTAGAGAAAGCCCGCGTCATGCCCACTGAGTTGTCGCATCGTCATGGCAGTTTGGGCCCATCCAAATTCTGAAGAACCCATTCAATCACGATCTGTGCGGACGATCAGGCAGCGGCTGCGACGTCTTGCACGGCCTGGGCCGCAGGTGCGGCCTTGCGCACGGCGCGAGGTGCCGGCTTGGCCATGGCCTTGGGCTTGGCCACAGCGCGGGGCTTGGCGGCCGGCTTGACGGCCTGGCCGACCTGGGCCTCCAGTGCGCGGGCGCGGCGCTTGGCGGCCTTCTTCACCGCTTGGCCGGAGACTTCGATCTCGGCGGCGGTGTCACGCACGGCCTTGGCGACGATGCGGCTGGCGGGCTTGGCGGCGACGGCACGCTTGGGCGCAGCCTTGAGCTTGGCGCCACGCTGGCCGGCAGCAGTCTTGGCCTTGATAGCGGCCGAGGCCGTGGCCTTGCGCGGACCGGCGGCCACTTGGGCCAACTTGTCAGCGCCGGCAGCGACGCGCTCAGACAGCGTCAGCGCCACTTTTGCGCCGGGCAGGCTGATGCGGGCAGCGGCCTGCAGACCGCGCGCCACGACGCGGTTGTCCACGCCATTGGCCAGCTTGGCGATGCGCTTGACCTGGCTGCTGAGGCTGTTGGCGCTCATCACGATGGCGCGCTCGGTGCCGGCGCTGACGGCGTCCAAGCCCTTGACGGCGGCGCTGCGGTAGTTGGCAACGGTCTTCAGGGTGACGGTGCTCGAGGAGACGTGTGCCATGGTGGTCTCTCCAGGCTGAAGTTGATCAGTGCTTGTCAGATGACTGGTTGGTGCGCTTGTCGCATCCACGACCTCAGTGTGACCATGAGTCTTAGAGGTCGAAACCCAAAACGCCGGGTATTCCCTAGATGAGGCTCTCCAATTCGGCGCCGGCGGCGGCGACCCACGGCCCAGAATCAGCCGCTTCATCCGCTTCATCGATCGCCACAGGCGCCGCCACCATGGACCATCCCTTTGCTGAGCTGATCGGTCTGCAGGTGCTCGATCAAGCTGCCGGCCGCAGTACGCTGCAGCTGAGGATCGACGCGCACCACCTCAACCCGCATCGTGTCGCGCATGGCGCGGTGCTGTACGCGCTGGCCGATACCGGCATGGGCGCGGCGCTCTATCCCACGCTGGCCGCGGGCGAGCTGTGCGCAACGATCGAGATCAAGATCAGCTACTTCAAGCCGGTGCGCGGTGGCTTGCTTGAGTGCCGCACCGAGCTGGTCAACCGTGGCAAGGCGGTGGCCAACCTCGAGTCGCGCCTCTATCTGGGCGAGCTGCTGGTGGCCCAGGCCAACGGCCATTTCGCGATCTTCAAGCCTGCGGCCGTGCCGGCTTGAGGGCAAGGCCAGCCAGCGCCCCCCAAGCAGGGCTGTGCGAGCGGCGGGCTTCATCGCAGAATCAGGCCATGAGCGACAAGAAAAGCGATAGAGACGACCCCACCCGAGCGCTGGACGATTTTGTGCGGCGCATGCGCCCAGCCGCGCCGGCCGAAGACGCGCCCGACTTGTCTGATCTGGTGGCCAGGCTGCGCCCCGAGCACGTCAGCGATACGCCGTCGCGGCCCAAGGGCGGGCGCTTGCGCAACGGCCAGACCTGGGACGTCAACGATGTTGAGGATGTGCCGCTGGTCGAGCGGCCGCGTCCCGAAGCCCGGCGCAGCGAAGCGCCCGAACTGAACCTGCCCACCGTCGATTTGCACGCCGAGCAGTTGCAGGCCGCACAAGCGCCTGAGGTTGATTTGCCGTCGGTGGCCGCACCCTTGCCAGCCAGCGACGAGGACATTGCGGCTGCGGTGTGGCAGGCGCGCGAGCTGGCCGCCAGCCAGCAGCGTGTCGAGCAAGCCGAACAATCGGCGCCGCCCTGGCAACCCGACCTGACGGCGCTGCAATTGCGCCGCGCCGTCGATCCGCGCTTGCTCGGCGCCTGGCAGCCAGGGGCCTGGATCGGCGCGGTACGCCAGGTCTTCGAAGGCACCACCGAATTTCTCAACATGCCCGATGGCAGCCCGACGGTGCAGACTTGGCCGCCGCACCGGCTGCTGCTGCTGTGGCCGCCGCAGGGGCTGGGCAGCGCCTTGCTGGGCCGTTGGCCGCAGCAGCTGCGCTTGTCGGCGCTGCCGCAGGATCAGGCGGCCGATGCGCTGCTGGCCGAGCTGGCGCCCGACGCCAAGCTGTGGCTGCACGGCAACGTCTTGGACATCGACTGGGCGCTGGCGGCCGAGATCCTGCTGCAC
Source organism: Burkholderiales bacterium (assembly GCA_038325945.1). GTDB lineage: Bacteria > Pseudomonadota > Gammaproteobacteria > Burkholderiales > Burkholderiaceae_C > Pseudaquabacterium. The sequence continues at coordinate 2,760 of JBBQJN010000134.1, read as the reverse complement.
CACGAGGCCGGCTTGCGGCCGTTCCAGGCCGAGGGCCTGCGCGCCTTCATCGCCGCCGAGCGTGACGCCAGCTTCAGCCGCTTGAACCAGGCCTACCAGCCCGCCGCTGGCGGCGGCGCCGAGCTGGCCGAGCGCTGACCTGGCACTGCTGAGGCACCGCTCAGGCATCGATCAGGCGCTGATCAGGCGCTGAGGATCCAGCCCTCGAGCGGATCAACATCGGCCGGCAGCCCCCAGCGCGGCTGGCCGCTGGCCCAGGCTGCCTGCAGCAGGCACAAAACGGCATCGAGCGTGTCGGCGCTGGCTTCGTCGGCCAGCTGCTCACGCTGGGCCGCGCTCAGCCGCAGACGCAAGCCCAGCCGGCTGCGGCCTTGCTCCAGCGCGTCGATGATGTCCTTGCGGGCGATCAGCCGCTCGGGTGTTTGCCTGGCCTTGTCGTCGGCCTTGTAGGAGCGGTTGCCGATCAGCTCTCGCGCCAGCAGGCCGGGGTAGGCTTCGAGCGCAATGCGGCCAGGCGCAGCGGCTGTCGGCGCTTGCCTGTCCGGCGCTGGATTCGGCTGCTGATCAGTCTGTTGATGCGGCTGCAGGGTGGGCTGGTGCCCTGGCAGCTGCAGGCCCGCGGCGCGCAGCAGCGGCATACCGGCATGCAGCATGTAGGCCACCGGTGGATTGACCCATTTCATCGATGGGCTGGCGCCTGATCGGGCGTCGCAGGCACGGTGCGCAAACTTGCCGCCCGCTGGCCGCGCCTGGCAGAAAGCGGCGAAGGTGTCGCGGATCTGGCTGCGGCTCAGGCCGGCGTAGTGGTCCATGCAAGCCGGCCAGTGCAGCGGCCAGCCCAGCTGCGCCACCAACTCGCGCGGCAGGCCGAAGGGCAGGTCAAAGCCGCCCACCCAGGCGCCTGGCCGCGCCAGCCAGTCGCCAAAAGCGGCCAGGCTGTCAAAGCGCTGCCAGCCGTCCAGCCGCAGTGCCGCGCCTTGCAGCCGGCCGCTGGCCAGCACGATCGGCTTGCGGCGGCTGGGGCTGGAGGAGAAGTCGACGCCGATCAAGGGCGGCGAAGCGAGGGGATCCGGGACGGGCATGGCGGCATTGTCCCGGCTGGGCAAGTGGCTTGCCCGCAGCCAGCTTGCCGGCCGCGCGCGACAGAGGCCAGGCTGCAAGGCGCGGCGGCGCTACAGTGCGCGCTCCTGGCCCAGAGAGACCCCCATGAGCAGCAGCAACCCTGACTTCGTGCATGCCCTGCGCGGCGGCATCGTCGAGTCTTTTCACCGCGGCGCGCTGGCGGTGGTGGATGCCGACGGCGGCCTGCTGCACGCGCTGGGCGATATCGATCGACCGATTTTTCCGCGCTCGGCCAACAAGGTGCTGCAGGCCTTGCCGCTGGTGGCCAGCGGCGCGGCCGAGGCCTTTGGTCTGAACGACGCCGAACTGGCGCTGGCCTGCGCCTCACACGGCGGCGAGCCCGGCCACACCGCCACCGCCGCCAGCACGCTGGCCAAGGCCGGGCTGGACGCCAATGCGCTGGAATGCGGCGCGCACTGGCCGAGCAACGATGCTGCGCTGAAGGCGCTGGCCCGCGTCGCCGACGCGCCGGGTGTGTTGCACAACAACTGCTCGGGCAAGCATGCGGGCTTTGTCTGCGTTGGCTGCCTGATGGCCCGCGCCGCCGGCCGCGAGCCGGCCGAATTTGTACGCGGCTACATCGGCGCGCAGCACCCGGTGATGCGCGAGGTGACGGCGGCCATGGCCGCCGCCACCGACACCGATTTGTCGCGCGCGCCGGTGGGCACCGACGGCTGCTCGATCCCCACCTACGCCATCCCACTGCGGCAACTGGCGCTGGGCTTTGCCCGCGTCGCCACCGGCGTCGGCCTGTCCAGCGAGCATGGCCGCGCCGCGCGGCGGCTGCGCCAGGCGGTGGCGGCCTCGCCCTTCCATGTCGCGGGCAGCGGCCGCTTCGACACCCGGGTGATGCAGCGCCTGGGCGAGCGGGTGTTCTGCAAGATTGGCGCCGAAGGGGTGTACTGCGCTGCGCTGCCCGAGCAAGGCCTGGGCGTGGCGATCAAGATCGACGACGGCAACAACGCCCGCGCCGCCGAGGTGGTGATGGCCGCGGTGATCGAGGCGCTGGTGACGCTGGACGACGGCGAACGCGTCTTCATGCGCGGCTTCAGCGATCTGCCGCTGGTCAACTGGAACGGCATCGAGGTCGGGCGGCTGCAGGCCAGCGCCGGACTGCGCAAGGCGCTCGGCGCCTGAGGCGCAGCGCGGGCACCGCCATGGCGCGGCGTTCGACCGCGCGTTATCACCACGGTGGGCGAGCGGTCGCCCGTGGTTTACTGGTTGGCGCGCCGCACAACATCAAGCACCAACAAGCACCACCAAGCACCACCGGGAGCCCCCATGTTTCTGAAAAGCCAGGACGCTGATTTCTTCGTCACTTCATTCGGCCGCAGCCCGCGCACGATCGTCGCGCATGGCGGCTGGGTGGGCAGCGGCGAGTTGTGGCTGCCGCCTTTTGAACGCCTTAGCCAAGACTGGCGCACGGTGACCTACGATCACCGCAGCACCGGCGCCACCCGCAGCCGGGCGCCCCAGATCACCTTCGACCTGCTGGTGGACGACCTGTTTCATGTGCTCGACAGCCTGGACATCCAGCGCTGCGTGCTCGCCGGGGAATCCTCTGGCGCGCTGGTGGTGCTGGAGGCCGCGCTGCGCCAGCCCCAGCGCTTCGAAGGTCTCGTCCTGGTGGACGGCCGC
>JBBQJN010000133.1:0-10294 GCA_038325945.1 Burkholderiales bacterium | reverse complement strand
CCTCGCCGCCATCAGGCAATGGGGCAACGTCGAGGTTGTCCAGCCAATGCCGCCACTGTGCGCCCACCTCGGCCAGCTCGCCCAGCGCCTGCTGCACACGCTCGGCCAGCAGTTCGGGGCTGGGCATGTCGGCCGGCTCGTCGCTCTGGCCCAGCGGCAGGCTGCCCTGGGCCAGCAAGGCCTGCAGCCGCTCGACCAGTTCCAGCTTGTTGCGCAGGCTCAACTCGATGTTGATGCGCTCGATGCCCAGCGTGTACTCGCCCATGCGGTCAAGCGGAATTACCACGTCCTCGTTGACCTTGAAGGCGTTGGTATGGCGGGCGATCGCCGCCGTGCGCTTGCGGTCGAGCCAGAACTTCTTGCGCGCCTCGGCGCTGACGGCGACGAAGCCCTCGCCCGAACGGCTGTTGGCGATGCGCACCACCTCGCTGGTGGCACGCGCCACGGCGGCCTCGTCGTCGCCGACGATGTCGCCGAAGAGCACCATCTTGGGCAGGCCGCCGCGCTTGCTCTTGGTGGCATAGCCCACCGCCTTGAGGTAGCGGTCATCCAGGTGCTCGAGTCCGGCCAGGATGGCGCCGCCGCGCTTGGCGTCCTCGAACAAGAAGTTCTTGATCTCGACAATCGACGGCACCGCCTGCACCGGGTTGCCAAAAAACTCCAGGCACACCGTGCGCACATGGGCCGGCATCTTGTGCACGATCCAGCGCGCGCTGGTGATGAGGCCGTCGCAGCCCTCTTTCTGGATGCCGGGCAGGCCGGCCAGAAACTTGTCGGTGACGTCCTTGCCCAGACCGGCCTTGCGGAACACCGTGCCGGGGATGTCCAGCCGCTCGGTCTTCTCGAGCTTCTTGCCCGAGGCATCAAACCAGCGCAGCTCGAAGCTGGCTATCGGCGCATCGTGGATCTTGCCCAGGTTGTGGTCGAGGCGGATCACCTCCAGCCACTTGGCCTGCGGCGTCACCATGCGCCACGAGGCCAGGTTGTCGAGCGCTGTGCCCCACAGCACGGCCTTCTTGCCACCGGCGTTCATTGCGATGTTGCCGCCGATGCAGCTGGCATCGGCCGAGGTGGGGTCGACCGCAAAGACATGGCCAGCACGCTCGGCGGCGTCGGCCACGCGCTGGGTGACGACACCGGCGCCGGTCCAGACCGTGGCCACTGGATGGTCAACACCCGGCAGGCTGACGAACTCGACCTCGCTCATCTGCTCGAGCTTCTCGGTGTTGATCACCGCGCTCTTCCAGGTCAGCGGCACGGCGCCGCCGGTATAGCCGGTGCCGCCGCCACGCGGGATGATGGTCAGGCCCAGCTCAACACAGCCGGCCACCAGCGCGGCCATCTCGGCCTCGGTGTCGGGGGTGAGCACGACAAACGGGTACTCGACCCGCCAGTCGGTGGCGTCCGTCACATGCGAGACCCGCGACAGGCCATCGGTCTTGATGTTGTCCTTGGCCGTGACCCGGCCCAGCACCCGCTTGCAGCGGCTGCGCAACGTGGCCACGGTGGCAAAGCGGCCGGCAAAGCGCTGCACCGCATCAGCGGCCAGCGCCAGCAGTTCGCCGACATGGCCGTCGCGCACCGCATCGGTGTCGGGGCTGCGGCGCGCCGCCACCTCGCCCAGCCGGTGCTGCAGCGCGTCGATCAGCAAGGCCCGGCGCTTCGGGTTGTCAAGCAGGTCATCCTCGAGATAAGGATTGCGCTGCACCACCCAGATGTCGCCCAGCACCTCGAACAGCATGCGCGCCGAGCGGCCGGTGCGGCGCTCGCCGCGCAGCAGCGTCAGCAGTGCCCAGGCCGGCTCGCCGAGCAGGCGGATGACGATCTCACGGTCGGAGAACGAGGTGTAGTTGTAGGGGATCTCGCGCAACCGGGGCGCCTGGCTGGCCGCCGGGCCAGCGGCTGCCAACTGAGGTGGAGCAAACGGAGCGTTCATGGGACAACGGGCGCCTGGTTCGGGGTGGACAATCGAGCAGGCCCGGGCAGGCACGCGATAGACCTATAGACTGTCGATTATCGCAGTGCAACATCTTTCAACACTTGCTGCAGGCACAGTGCCTTGCGGACTGGCGGGTTAATCCCGTTGCGATAAAGGCCCCACATGTGACAGAAACGGGCCTGTCACAAAACACCCGGACACTCGCACGGTCGCGATGATTGCAACCCAACTCAAGGAAACCTCATGACATTGAAACTCAAGACTGCCGCGCTGGGCGCGGCCATGGCGCTGGCACTGCCGGCCCAGGCGCAGACCGAAGTGATCTGGTGGCACTCGATGGGCGGTGCCCTGGGCGAGTGGGTCAATGACCAGGCCAAGGGCTTCAACGAGAAGCAGAAGGATTACAAGGTCACCGCAGTGTTCAAGGGCAGCTACGACGAGTCGATGACCGCTGCCATCGCCGCCTTCCGTGCCGGCAATGCACCCAACATCCTGCAGGTGTTCGAGGTGGGCACCGCCACCATGATGGCCAGCAAGGGCGCGATCAAGCCGGTCACGCAGTTGATGAAGGAAGCCGGCGCCAAGTTCGACCCCAGCGTCTATGTGCAGGCCGTCTCTGGCTACTACACCGCGCCCAATGGCGAGATGATGAGCCTGCCGTTCAACAGCTCGACACCGGTCTTCCACTACAACAAGGACGCCTTCAAGGCCGCCGGCATCGACCCCGAGCGGCCGCCGACCACCTGGCCCGAGGTGGCGCTGGCGGCCGCCAAGCTCAAGGCCAGCGGCCACAAGTGCCCGTTCAGCACCAGCTGGCAGAGCTGGACCCAGCTCGAGAGCTTCTCGGCCTGGCACAACGTCGAGTTCGCCACCAAGCGCAACGGCTTCCAGGGCATGGACACGCGCCTGGCCTTCAATACGCCGCTGCATGTGCGCCACATCGAAAACCTGGCCAACATGTCCAAGCAGGGCTTGTTTGTCTACAAGGGCCGCGGCAACGCGGCTGATGCCACCTTCGTCTCGGGCGAGTGCGCGATGCTCACCGGCTCGTCGGCGCTGTACGGCAGCATCAAGCGCAATGCCAAGTTTGCCTCTGGCATCGGCACCCTGCCGTACTACCCTGACGTGCAGGGCGCGCCGCAGAACACCGTCATCGGCGGTGCCAGCCTGTGGGCGATGTCCGGCAAGAAGCCGGAAGAGTACAAGGCCGTTGCCGCCTTCTTCACCTACCTGTCCGACCCCAACGTGCAGGCCGTCAGCCACCAGCGCACCGGCTACCTGCCGATCACCACCGAGGCCTTCACCATCACCGACAAGTCGGGTTTCTACAAGCAGAATCCCGGCACCGATGTCTCGGTGAACCAGATGATCCGCAAGGTGACCGACAAGTCGCGTGGCATCCGCCTGGGCAACTTTGTGCAGATCCGCGCCATCCTCGACGAGGAAATGGAACAAATCTGGAGCGGCAAGAAGTCGGCCAAGGAAGGCCTGGACGCAGCCAAGAAGCGCGGCGACGAGCAGCTCGAACGGTTCCAGAAGGCGAACAAGGGCTGAGCCCTTGTTCGCCTGCGGCGGCGCGACCGCGCCACCGCGCCGGCCGAATTGACGACACCCCTCCCCGTCCCTCCCCGCCGTGCGGGGAGGGCTTAAGCCCCTTCAGGTGTTCCCTTGGCAGTTGAAAAACGCGTCCGCTTCAAGAACTGGTGGCTGCCCTGGCTGCTGGTAACACCGCAACTGGTGATCGTGCTGGTGTTCTTCTTCTGGCCCGCTGGCCAGGCGATCTACCAGAGCGTGTTGACCGAAGACGCCTTTGGCACCAGCACCCAGTTTGTCGGCGCCGAAAACTTCTTGCGGTTGTGGCATGACGAGAGCTACCTGGCCTCGTTCAAGACCACGGCGGTGTTCTCGCTGCTGGTGGCCGGCCTCGGGCTGAGCCTGTCGCTGATGCTGGCGGTGATGGCTGACCGCGTGGTGCGCGGCGCCAATTTCTACAAGACCTTGCTGATCTGGCCCTATGCCGTAGCGCCGGCGGTGGCCGGCGTGGTCTGGCTGTTCATGTTTGCGCCTTCGGTCGGCATCGTCAGCTTCTGGGTGCGTGTGCTGGGCTTCAACTGGAACCACCTGCTGAACGGCAACCACGCGATGGCCTTGATCGTGATGGCCTCGGTGTGGAACCAGATCTCCTACAACTTCCTGTTCTTCCTGGCCGGCTTGCAGTCGATTCCCAAGAGTTTGATCGAGGCCGCGGCGATAGACGGTGCCGGGCCCTGGCGTCGTTTCTGGACCGTGCAGTTCCCGCTGCTGAGCCCGACCGCGTTTTTCCTGCTGGTGATCAACATCATCTACGCCTTCTTCCACACCTTCGGCATCGTCGATTCCGCCACCCACGGCGGCCCGGGCAAGGACACGGCGATCCTGGTCTACAAGGTGTACTTCGATGGCTTCAAGGCGCTTGACCTGGGTGGCTCGGCGGCGCAGTCGGTGGTGCTGATGATGATCGTGATCGCGCTCACCGTAGTGCAGTTCAAGTACATCGAAAAACGCGTGAACTACTGAGGCCACCATGGTTGAAAACCGACCCGCCGCGACGGCGATCTCCCACTTCGTGCTGTTGCTCGGCGTGCTGATCATCGCCTTCCCGGTCTACATCACCCTCATCGCGTCCACTCACACCGCCGAAGAGATCGTGCAGAACGTGCCGATGACGCTGCTGCCCGGCAACAACATGCTCGAGAGCTACAAGCTCGCGTTGCAGGGCGGCCAGACCGAGTACGGCAGCAGGATCCCACCGGTAGCGCCGATGCTGTGGGTCAGCCTGGTCACCGCGATGGTCATTGCGGTGGGCAAGATCGCGATCTCGCTGCTGTCGGCGTTTGCGATCGTCTACTTCCGCTTCCCGTTCCGCAACACCGTGTTCTGGATGATCTTCGTCACGCTGATGCTGCCGGTGGAGGTGCGCATCCTGCCGACCTACAAGGTGGTGGCCGATCTGGGCATGCTCGACACCTATGCCGGTTTGACGATTCCCCTGATCGCCTCGGCCACCGCCACCTTCCTGTTCCGCCAGTTTTTTCTCACCGTGCCGGATGAGCTGGTCGAGGCCGCGCGCATTGACGGCGCCGGCCCAATGCGCTTCTTCAAGGACATTCTGCTGCCGCTGTCGACCACCTCGATCGCCGCGCTGTTCGTGATCCAGTTCATCTACGGTTGGAACCAGTACCTGTGGCCGCTGCTGGTAACCACCAGCGAAGACATGTACCCGGTGGTGATGGGCATCAGGCGCATGATCACCGGCGGCGACGCGGCCACCGAGTGGAACGCGGTGATGGCCACCGCCGTGCTGGCGATGCTGCCACCCGCGCTGGTGGTGATACTGATGCAGAAGTGGTTCGTCAAGGGCCTGGTCGACACCGAAAAATGACCCACAAGGTTTAGCCAAGAACAACATGAGTTCAGTATCGTTTCGCAAGGTCGAGAAGACCTATGGCTGGGGCCCGCTCGCCAACAAGGTGATCCACGGCGTTGATGCCGATGTCGCTGACGGCGAGTTCATCGTCATCGTCGGGCCCTCGGGTTGCGGCAAGAGCACCTTGCTGCGCATGGTCGCCGGCCTGGAGGAAATCACCGCCGGCGAGATCTCGATCGGCGACCGCGTGGTCAACCAGCTCGAGCCGTCGCAACGCGACATCGCGATGGTGTTCCAGAACTACGCGCTCTACCCGCACATGAGCGTGTTCGACAACATGGCCTATGGCCTGAAGATCGCCAAGCTGCCCAAGGCCGAGATCGAGGCCCGGGTGCAGAAGGCCGCCACCATTCTGGAGCTGGGCGAGCTGCTGCAGCGCAAGCCGCGCCAGCTGTCGGGCGGCCAGCGCCAGCGCGTGGCGATGGGCCGCGCCATCGTGCGCCAGCCCAAGGTCTTTTTGTTCGACGAGCCACTGTCCAACCTCGACGCCAAGCTGCGCGCCCAGACCCGGCTCGAGATCCAGAAGCTGCACAACGAGCTGGGCGTGACCTCGCTGTTTGTCACCCACGACCAGGTCGAGGCGATGACGCTGGCGCAGCGCATGATCGTGATGAACGCCGGCCGCATAGAGCAGATCGGCACGCCCGAGCAGGTCTATGGCAAGCCGGCCACCAGCTTTGTTGCCGGCTTCATCGGCTCGCCGCCGATGAACCTGATGCTGGGGCGCTCGGACGGCGCGCACTTCACCATCGGCGAGGGCGCCGCGGCGCAGACGCTGGTCCTGCCCGCGCCCGCGCCGCGCGCCGGTGCACTGCTGCTGGGCGTGCGCCCCGAGCACACCGAGATCGCACCGGCGGGCCTGTGGACACTGGCGGTCGAGACGGTCGAGATGCTGGGCGCCGAGCGCCTGGTACATGGCAAGCTGGGCGGCCATGGCTACACCGTGCGCATCGATGCCATGCTGCCGCCACCGCGCATGGGTGAATCGGTGGCGGTGATCGCCTCGCCCCACCACCTGCACTGGTTTGATGCCGAGACCGGGCACCGGGTCGAGGCGTGAAGCTCGCGCCCTGGCCCTATCCGCGCTGGATTGCCCACCGCGGTGCTGGCAAGCTGGCGCCCGAGAACACGCTGGCCGCCTTCCGCCTGGGCGCAGCCCATGGCTACCGCGCCTTCGAGTGTGACGTCAAGCTGTCGGCCGACGGCCAGCCCTTCTTGCTGCACGACAGCACGCTGGAGCGCACCACATCGTCCAGCGGCAGCGCCGGCGAGCGGCCCTGGACCGAGCTGTCGCGGCTCGACGCCGGCAGCTGGCACAGCCGGCAGTTTGCCGGCGAGCCGCTGCCCAGTCTGGCGGCTGTGGCGGCCTTCATCTGCGGCAACGGCCACACACTGAACATCGAGATCAAGCCCACACCCGGCCAGGAAGAACTCACCGGCCGGGTGGTGGCCGAGCAGGCTGCGCTGCTATGGCGCAACCAGCGCGTGCTGCCGCTGCTCAGCTCGTTCCGCCCTGAGTCATTGCGCGGTGCCAACCAGACCGCGCCGCAGCTGCCGCGTGCGCTGTTGATCGACAGCCTGTGGCCGAGCTGGTTCGAGGTAGCCGAGGCCTTGGGCTGCGTCGCCGTGGTCAGCAAACACACGCTGATGGACGCAGAACTGCTGGCCCGGCTGCACGGCGCCGGCATGCGGGCGCTGTGCTACACGGTGAACGAGCCTGAAGACGCGCAGCGGCTGCTGGCGCTGGGCATTGACGGCCTGATCACCGACGCCGTCGACCGCTTCGCGCCGGCCCTGGGCTGACCGGCTTGCTGCTGCGGTAGCGGCAGCGACAGCTCAAGCCGCGTCATCGGCGGTGTCGGGCAGCCTGCGCAAGCCGCGGATCAAGGGGCTGCGCCAGGCCAGCGCCACCAGCAGCAAGGCCGTGAAGCCGGCCGCGCCCAGCGTCTGCGTCAGCCCGGCCTGCTCACCGATCCAACCGCCCAGCAGCGCGCCGGGCGCGGCCGGCAGCAGGATCAGCCAGCGCATGGTGGCCGTCATGCGGCCCAGCAGCGGCGCCGGCGTCACCGCCTGGCGGATGGCCAGGAAGTTGATGAACACCAGCACGCCGCCAGCGCCGATCAGGCCCAGCATGCCGGCAAAAGCCCAAGCGCCGGCCGTGCCGCTGGGCCACAACCAGGGCAGCAACCAGCCCACGCCGCTGGCCGTGAAGCCGATCAACAGTGAAGGGCCCGGGCCGTAGCGTTCGCTGCAGCGGTTGCCCAACATGCTGGCCACGATGGCGCCCACGCCCATGGCGGCGTAACACAGGCCGATGAGATGCTCGCTTAGCCCCAAGTTGCGGCTGGCATGCAGGATCTGCACCACCAGCGCAGCATGGGCGCAGAACTGCCAGCCGCCGACGGCCAGCGCCAGCGCCATCAGCAGGCGCTGGCCGCGCACAAAGCGCAGCCCCTTGCGCATGCTCTGCCAGAAGCTCTCCCGTGCGGGCGCGGGTTTGGCTTCCTTGAGCGGCAGGCCGCGCAGGATGGCAGCCGACAGCAACAGCATCGCCGCATCGATCAGCAAGGCGATCGGCGCGCCGGCCAGCTTGATCAGCACGCCGGCCAGCCCCGGACCGGCGACCTCAGCGCCTGAGCTGGCGAGCGCGTTCTTGGCATGCGCTTCCACCAGGCGATGGCGCGGCACCACCTGCGTGAGCACGATCTGCGCGGCGCTGCCAGCGCAGGTGTGCACGGCGCCGATGGCAAAGCCGACGATGTAGAGCCAGGGCATGCCCAGCCAGCCCAGCCACCAGGCCAGCGGCACCGAGGCCACCGCCAGCGCGATCAAGGTTTCGCCGATCAGATAGACCGGCAGCTTGCGCACACGATCGAGCCAGACGCCAACCGGCAGCGACAGCAGCGCAAAAGGCAGCACCTCGACGGCGGTGAGCAGGCCCATCTGCGTTGGCGTGGCCTGCAGCAGCAGCGCCGCCGTCAGCGGCAGCGCCAACAGCGTGACCTGGGCGCCCAGCGAACTCAGCAGCACTGACGACCAGAGACGACGGTAAGCCACGTCGCGCAGCAGGTCATCGGCCGGCAGACGCCAGCGACGCCAACCGGCAGCGGGTTCAAAGGACGGGTCGCGTTTCAAGGCCACATCCTGCGCCGTCGGCGCTGGCTGGCAACACCGGGGCCAGGGCCCGGTTCGGCCAGCCCGCCACAGGCGATCTGCCGACAGGCGCTGGCCTCGGCCCGCGGCTCCTCACGTTGCGCCAAATGCATGCGCACCGTGCGCATCAGCTGCGGTAATCGGCGTTGATGCTGACGTAGTCGTGCGACAGGTCGCAGGTCCAGACCGTGGTGCTGGCCGCGCCACGGTGCAGCAGCACGCGCACGACGATTTCGCTTTGTTTCATTACCCGCTGCCCATCGGCCTCGCTGTAGTCCGGATGGCGGCCGCCCTGGGTGGCGACATGCACCTCGTCGAGGTAGAGGTCGATCAGCGTCTGGTCCAGGTCATCGATGCCGGCATAGCCCACCGCCGCCAGGATGCGGCCCAGGTTCGGGTCACTGGCGAAGAACGCGGTCTTGACCAGCGGTGAGTGCGCAATGGCATAAGCCACCTGGCGGCACTCGTCCTCGTCGGCGCCGCCTTCGACCTGCACGGTGATGAACTTGGTTGCGCCCTCGCCGTCACGCACGATGGCCTGCGCCAGCTGCTGCGACACGGCGATCACGGCATCGCGCAGCGCACGACCGTCAGCCGAGTCCAGCGCGGTGATCGGCGGATGTCCGGCTTGCTGGGTGGCGATCAGCACGAACGAATCATTGGTCGAGGTATCACCGTCGATGGTGATGCGGTTGAAACTGGCGTCGGCCGCCTCGCGCACCAAGGCCTGCAGCAGCGCCGGCGCGATCACCGCGTCGGTGGCCACAAAGCCCAGCATCGTCGCCATGTTGGGCCGGATCATGCCAGCGCCCTTGCTGACGCCGGTGACGCTGACCGTGCGCCCACCGATCTGCAACTGGCGCGACGCCGCTTTGGGCAGCGTGTCGGTGGTCATGATGCCCTGCGCCGCGTTGGCCCAGCCATCGGCGCGCAGGTCAGCCAGCGCGGCGGGCAGGCCGGCCTCGAGTCGCTCGACCGGCAAGGTCTCCATGATGACGCCGGTGGAAAACGGCAGCACCTGCTCGGGCGCCAGGTCCATCAAGCCGGCCAGCGCGGCGCAGCTACGCCGTGCACGTGCCAGGCCATCGGCACCGGTGCCGGCATTGGCATTGCCGGTGTTCACCAGCACGGCGCGTATGCCTGTCATACGCGCACCGCCGTTGTGCGCCAGGTGCTCGCGGCAGACCTGAACTGGTGCAGCGCAAAAGCGGTTCTGCGTGAACACGCCAGCCACCGCTGCGCCTTCATCCAGCGCCAGCACCACCAGATCGACGCGATTGGGCTTGCGCATGCCCGCCTTGGCCACGCCGATGCGCACGCCTGGCACGGCATGCAAAGCGGCAGGGTCGATCGGCGGCAGGTTCACGGGCATGGGTGAGATCCTCAGACAGCAAAATAGTGCGGCATTGTAGAAGCGGCGATCAGCCGCAGCCGCCCGGCCAGCGGGCGCCGCAACCAGTTTGCAGCCCCGCTTGCGAGCGCAGCCGCCCCGCGCTGACCACAGTCAATCATCCTAGAAACCGCAGTTGACCGCTTGTCTCCGCTGGCTACACCGCATGAGTTCTGGCTTTCGCAGCCACGACCACCTTCACCTCTTGGGTGACAGCGCTACGCACCCGATTGAGCCGCACTGGCGCACGCTTGCGGCGTTGCTCCTCCTCGCGGGCATGAGCCCGCAGCGTCGTCGCGCCTTGCCAGCGCACCCCATCGCGGCCCACTCGGGCGCGTCCAACTGC
>JBBQJN010000132.1:0-10296 GCA_038325945.1 Burkholderiales bacterium | reverse complement strand
CGTCCAAATTGGGCAAGGCAATTGGCTGTGCATTCGCCTGCGACAATCCGGCCGCGAACGCGGGAGGTCGCCAATGCTCACGAGGTTGCGCGTCAAGGGTTTCAAGAACTTGCGAGAGGTGGACTTGTCCTTCGGGCCGTTCACCTGCATCGCCGGCCGCAATGGTGTGGGCAAGTCGAATGTCTTCGATGCGATCACGCTGCTGAGCGACTTGGCGTCGTTGCCGCTGGTCAAAGCGGCCACACGCGTGCGCGGCGCGGAAGATCGAATTGCGGGCATCGAGGCCCTGTTCGCGCGCACCGCTGGGGCTGACAACCAACGCATGGAGTTCATTGCCGAGATGGTGGTGTCAGGCGAAGTCACTGACGACTACGACCGCAAGGCAACGCCTCAGGCTACTTTTCTCCAATACGCCCTGGAGCTGCGCTACGACCCCGCACGCGCTGCCGTTGGCAAAGAGCCGCTCTACATCGAGCGCGAGTCGCTGATTGCCAAACCGTCCAGCAAGGCGGCTGGCGAGTTGCGTTTCCAGACCAGCAAGGTCTGGTTGAAGCAGCATCTGCACGGCCCGGGCAAACGCAAGGGGGCGTTCATCGAAACCGTGCCAACCGACCATGGCGAGCCGTCGATACAGCTGCACGGCGAGGGCAAGGGCGGTCGCCCGGCACCCGTGCCCGCCAGGCAGGCGCCACAGACGGTGTTGTCAGGCGTGAATGCGTCGTCCTACCCGACCACCTTGGCAGCGAAGCGTGAGATGCAGTCATGGCGATTGCTTCAGCTCGAACCCACCGCGCTTCGCATGGCCGATGAGTTTCGCGGCGAGGCGCAGGTCAGCGCAACCGGCCGCCACTTGCCCAACGCCGTACTTCGCTGCGGCAGTGGTGACGAAGTGACCCAGCGACTTTCTGAACTGATCCCCGGCATGCGGGCTGTTCAGGTCGACAGTGACAAAACCCGGCAGGTGAACACGCTCAAGGTCACGATGAAGGATCAGCAGTCCTACGCGGCCAGCGCGCTTTCAGACGGTACCCTGAGATTTTTGGCACTGGCCGTTTTGGCCAGCGACGCGCGTTTGGTTGGATTGACCTGTCTGGAAGAGCCCGAGAACGGCATCCACCCGTTGCGCATCCCTCAGATGCTCAGCCTGGTTCGCAGCCTGGCTGATCCAGAGCCGGTCGATGACGATGAAGTCGTCGAGGCCAACACCATTCGTCAGGTGATCATCAATACGCATTCACCGTTGGTGGTGGCCGAGTTGCGCGACGACGAGTTGCTGATGGCAGAAACCTTGGGCAGCGGCGGCGCCCGGGGTGGGGGTGGCGGCGAGTGGGTCAACTTCAGACCACTGCCAGGCACTTGGCGGGCTGCGGGGTTGCCTGAAACCCGGCTGGTGTCGCAGGGTGAACTGGCGGGCTATCTGGGTGCTCAGGCGCAGGCCGGGAAGCGCGGCAACTCCCGACGTGTGCACACCGTTGCTGAGCGACTGGCCGATTGGCCGCAAGCCGACTTTTTTGCCACCCCATAGCACACCAGTCATGCAGCGCATCCTGAATTCGACCCTGGTGGCCGATGGCCGGTCCGACCGGGTACTGGCTCCCCTGATCAACAGGTTGATGGAAGTCCATTGCCCTTGCGCCTACCGTGACACCGACTTCATCGAAGACTACGCGGAGGTCGGCAGCGGGCTGGCGCAGCGCGTGCGCTTTGCGTTGGCCCAATACCCCTGCGACATCCTGTTTGTGCACCGGGACGCTGAGCAACGTGGTGCGGTTGAACAGCGGGAGTCCGAAATCACGGCTGCGGTTGCAAGTCAGGCAGCACCTCGGCCATTCATCGCCATCGTGCCGGTACGCATGACCGAGGCTTGGCTGCTGGTGGACGAACACGCCATCCGGCAGGCGGCTGGCAATCCCAACGGCCGTGAACCGCTGAACCTGCCTGCGGCAAGCCAGATTGAGGTGGTGGATGCCAAAGAACGGCTGTTTGAGGCATTGACGCTGGCGAAGAACCTGAACAATCGCCGTACCAGCCGGTTGCGTCCAGAGGCGCTGCGCCATCGGGTCGCCGATCATTTGGATGACCTGACGGCGCTGCGCCGCTTGCCCTCCTTCGCGCGGTTCGAAAGTGGCCTGCGCGATTTGTTTCAGACGCCCGAGTTTCTGAATGCTTGAACTCGACGTTCTTGCCACTTTAGGCCTCGCCCGCCGAGGCCGCGTCAGGCTGGACCACGGCGTGGGGCATAGGTTTTCAAACGTAATTTCTTCGGCCCCGCTGGACAGGGCACGCCCGCTCTGGGTTGATCCACTGGGGTGTTTCGGCCTGGCCGATCGCACACTGAGCAGCGGCAGGCTCGCCGCCTGACCTGAAAGCGGCTTCCCAGCACAGCAACCGGGTCAGGTCTTTTTAGACCTGACCCCAAGACGCGCTTGACCCCAATGCGCGCTGCTGCGGCAGGCGTTTGGCGACAGCGGTGCGCGCCGCATTGAGCAGCCGCTGCACAGCCATGACTACGACGCCGCAGTGCTGGCGCTGCAGGTGCTGCGCCAAGGGCTGGCGCAACCAGCGCATCAGCCAACGGCTCAGTAGCGGTACACGCCCCGGCCCGTCTTGCGGCCCAGCCAGCCGGCGGCCACCATCTCCTTGAGCAGCGGGCAGGGCCGGTACTTGCTGTCGGCGTATTCCTCGACGTAGACATTCATCACCGCCAGGCACACGTCCAGCCCGATCATGTCGGCCAGCGCCAACGGGCCGATCGGGTGATTGCAGCCCAGCTTCATGCCGGCGTCGATGTCCTCGGCGGTGGCCAGGCCCTCGGCCAGCACGAACATCGCCTCGTTGATCATCGGGATCAGGATGCGGTTGACCACGAAGCCCGGCGCGTTTTTCACCGTCACCGGCGTCTTGCCCAGGCGCAGCGCCATGGCGGCCACCGCGGCGTGGGTGGCGTCGCTGGTTTGCAGGCCGCGGATCACCTCCACCAGCGCCATCATCGGCACCGGGTTGAAGAAGTGCATGCCGATAAAACGGTCGGGCCGCTGGGTGGCGGCGGCCAGCTTGGTGATCGAGATCGAGCTGGTGTTGGTGGCCACCAGCGTTTCGGCCGGCAACAGGGCATCCAGCTGGGCCAGGATCTTGCGCTTCAGGCCCTCGCTCTCGATGGCCGCCTCGATCACCAGTTGCGCCGGCAGCAGCATCGCGTAGTCGGTGCCCACGCGGATGCGGGCCAGCGCGGCCAGCTTGGCGTCCAGCGTCAGTTTGTCCTTCTTCACCAGCCGGTCCAGGCTGGCGGCCACGGTGGCCAGGCCGCGTTGCACCGCGGCCTCGTCGATGTCCACCATCACCACGGCAAAGCCGCTGACGGCGCAGGCCTGTGCGATGCCATTGCCCATGGTGCCGGCGCCGATGACGCCGATGGTCGAGATGTCCATGCCGAAACACCGGTTGAAATGTTGCAGTGCAGCAGCTTAACCCGTCAGTCAATGTGCCTGGCTGACATGCTGGCCGACCGGCCCCAGGACATGCGGGTGACCATCCACACCTGCAGCGGCAACTTCAAGAGCGCCTTGGGTGGCCGAAGGCGGCTATGACCCGGTGGTCGACGCGATGTTTTCCACCGAAGTGGACGGCTGGTTCATGGAGGTCGACAACGCGCGCGCCGATGGCTTCGAGCCACTGCGCAAGCTGCCGGCCGGCAAGAAGGTGGTGCTGGGCCTGGTGACCACCGGGCGGAAAAAAGGGTTTGAATCCCCCATCCTCCCTGCGCCACAGGCCAGCTACCGGGCGTGACGGCCGGTTTCTGACCCGCTGCGCCGCCGCCGCGCGGTGGCGCCAATCAAGGCCAGGCCAGCGAGTATCAGCGCATAGGTCGAAGGCTCGGGCACCACGGTGACCGTGGCATTCGACAGGGTGACGTCATTCACAGGCAAGGCCTGTCCCGTGGCCAAGCCCAGGACCCACAGCTTGGTGATCGAAACGGGTGAACCCCCCGGCGGTGTTACGGTGGCGGCCATGAAGTTCATGGTGGCCAGCTTGAAGCTGGTCGGTTGCAGCGCATTCAGCGTGGCCGTGGCCAAGAAGCTGACTTGGGAGAGTTGGATCTTGCCGCTTTGCACCAGGCTGTAGTCGGAGGCCTCGAACTGGCCGATGTCACCCAGGAACCCAGCCAAAGAGTAGGACTGCAAGGCCAGCACACCGGGATCGAAACTGATCTCGAGATCGAAGTCCCCGATCGATCCAGGCCCCGGGCTGCCTACCCCCGAGACCTGCAAGTCCACCGAGAAGGCAAGCCCCGGGGTGACTATCTGGGTACCCGGCTGCAGGCTCAGCGAGGCTGCGCCGGCCAAGGTGCTGGCCATCAGCAGGGCTGCGCCGAACAGGCTGGGCGGCAGGATGTTGTGGAGTGTCTTTTTCATGGCTCGAGCCTTTCGATCGGTCAACGGTTAGCCGAGGCGCAGTTTGCAAGGGTGCAGCGCAACGCGCACTGGCGGGCGTCGTTGGCGTCGATGGTGCCGTTGCCGTCGGCATCGCGCGCATCGGCCGCGCCGCTGGCCGGCATGTTGCGCGCGGCCATGATGGCGTTGAGATCCAGCCGATCGATGTTGCCGTTGCCGTCCACGTCGCAGGTTCTGTGCAGCGCCACCTGAAAGTAGGTCTTCCAGACAGCGGCCAGGTAGGCTGCGGTGCTCTGGTAGGCCTCCTGCAGGATCTCGCCGGTGAGGGCGTCTACGGCGTCGTCGTTGTAGAAGTTGAATCCCGTGTACGGGCCGATGCCATTGAAGCCCAGGATCGTGACGATGCCGGCACCGCCATCGACATTGAGTGCCTTGGCCAGGCGCGGTGCAAAACCGTTCGACTTCAACGCGGCCCGGTGGAGCACGATGCTGGGGTTGTCGAGGTCGAGCCCCTGCGCTTGCCAATCCAGGAAGCGCGGGTTCCGGGTCTGGCTGTCCACCGTGAACTTGTGTTGAATCTGCGGCACGTAGTATTCCCACTGCGGGTGGCCGTTGGTCGGGATGGCGGCCCCTGACCAACCGCTGGTGTGCATCGGTTGGGTGGCATCGGTCATGTAGTGCAGAGCCAGCCCGAGGTGGTAGGCCGCGGTCTGCTTGGTCAGCGGGTTGGTTTCATCCAACCTGAAGCCGGCGACGTTTGTCAACTGGGCTGCAGCGCAGGCACGCGCGTTCTTGCAGCCGAACTTGTTGTCGGAGGCCGGAAAGTAGGTATCGAAGGGTGTGAAAGCACCGTTCCGGTCTTTCTTGGCGGCGTTGTAGAAATGCGTGCTTTGGTGACCGTCGGCATCGGCGTAAGCCGGCGTGTCGGCGTCCCACAGGCCTTGCTCCCATTGCTGGCGAACCGTCTTGGACTTGCGCAACTCGTTGACGAACGCGCCAAGCGGTGTCAGGCCCGACGGATCCTCCTTCTGCAACAGGTCGAGCGCCTGGTTGACCACCCACAGGTGGGTGTTGCCGCTTTGCTTGACGCTGTGCACGATGGTGCTGACGGCGGTTCGCTCGACCGAAGCGCCGAGGCCGGTCGCGCCGGCTGTCACGTAGCACCGCAGTCCGAAGTACCCGTAGCCGGCAGGGCAGATGGGCTTGCTGTAGCAGCGCGGGATGCCGGCGATCGTGATCAATTCTTCAGTCGCATAGCAGCTCATGCTCGACGCCGTCAGCGTGGACGCCGGAAGGAAGCAGGTTTCGCCGGTGTTGGTGTAGCCGGCCGGACAGGCCTTGTTGCAGCGGCCGAACGTACCCATGAAGTAGCCGAGCGGGCAGCTGGCATTGCCGGCCAGCGACAGCGTCTGCGCATCCCTTTGGCAGAATTCGCCGGTATTCGTGAATCCGGCATCGCACACCTTGTTGCATCGACCTGTCAGCCCCTTGGAGTAGCCGGCGGAACAGGTCACGCTGGCATTGGACAGTGCGACCGTGTCAGGGCCGCGATTGCAGAACTCGCCGGTATTCGTGAATCCGGCATCGCAGGTCTGGTAGCACCGGTTGAGGGCGCCTTTGAAGTAGCCACCCGGGCAACTGGCAGTGTTCAGCGCCAGCGTGCTGGCCGGACGCAGGCAGGTCAAACCTGTGTTGGTGTAGCCGGTAGCACAGCTAAGTGAGCAAACGCCGGAATTCAAGCTGCCGCCTCTGGGGCAGGAGAATGAGCCGCCTGAGCAAATGAGGCCGATGTTCCTCCCGCTGCAGCTGGCGCCATAGGTGCGCGCGTAGCTGTCAGGCCCGCGATAGCAGCTGACACCGGTGTTGGTGTAGCCCGAGGGGCAGGTCGCCGCTTTCGACGGCGCGGTGTAGATGTAGGGCCCGCGATAGCACGACACGCCGGTGTAGGAATAGCCGGTCGGGCACGTCGGGTTCTGCGACGCAGCGTCGTAGATGTAGGCCTCGCGATAGCACGACACCCCGGTATTCGTGAAGCCTGCGGGGCAGGTGGCCAGCAGCGACGGTGCGCTGAGGGTCTCCGCACCGCGGCCGCAGGTGACGCCGTTGTTGGTGTAGCCCGCGGGGCAGTCCGAGACCCTGCTGGAGTTGGTGCCGACGCTCTCGGCCCACTTCAGCCGCGTGTCGAGGATCGAGATCGGGTTTTCGCCGCCGGTGCTTGCATCGGCCTTGTGGGCCCGGCTTTCAGTGCCCGCATCCCAGGCCCGAGCCTCCTTGGGCGCGATGGCGCCGAGCAGACACAGCGCGGCGACAAGGCCCCATGTCGCCAGCTGCCCTGACTGAAGGAATTTTTGGAAGAGTGATGTCATTAGGTCCTCGCAAAGTTCTGGTTGAGGGCTTGGGCAGCCCCAGCGCTGCGCGTGCCAGTCATGCTGCAACAACGCTTCGCGGTGCACAGTTCGACCTTGGAGACGAGCCCGGTCTCGCGACCCGGGTTGCCCCTGAGCAAGTGAAGCCGCCGGTGTGGGTGTCGATCAGCAGGTTGAGGGCTGGCGACAGTGTGGGCATGCAGGCCACGGGCGCCGCCGGGGCGACACGCCATGGGACAGCGGCAGGAGCGCGCCGCGACGCGGCGATGCAAGCAGTGATGGGGCGGCGCAGGCGTTGCGAGTGGGCCGGCTTCTTGAACATGCGGGTTCCTCTTCGGGCATGCGAAGAATGGCGCTGCCGCGCGCTGCTGCCCATGGGCCATTCGGGCAGGTAGGTGCCCTGAAACCTGCCCGAAAGGGCAGGCACCCCCACGAATGGGGGGTGTACCCGTGCCGCATTGATGCGCGTCCGCAGGCAAGGCGGGCGGGTCGCCACCGCGCGTACCGCAGCAAGCGGGCGGTTGCAGCAACTGAACGGCCTGGGTCGACCCCGCCGCGCCTGCTGATGCACCTTCGGCCGGCGTGCGGCGGCTTCGCGGACAGGCCTTTTTTTGGTCACACTACGCGCCATGGACGACGCCCAGCCAATCAAGCCCACCCCCCTGCGCGCCTGGGTCGTCGACGACCACCCGCTGATGCGCGAAGCCGTGTGCGCGCTGCTGCGCGAGCTGCGACCGCAGGCCGAGCTGACGACCGCCGGCACGCTGGCCCAGGCCCAGCGGCTGTTGGACGACAGCGGCCCGCCTGACGTGGTGGTGCTCGACCTGAAGCTGCCCGACGGCGACTGCGAGCCGCTGGTGCGCCGGCTGCGCGAACGCGGCGGCCCGGCGCTGCGTGTGTTCGTTCTTTCGGCATCGAGTGCGGCGGGCGACGCGCGGCGCATGCTGCATGCCGGCGCCAACGGCTACTGCGCCAAAGGCGAGAGCCACCCCACCTTGGCTGCCGCGCTGGGGTTGGTGCTGGACGGGCACGACTACCTGCCCCCGCTGCTGCTGAACGACGCCAGCGCCCTACCGCCGGCCGGCCGCGCCGGCGCCATCACGCCGCGGCAGCGGCAGGTGCTGCACCTGCTGGCGGGCGGCCTGCCCAACAAGGACATCGGCCGCCACCTCGACATCGCCGAGCGCACGGTGAAACTGCACGTACAGGCCTTGTTCGACTTGCTGGGCGCGAACAACCGCACCCATGCCGTGAGCCGCGCCCGCGAGGCCGGGCTGCTCGACGACGCGGCAGCGTCGGCTTGACCCGCAGCCGGCGCAGGCAGCGTTCTTCCGTGTCGATGAAACCGATGGCCCCTGACGCCGCTGGCGTGACGGCGATGCCCGCCGCCGACGGCGCACGGCGTTTGCTTGTTGACCAGATGGCCGCGGTGCAGCGCACGCTGCTGGCGACGGTGGGCGGCAACCTGCTGCTGGGCGTGGTGGTTGTCTGGGCGCTGCACGGCGATGTGCCGGTGCTGGCGCTGGCGGCCTGGGCGACGCTGCTGGCCTTGCACTGCGCCGCCAACCTGTGGGTCATCGTCGCCACGCGGCGGCGGCCCGTGACGCTGCGCAACGCGGGCCTGCGGTCCCGGGCCGCTGTGCGCTCGGCGCTGGTGTTGGGGCTGGTGTGGGCCGGCGGCATCCTGGGGCTGTGGCCGGCCGGCGAAGCGGCGCTGCCGCAGAAGTTCCTGCTGGTGTTCCTGGTGGCGGGTGTCTCATCCGGCGCTTTGCACTCGCTGTCGGCGCACCTGCCCACGTTCACTGCGTTTTTCGTGCCCACGGTGTCGGCCGTTGCCGTGGCTGCGCTGCTGGAAGGCGGGCCGGTGTTCCAGGCCGTGGCCGGCATCGCGGCGGTCTATGGTGTGGTCACCTGGCGCTACGCGCGCAGCTTGAACCACACGATCCTTGCGGCCATGCGCGGCCGCCACGAACTGGCTGCGCTGGCGGCCCGGCTCGAGCAGGAAGTGCAGCGCGTGCACCAGGCGCAGCGCGCGCGCAGCCGGCTGCTGGCTGCCGCCAGCCACGACCTGCGCCAGCCGGTGCACGCGCTGTCGCTGGCGCTGGGGCTGGCGGCAACCTCGCCCATGCCGCCGGCCCAGGCGCAGCGGCTTGCGCTGGCCCAGCGCAGCGTCGACAGCCTGGCGGCACAGTTCGACGCGCTGCTGGACTTGGGCCGGCTGGACGCCGGCGTGCTGCAGGCCGAGCCGCGCCGGGTGGCGTTGCGCCCGCTGGTAGAACGGGTGGTCGAGGCCATGCGCCCGCAGGCCGAGGCCCGCGGCCTGGCGCTGCGGCTGCGCGCCGCCGACGCCGTGGCCTTCACCGACCCGCTGCTGGCCGAGCGCATGCTGCGCAACTTGCTGGCCAACGCCATCCGCTACACCGACAGCGGCGGTGTCCTGGTGGCGCTGCGTGCCCGGGCCGCTGGCGGCGCGCGGCTGGAGGTGGTGGACACCGGCATCGGCATCCCGCTGCAGGCGCAATCGCACATCTTCAAGGAATTCACACAGGCCGAAGGTGCAGCCGGGCGCGGCGGCCTGGGGCTGGGGCTGGCCATCGTGCAGGGCTGCACCCAGCTGCTGGGCCATACGCTGGCGGTGCGTTCAGAGCCCGGGCGCGGCAGCCGCTTCACCATCGACCTGCAGCCCGCGCCACGGGGGGCGGCCGAGCCGGTGCTTGAGGCCGCAGATCAGCACCCGCCGGCGGCCCTGCCCTCGCTCTCCCCCTCGCCGGGGCCGGCGCCTGGCGGCCAGCCCATGGCGGCGCTGGCCGGCCTCGTGGTCATCCTGGTCGAGGACGACGCCGCCGTGCGCGCCACGACCGCCGATGTCCTGACCGAGTGGGGTGCCAGGGTGGTGGCCGCAGCCAGCGTCGAAGACGCGCTGGCACGGCTGGTGATGTGCCCGCTGCGCCCGGCGCTGGTGATCGCAGATGGCCGGCTGGCCGCCGGGACGGGGGGCGTCGAGGCGGTGCAACGGGTGCGCGACGAATACAACGACGACGACCTGCCGGCGCTGGTGGTCAGTGCCGACCTGGCGGCGCTGCAGGCGGCGCGCGCCGCTGGCCTGGTGGCCTTGCGCAAGCCGGTGACGCCTGCCGCGCTGGCCGCCGCCGCCAGACAGGCGCTGGCCGGCCGCAACAACGGGCCAACCGCCGTGGCCGCCTGAAACGCATGCAGCTGGTCGCATGCAGCTGGCCGCGTACAGCTGCCCAAAAGCCTGGCTGGCGTCGAGCCGGTAACCGCCCTGCAGGCGATCGAACACCACCGGCGCGTTCATGCGGTCGCGCAGATGCGCAATATCGCGCTTGAGTGTGGCGGGCGAGATGCCCAGGTCGGCCAGCAAGCGCTCTGGCGTCAGGCAACGCCCACTGTCCAGCAGGCTTTTCAGCCGGTAAAGCCGCTCGGTCTGCGACATGGTTCAGCCCTCCCATAAGCTGAATCCGTTTTGCTGTGATTGTGGTCGCCAAGCCAGTGGGCGCGCTGCTCCTAAACCAGCGTGA
>JBBQJN010000131.1:0-10307 GCA_038325945.1 Burkholderiales bacterium | reverse complement strand
CAGCGTAAAACCATCGTGCGAAACGACGTAGTTGACCGAGGCCAGTGGCGTACGGCCCGGCCGCTGGAAGCGCTGCGACGAACCGGCCAGTGCCTGCGCAAACTGGCC
Organism: Burkholderiales bacterium; assembly: GCA_038325945.1. Classification (GTDB taxonomy): domain Bacteria; phylum Pseudomonadota; class Gammaproteobacteria; order Burkholderiales; family Burkholderiaceae_C; genus Pseudaquabacterium. The sequence continues at coordinate 10,199 of JBBQJN010000131.1, read as the reverse complement.
GCGGTTGGCCGCGCCACCCAGCCAGAAGGCGCGTAAGGTATCGCGAAAGCTGTCGTTCCACTCCAGCCAGCCGGCCGCGAAGTTGCCCGCCTGGTAGCCGCCGGGTCCCAGATCCCAGGGTTCGGCGATCAGCTTGCCCGTGGCCAGCAACGGCGCCAGCAGCGGATCCTGCTGCACCGCCTTGAAGAAGGGGCCGTCGCGCTCGAAGCCCTGCTCCCCGCGGCCCAGCACGCTGGCCAGATCAAAGCGGAAGCCGTCGACATGCATCTCGCCGACCCAGTAGCGCAGCGCGTCCATCACCCACTGCAGCACGCGGGGCTGGCGGATGTCGAGCGTATTGCCGCAACCACTGTAGTTGTCGTAGCCGGCGAGGTAATCGGGCGCAAGCCGGTACCAGTTCGGGTTGTCCAGGCCACGAAAGCTCAGCAAGGGGCCGTCCATGTCGGACTCGGCGCTGTGGTTGAACACCACATCAAGCAGCACCTCGATGCCCTCGGCATGCAGCGCCTTGACCATGCGGCGGAACTCGTTGCGCGCATCGGCGGGATCGGCCGCCAAGCGTGTTGCTGGGCAGAAAATTCCCAGCGTGTTGTAGCCCCAGTAATTGCGCAGGCCGAGGCTGACCAGGCGCTGCTCGTCGAGCGCGTTGTGCACCGGCAGCAGATTCAGCGCCGTCACGCCCAGGCGCTTGAACTGCGCCAGCACCGCCGGATGCGCCAGGCCGGCATAGGTGCCGCGCTGGGCCTCGGGCACGGCAGGGTGCAGCCGGGTATGGCCCTTGACATGCAGCTCGTACAACACGGTGTCGACCAGCGGTGTGCGCGGCGCTGCGTCGTCGCCCCAGTCGAACTCATCGTGCAGCAGCCTGGCCTTGAGCGCGCTGGCGGCGTTGTCGCGCGTGTCGGGCGTCGCAGCATCTGCGCCCGGCCCGACCTGGTGGCCGAAGTGCTGCGGCCCCCAGTCAAACTGGCCAACGATGTCACGCGCAAACGGGTCGAGCAGCAGCTTGCGCGGGTTGAAGCGCAGGCCCAGATCGGGGCGCCAGGGGCCGTGGGCGCGCAAGCCGTAGAGCTGGCCGGGCCGGCCCAGCAGGCTGCCGGGCGTCGCCCTCAGGTAACCATGCCAGACGTCCTGGCTGCGGCCCGGCAGCATGCCGCGGTGGCTTTCCGATTGGCCGTCGGCCTCAAACAGGCACAGCTCGATGGCTTGGGCATGGGCCGAGCTGACGGCGATGTTGAGGCCCTGGCCGTCCCAGTGCGCGCCCATCGGCCAGGGCCGGCCGGCCTCAAGCATCAGCGCTGCCGCTGCGCCGCCGGCCCCTGGTGCCGTCGTGGCGGCGCCGAGCGCGGTGGCCCGGACTAGGCCGTCCATTCGAAGAACACGCAGGCCAGCGGCGGCAGACTGACGGTGATCGATTGCGGCCGGCCATGGGCACCGATCACCTCACTGCGCGCCGCGCCCAGCGGCAGGCCGACATTGCTGCCGCCGTAATGCGCTGAATCGGTATTGAGCCGCTCGTGCCACTGGCCGGCACGCGGTACGCCGACGCGCCAGCCCGCGTGCACCTGCGGCGTGAAGTTGCACAGCACCAGCACCGGCGCCGTGCCAGGCTTGCCGTGGCGCACGAAGGCCAGCACGCTTTGGCGGCTGTCCTCGTGGCTGATCCACTCAAAGCCATCGGGTGTGAAATCAAGCTGGTGCAGCGCCGGCAGTGCGCGCTGCAGTGCGTTGAGATCACGCACCAGCCGCTGCACACCGGCATGCGGCGCTTGTTCAAGCAGATGCCAGTCGAGGCTGGCGTCGTGGTTCCACTCGCTGCGCTGGGCAAACTCGCCGCCCATGAACAACAGCTTCTTGCCGGGGTGTCCCCACATGAAGCCGTAGTAGGCCCGCAGGTTGGCAAACTGCTGCCAATCATCGCCCGGCATCTTGCCGATCAGGCTGCCCTTGCCGTGCACCACTTCATCATGCGAGAGCGGCAGCACGAAGTTCTCATTGAAGGCATAGACCAGCCCGAAGCTGAGTTCGCCCTGGTGGTGGCTGCGGTGAATCGGGTCACGCGCCATGAAGGCCAACGTGTCGTTCATCCAGCCCATGTTCCACTTGTAGTGAAAGCCCAGGCCACCAGCATAGGTAGGGCGCGAGACCGCCGGAAAGGCGGTCGACTCTTCGGCCAGCGTGATGGCCTGCGGCCGCTCGACACCGACCACTTCATTGAGCCGCTTGAGAAAGCTGATGGCCTCGAGGTTCTCGCGCCCGCCGAGCACGTTGGGAATCCACTCACCGGCCTTGCGGCTGTAGTCGCGGTACAGCATCGAGGCCACGGCGTCGACACGCAGGCCGTCGACGCCAAAGCGCTCGAGCCAGTACAGGGCATTGCCGATCAGGAAGTTGCGCACCTCGGTGCGGCCCAGGTTGCAGATCAGCGTGTTCCAGTCGGGGTGATAGCCCTCGCGGGGATCGGCGTACTCGTACAGGTGGGTGCCGTCGAAGCGGGCCAGGCCATGAGCGTCGGTCGGGAAATGCGCCGGCACCCAGTCGAGGATAACGCCCAGGCCGGCGGCGTGCGCAGCCTCGACAAAGCGCTTGAAGCCAGCGCCGTCACCGGCCTGGCCAGCCCCGGCCTGGGGCACGCTGAAGCGGGCCGTGGGCGCATACAGGCCCAGCGGCTGGTAGCCCCAGGAACCATCAAAGGGGTGCTCGCTGATCGGCATCAGCTCAAGGTGGCTGAAGCCCAGGTCAAGCGCATAGGGCAGCAGCGTCTGCGTCAGTTCGTCCCAGTTGAGCCAGCGGTTGCCGTCCTCGGTGACACGCCGCCAGGAGCCCAGATGCACCTCGTAGATGCTGATCGGCGCTTGCAGCGCATTGGCCGCCGCCCGCAGCGCGCTGGCCGGCACCGGCGCGGGCAATGGCGCCACCACGCTGGCGGTGGCTGGGCGCAGTTCGGCGGCGCGGCCCATCGGGTCGGCCTTGTGTGGCAGCAGTTCGCCCTGCGGCCCCAGCAATTCGTATTTGTAGCGCGCGCCGCTGGCCACAGCGGGGATGAACAGCTCCCAGACGCCGCACTCGCGGCGCAGCCGCATGGGGTGGCGGCGGCCGTCCCAGTAGTTAAAGTCACCGATCACGCTGACGCGCTGCGCATTGGGCGCCCAGACCGCAAAGCCGGTGCCGGCCACGCCCTCGTGCTGGCGCGGCGTGGCGCCCAGCACCTCAAAGGGCCGCAGGTGCGTGCCCTCGGCCAACAGCCAGGCGTCGATTTCGCCGAGCAGCGGCCCGAAGCGGTAGGGGTCGTCGATCAGCTGCTGTGTACCGTCGGCCCAGCTCACCTGCAGGCGGTAGTGGGCGTCGCCGGCGGCCAGCGCCACCGGGCCGTCCCAGACGCCGTCGGCATGTACCTGCACCAGTGCACCCAGCGGCCGGTTGTTGCTGCCGCCGATCACGTTGACCGTAACGGCGGCCGGCAGCAGCGCGCGCACCCAGGCCTGACCGCTGGCGTCGTGGTGCAGGCCGAGAACGGCAAAGGGGTCTGGGTGGCGACCCTGGCGAAGCTGATCGATCTGCGCGGCGCTGAGCATGCGGGTCTACCTGAAGTGTTGGGCAGTGGTGGGCGGTGGCGAGCAGCAGCGAGCAGCAGCGATTGGCGGTGGTTGGCCGCTCAGGCCTGCGGCGTCACATGCCAGATATGCCGGGCATAGTCGCGGATCGTGCGGTCGGCCGAGAACGGCCCCATGCCGGCGACGTTGGCAATCGCCATGCGCGACCAGGCTTCTTGGTCGCGGTAAAGCGCATCGACGCGGCCCTGGGCTGCAACATAGGCCGCGTAGTCGGCCAGCAGCAGGTAGTGGTCGCCGCCCCACAACAGGCTGTCGATCAGCGGCCGGTAGCGCGCCGGCTCGTCGGGCGAAAAAACACCGGCGGCAATGCTGTCGAGCACGGCCTTGAGTTGCGGCTGGCTCTCGTACAAGCGCAGCGGCTGGTAGCCGGCGGCGCGCATGGCGGTCACCTCGCGCGCGAGCTTGCCGAAGATGAAGATGTTGTCGTTGCCGACGTTCTGGCGGATCTCGATGTTGGCGCCGTCATCGGTGCCGATGGTCAGCGCGCCGTTGAGCGCGAGCTTCATGTTGCCGGTGCCCGAGGCCTCGGTGCCGGCGGTGGAGATCTGCTCAGACAGATCGGCGCCGGGCATGATGATCTCAGCCACCGAGACGCCGTAGTTCGGGATGAAGACGATCTTGAGCAAGTCGCCGATGCGGGGGTCGTGGTTGACGATCTGGCCGACATCGTGGATCAGCCGGATGATGGTCTTGGCCGTGGCATAGCTCGATGCCGCCTTGCCCGCAAACAGGATGGTGCGCGGCTGCCAGCCCAGGCTGTCGGGGCCTTGCGGCTGGGCCAGGATGGCGCGGTAGCGGGTTACCGCATGCAGCAAGTTGAGCAGCTGGCGCTTGTACTCGTGGATGCGCTTGACCTGCACATCGAACAAGCTGGTGGCAGCCACGCTGACGCCGGTGCTGCGGTGGATCAGTGCCGCCAGCCGCTGCTTGTTCTGCGCCTTGACGGCGCGGAAGTCAGCGCGAAAGCCGGCGTCCTCGGCCAGCGGCAGCAGGCCTTTGAGCAGCCCCAGGTCGCGCCGCCAGGCCTGGCCCAGGTGGCGGTCGATCAGCGCGGTCAGGCCGGGGTTGGCCTGCGTCAGCCAGCGCCGCGGTGTGACGCCGTTGGTCATGTTGGTGAAGCGATCAGGCCACAGCGCAGCAAAGTCGGCAAAGATGGTCTCGACCAGCAGGTCGCTGTGCAACTGGCTGACGCCATTGACCTTGTGGCTGCCAACAATCGACAAATGCGCCATGCGCACGCGGCGCTCGCCGCTTTCATCAACCAGTGACAGCCGGCGCTGGAACGCCATGTCACCCGGGCGCAGCGCCCGCGCCAGCAGCAGGAAATCGTGGTTGATGCGGAAGATGATCTCCAGGTGGCGCGGCAGCACCTGCTGCATCAACGCCACCGGCCAGGTTTCCAGCGCCTCGGGCATCAGCGTGTGGTTGGTGTAGCTGAAGGTCTGCTGCGTCAGCGCCCAGGCCGCAGCCCAGGTGAAGCCATGCTCGTCGACCAGCAAGCGCATCAGCTCGGCCACACCGATCGCCGGATGCGTGTCGTTGAGGTGGATCGCCACCTTGTCGGCCAAATTGGCCAACGTGCCATGCTCGGAGAGGTGGCGCGCCAGGATGTCCTGGATCGAGGCCGAGGTGAAGAAATACTCCTGGCGCAGCCTCAGCTCGCGGCCAGCGGGCGTGCTGTCATTGGGGTAGAGCACCCAGGAGATGTTCTCGAACTGGTTCTTGAACTCGGCGGCGCGGGCATAGTCGCCCGAGTTGAAGGCCTGCAGGTCAATGTGCGCCGGCGCGGCGGCGCGCCACAGCCGTAGCGTGCTCACCCGATCGGTGCCGTGGCCGGGGATGACATGGTCGTAGGCCTTGGCGCTGACCTCGCCGGCATGGCGCCAGACCGGCGGCGCGTCGGGCGACTCGGCGCGCTCAACCCAGCCGCCAAAGCGCACCGGGTAGTGCACGGCAGGGCGCGGAAACTCCCAAGGCGTGCCATCCTCCAGCCAGGGATCGGGGTGCTCGACCTGGCGGCCGGCCTGGATGCTTTGCGCAAACATGCCGAACTCGTAGCGGATGCCATAGCCAAAGCTGGGCAGGCCAACGCTGGCCATTGAATCAAGAAAGCAGGCCGCCAGCCGACCAAGGCCGCCGTTGCCCAGCGCGGCATCGGGCTCGCAGGCGCCGATGTCCTCCAGCGTGCGCGCATGGTGGCCGACGCTGCCGGCCGCCGCACTGTCCAGGCCCAGCGCGGCCAAGGCGTTGCCCAGGCTGCGGCCGATGAGAAATTCCATCGACAGGTAATAGACCCGCCGCGTCTTGGCCGCGCGATCGGCGGCGTCGCCCTGCACCCAGCGGCGCGACAACTCGGCGCGCGCCACCTGTGAAACGGCGGTCATCAGGTCGCGCGTGCTGGCTTCATCGGGCGCCACGCCCACGGTGTAGAGCAGGTGTCGCTCGACACGGGCGGCCAGAGAATCAGCCGCAGGCGCGGCAAGAGGAGTCGAGTGCATGGGTTTCGCTTGAGTTCGCGGCGCGGCCGGGACAGGCGCCGATGGAGCCGACATTATTCATGCTGCGGATGGCCAAACGCGGCATGCCAACATGACACCATGCAGCTTGTAACTCGCTTGTTGCTGCCAAAATTGCTCGCAGATGCGACATTGGCGACATTGGGAACATTGGGGACACTGGCGACATCGGCGACATAGGCCACATTGCCCACCGGAGGAGACGCACCATGGACAACAGCACACTTGCATCCAGTTTTGATCTGCCCAAGCGCACCGTGGCGTTGGTGCTCGCCGGCGGCCGCGGCAGCCGGCTGAAGGATCTCACCGACAACCGCGCCAAGCCGGCGGTGTATTTCGGCGGCAAGTTCCGCATCATCGACTTTGCGCTCAGCAACTGCCTGAACTCAGGCATCCGCCGCATCGGCGTCATCACCCAGTACAAGAGCCACAGCCTGCTGCGCCACCTGCAGCGTGGCTGGGCTTTCCTGAAGACCGAGATGAACGAGTTTGTCGATCTGCTGCCGGCACAGCAGCGGGTCGACGAGGAAAGTTGGTATCGCGGCACCGCCGATGCGGTGTACCAGAATGAAGACATCCTGGAGTCTTATGGCGCTGACTACATCGTGGTGCTGGCCGGCGACCATGTCTACAAGATGAACTACGCGCTGATGCTGGCCGACCATGTGGCGCAAGGCCGCGAGTGCACGGTGGGTTGCATCGAGGTGCCGCGTGACGAGGCCAAGGCCTTTGGTGTGATGAAGATCGACGAGCAACGTCAGATCATTGGCTTTGTCGAGAAGCCGGCCGATCCGCCGGCCATGCCGGGCAAGCCGGACCGTGCGCTGGCCAGCATGGGCATCTACATCTTCAATGCCGAGTACCTGTACAAGGCACTGGCGCGCGACATTGCCGACCCCGCATCGACGCACGATTTTGGCAAAGACATCATTCCGGCTGTGGTGCGCCAGGGCCAGGCGGTGGCCCATCCCTTTGACATGAGTTGTGTCGGCACCAAGCCTGGCGCCGAGCCCTACTGGCGTGATGCCGGCACCGTTGACGCCTATTGGGATGCCAACATCGACCTCACCGCCACCGACCCCGAGCTCAACCTCTACGACACGCGCTGGCCGGTCTGGACCTACCAGCCGCAGTTGCCGCCGGCCAAGTTTGTGCACAACCAGATTGATCGCCGCGGCGCGGCAGTCGAGTCCATGGTCTCGGGCGGCTGCATCGTCTCGGGCAGCGTGATGCGGTCGGTGCTGTTCTCCAGTGTGCGGGTGCATTCCTACGCCAGCGTCAACTGGAGCGTGCTGCTGCCGCAAGTGGAGGTGGGGCGTCACGCCCGGCTGACCAAGGTGATTGCCGACCGCGGCTGCCACATTCCCGAGGGCATGGTCATCGGCGAAGACCCGGTGGAGGATGCCCGGCGCTTCCATCGCAGCGAGAAGGGTGTGACGCTGGTCACCCGCGCCATGCTGCGCGCACTTGAGGGCTGAAGGCATGCGCGTCCTCCATGTCGCGGCCGAGGTCTATCCGCTGGTCAAGACCGGCGGCCTGGCCGATGTGGTGGCGGCCTTGCCACCGGCGCTGGCAGCCGCCGGTGCCGATGTGCGTTTGCTGCTGCCGGGCTTGCCTGCGGTGCTCGAGGCGGTGCAGTCGGCGCGCACCGTGCTCAACATCGGCGCCTGCTTTGGCGCCATGCGGGTGCGGTTGCTGCTGGCGGTCATGCCCGGCAGCCACCTGCCGGTGTATGTGGTCGATGCGCCGCACTTGTACCGGCGTGGCGGCGGGCCCTATCAGAGCCCCGACGGCGCCGAGTGGCCCGACAACCTGCAGCGCTTTGCGCTGCTGGGTTGGGTGGCGGCGCATCTGGCCGCCGATGATGCCGAGGCCGGCTGGGTGCCTGACATCGTGCATGCCCACGACTGGCATGCGGCGCTGGCCTGCGCCTACATGGCCGACCATTTGCCAACGCAGGCGGCCTCGGTCTACACCGTGCACAACCTGCTGTTCCAGGGTCTGTTTGCGCACCACGACTGGTCCATGCTGGGGTTGAGCTCGCGCTTCATGTCGCCGGCCGGGCTGGAGTTTCATGGCCAGCTGTCGTTCATGAAGGCGGGCCTGAAGTTTGCCGACAAGGTGACCACGGTCAGCCCGAGCTACGCGGTCGAGATCGCCACGCCCGACTTCGGCTATGGCCTGGACGGCGTCATCCGCGGCCGCGGCGCCGATGTCAGCGGCATCATCAACGGCATCGATGACGTGGTTTGGAACCCGGCCCGTGATGGCGCAATCGCCAGTTGCTACGACGCTGACCAATTGGCCGGAAAACAGGCCTGCCGCCACGCCTTGCAGGCGAACTGTGGTCTGGAGGCGGACGAACAGGCGCTGATCCTCACGGTGGTCAGTCGCCTCAGCGCGCAAAAGGGCTTGGATCTGGTGCTCACAGCGCTGCCGGCGCTGGTGCGTGCCGGGGTGCAGTTTGCCGTGCAGGGCACCGGCGAGCCAGCACTCGAGGCGGCCTTTCGCATGGCCGAGCAAGCCCATCCCGGCCGTGTCTGCGTGCACATTGGCTACGACGAGACGCGCGCTCACCGGCTCATCGCCGGTGCCGACATGATCGCCGTGCCCTCGCGCTTCGAGCCCTGCGGCCTCACCCAGTTGTACGGCCTGCGCTATGGCACGGTGCCGGTGGTGCGCCGTGTCGGCGGCCTGGCCGATACGGTGGTCGACAGCGGCGCTGCCGCCGCCGGCATGGCCCAGGCCGAGCGGCAGACCGGCTTTGTCTTTGATGCTGCCAGCCCTTCGGCTTTTGAGATGGCGGTGCGGCGCGCGCTGTTGCTCAAGCAATCGCCCGAGGCTTGGCAGGCCGTGATGCGCCGCGGCATGGCGCAAGACTTGTCCTGGGCCGGCCCGGCCCGGGATTACCTGTCGCTGTACGAGGAGGCCCTGCTGTCGCGCCGCCACGCGCCGCGCGGGGTGTCAGGCTGAGCGCGGCGCGTATCGGATATCGGATATCGGATGTCAGGTATCAGATATAGGGCATTGCGCCCGAATCATCGCGGTTGGGCATGCATTTGGACGGGAGCGGCATCTATCTGCAGGCCCAACAGGGATCGGATCCAGCGGCGCGCCTCACCTAGGAGCCTGTCGGGCTTGGGGAGCGTCGGCTGCGACTCGACCGCAACGGTCCATTTCTCACCGTCTTTTTGCCCCATAGCGGGGCTATGGGACTGCAAATACGGCAAGAACTGTCCTCGCTGGGGCCGATTCTCGCTATCGACGCCCCAAGTCCGACAGGCTCCTAGAGCTGGATCTTTAGGTTTGCGCTGAATGGCCGTCGACGCGAGATGGGGTTCGGCTCGCTCTCCGACGTATCTGCCAAGACCGCGCGCCAGCTGGCCATGGACGCTGGTCGCCTGATCATCGAAGGCGCCGATCCACTCGTGCGCCGACACGCGTTGGCCGCACAAGCTGAAACCACTGCATTGGTGCCGGTGACCAAACCGGTGACGTTCAAGGACGCCGCCCTGGACTACATCGATAGGCACAGTGCCGGGTGGCGCAACGCAAAGCACAGGCAACAGTGGGAGAACCGGCGGGCTTGGGGAGCGTCGGCTGCGAATCGATCGCAGCGGTCCATTTCTCACCGTCTTTTTGCCCCCTAGCTGGGCTTTGGGGCTGGAAATCACGACCAGGACCGCACCATGAGCGACGCACCGCATGTCGAGATCGACCCAACCGCCTTCTGGCGCGACCCGTACCCGGCACTGGCAGCGATGCGGCGCGACCACCCGATCGCCTACGTGCCGCAGCTCGGCGCCACGCTGTTCACACGCCGCGCCCACATCGTCGAGCTGGAGAAGCTGACCGAGGTGTTCAGCTCGCACCAGCCGCAGGGGTTGATGAACCGGCTTATGGGCCACAACATGATGCGTAAGGACGGTGCCGAGCACATCGCCGAGCGCAAGCTGATGCTGGCTGCGCTGGGCCCGCAACCGGTACGCGCGCAGTGGGAACCGATATTCCGCGCCGATGCGCAGCGGGTGCTCGACGCGCTGGCGCCGCAGGGGCGAGCCGATCTGGT
>JBBQJN010000130.1:0-10390 GCA_038325945.1 Burkholderiales bacterium | reverse complement strand
CGCACCTGGTCGACCGTGGTTTCGTCGCCCTTGGCATATTTTTCGGCCAGCACCTCGGCGCTGATGGCTTGCGGCGGCAGGCTGGCGCGCGCGCTGGCCACAGCGCTGGGCGCGCTGGGCGCGCTGGCGCTGGCGCTGGCGCTGGCGCTGGCGGCAGCGGTACTGGCGGCGGCAGCCTGCACCGGTGCGGCCGAGGTGGCGCTGCGTGCGCGGCTGGGGGTGTTCTGGCTCATGGCTGTTCTTTCGTGGGCAGGGCCCGCATGCTGCCGGCATGCGGCCAGCAGGGTTTTGATGCGCCTCAGAGGCGCGCAAGCAGAGGGTTTATACAGTATTCTTTGGCGACACAGCCCGTCAACGGGCTCAACCCTGAGCTTAGGGCAACGCCATGCCCGCCACCTTGTCGCCCGATCTGCCCAACGTCGCAAACGCACCGCCGGCCGCCGCCGTCGCGCCACGGTCAATTGCAGCCGCAGCAGCGTGCGACGCCGCCTTGTTTGGCCAGCTCAACCCGCAGCAACTGGCCGCGGTGATGCATGGTGAAACACCACTGCTGGTGCTGGCCGGCGCCGGCTCGGGCAAGACCCTGACGCTGGCCGCCCGCGTGGCGCGGCTGGTGCTGGACGGCGCTGACCCGAACCGGCTGCTGCTGCTGACCTTTTCGCGCCGCGCCGCACAAGAGATGAACGCCCGCGCCGGCCGGCTGCTGCACCAAGCGCTGGGCCTGCGCGCCACCCAGGCGGCGCCGTCGCTGCCCTGGGCCGGCACTTTCCATGCCATCGGCGCGCGGCTGCTGCGCGACTACGCCGCCAGCGTGGGCCTGCCACCGAACTTCAGCATCATCGACCGCAGCGACGCCGAGGACATGCTGGCGCTGCAACGCCAGGCCCGCGGGCTGGCGGCGGCGCGCAGCCGCTTCCCGCTCAAAAGCACCTGCCTGGCGATCTACAGCCGCACGCTCAACCGCCAGCTGCCGCTGGCCGAGGTGCTGCGCGACGATTTTCCCTGGTGCGCCAGCTGGCACGACGAGCTCAAAGCGCTGTTTGCCGCCTATGCCGCCGACAAGGCGGCCCAGCACACGCTGGACTACGACGATCTGCTGCTGGCCTGGCACCAGATGCTGGGCGACCACAGCCTGGCGGCGCACATCGGCAAGCGCTTCGACCAGGTGCTGGTCGATGAGTACCAGGACACCAACCGGCTGCAGGCCGAGATCCTCTTGCGCCTGAAGCCCGGCGGCCGCGGCCTCACCGTGGTGGGCGACGACGCGCAGTCGATCTACGGCTTTCGCGCCGCCGAGGTGGGCAACATCCTGGGTTTCTGCGATCAGTTCGAACCGCCGGCTACCAAGCAGCTGCTGGAGCGCAACTACCGCAGCACCCAGCCCATCCTGGCCGCCAGCAATGCGGTGATCGCGCTGGCCGAGCAGCGCCATGCCAAGACCTTGTGGAGCGAGCGCGCCAGCAGCCAGCGGCCGCTGCTGGTGACGGTGGCCGACGAGATGGGCCAGGCGCGCTGGGTCGCCGACAGCGTGCTGGCGCAGCGCGAAGGCGGGCTCAGCCTGAAGCAGCAGGCGGTGTTGTTTCGCACCAGCCACCACAGCGCTGCGCTGGAGCTGGAGCTGACCCGTCGCAACATCCCCTTCGTCAAGTTCGGCGGCCTCAAGTTTCTGGAGGCCAGCCACATCAAGGATGTGCTGGCGCTGCTGCGCTGGGCGCAGAACCCACGCAGCACGCTGGCCGGCTACCGGGTGGCGATGCTGGTGCCGGGCATCGGGCCCAAGACTGCGCGCGCGCTGGTTGATGCCCAGGCTACGGCGCCCGATGCATTGCAAGCGCTGCAAGCCTTTGAGCCGCCACCGGCGGCGCGGCAGGACTGGCAGACGTTGGTCACGCTGCTGAGCGCGCTGGCCCGGCCCGACTCCGCCTGGCCTGATGAGCTGGCCGCCGCGTTGGCCTGGTACGCGCCGCATCTGCAGCGCCTGCATGGCGAGCAGGCGCCGGTGCGCCAGCTTGATCTCGACCAATTGCAGCGCCTGGCCGCCGGCCAGACCAGCCGCGAGCGTTTTTTAACTGAGCTCACGCTGGACCCACCCGAGGCCACCAGCGATGAGTCCGGCCCGCCGCACCAAGATGAGGACTACCTGATCCTGTCAACCATCCATTCGGCCAAGGGCCAGGAATGGAACGTGGTGAGCATCCTCAACGTGGTCGACGGCTGCCTGCCTGCCGACATGGCCACCGGCTCGGCCGCCGCAGTGGCCGAAGAGCGCCGCCTGCTCTATGTGGCGATGACGCGTGCCAAACAGCATCTGCAGCTGATGGTGCCGCTGCGCTTTCACGTCACCCAGCAGCCCAAGCATGGCGACCGCCACCTCTACGGCGGCCTCAGCCGTTTCATCCCGCCTGAGGTGGCGGCGCAGTTTGAGCAGGTGGCTGACGCGGGTCAGCCCGGTGCCGGGCCAGGCCTGGGCGCTGCCGATCAGGCGCCGCCGCCGATCGCCACCCGCCTGCGGCTGGGCAGTGCCTGGGACTGAACGTGTAGGTCAATGACCGCTCGGCGGCCGGCAGCGTGACTACGCAGCTCAAGATCGGCTGTGAGACTGCGCCGGTGCGCGCCTTGCTATCGAGGAAGAGGAGGAAGAGCAGAACACTGCGATCCAGTTGATCGCCATGAAGTGCCTGGCCAAGACCTGCAGCAAGCCCCTCGATGCCGCGTTCGCGGCGATGTCCGGGCGCGCCGGCAGCCTGCGGGCGGGATCGCCTCTCAGCGCGCCAGCATCTGCTGCCGGTCGCCAGGCTCGCTGCGCGTCGGCCGCGCGCGCGGCGTCATCGGCGGCATCGCTTGTGCCGTGGCCAGCGGCGGGCATACGCCGCTGTCGGCGTAGCTGCGCGCCGCGTCCAGCAGCGGCTCGCCCGGTGCGCCCAGCGGCCGCGTGAAATCCTCGGGCACGGCGCAGGTGGCCGGCAGTCCATCCCAATAGCGGCCTTCGCCGCGCGCGTTCACGCTCTCGAAGTTGACCACGCTGTAGGTGCTGCCACATTGGCTGCTGGGCAGGAATCCGACCGGCTTGCCACAGCTGGTCTCGCCCATTACCACCACCTGAGCGAAGGGCAGCAGACCATTGACCAGCAACTCGCTCGCCGAGCAGCTGCGTCGGCCGACGAGCACGAACACGCGCGACAGGCCCAGCGCCGGCTGCGGCTGGGTGAAGGCGAAGGTCTGGTTGTTCGTCGCCGCGCGGCGGTCGTTGTAGAGCAGCCGCGTGAAGGTCGATCCGGCGACCCGTGCGCCCACCACATGCGAGGCCATCGTGCCGGCCACCGAGACCAGCCCGCCGCCGTTGTAACGCAGGTCGAGCACGACATCGGCCACGCCCTGCTCCTGAAACCGCTGGAAGGCCGCGGCCAGCGGCGCCTGCGCCTGCGTGATCATCTGGTTGGCCTGCACGTAGCCGATGCGCCGCCCCTTCGGCGTGGCCAGCACCGTGGCATCGGGCACCGGCGTCAGCGCGAAGATGCCGGCGGTCAGCGTGACGCTGCGCTCGGCGCCGGCGGCATCACGCAGCACGAGCGCCAGCGCCTGGCCTTCGCGCTCGGCGCTGAGCAGCGTGAAATCGTTGTCGCGGATCAACTCGGCCGCCGGACGTGAGTTCAGTGACAGCACCTGATCGCCGCGGCGGATGCCCTTCGCGGCGGCGTCGGATTGCGGCTCGACCGAGCGCACGCGCAGCGGCTGCTCGGGTTGGCCGACGACTTCCAGCCCTGCCACCGCCAGCCCGTAGCCCATGGAGCGGCCGTCGCCGAAGAAACGGTTGAAGCTCTCGGTCGACTCCGAGCGGCTCCAGCGGTCGGTCGGGAACTCGGCGTTGCCGCTGCGGTAGAGCAGCGCCTGAAAGTAATCGGCCAGGCTGCCCGAGGCCGCCGAATCTGGGTTGGGCGCGAGGCGGTACCAGAAGTACCACTCGCGCATGTAGTCGCCGAGCCAGGTCTTCTGCTCGGCGACGCTGCAGCCGGCCGCTGGCGGCAATGCACCGCCGTCAGCGCTGCCCGCGCCGCTGCCGCTGCCGCCGCCGCCACCACAAGCTGCCAGCAACACTGCGCAGGCCAGCGCCAGCGCACGACGGCACGGCAAGGGGCGCCGACGGGCGAGTGGCTCAGTGCGGACAGCAGCATGGCGCAGGGGGAGCATCGGGCCTCCGGGATGGGCGCGGCCGCAGGGGCCACCTGGTAGTTCGTTTCGCCAATGAGGTGACAAATGAAATCGATGCATGCGTTCGTCAGGCTAAGAGGCTTTCGGGCTTTCGGGCTTTCGGGCTTTCGGGCTTTGGGCGTCGAAAAGCGAGAATCGGCCCCAGCGAGGACAGTTCTTGCCGGATTTGCAGCCCCATAGCCCAACTATGGGGCAAAAAGACGGTGAGAAATGGACCGCTGCGGTCGAGTCGCAGCCGACGCTCCCCAAGTCCGACAGGCTCCTAGCCCGCAGTCATCAAGGCCGGCTGGGGCACACCGCGGGAGCGGCGCAGACAGGTCCAGCGCGGTTGACATCGCTCTCGGCGGGGCTGCGCAAGAGCGGGGCTCGACCTGAACTGCCTCGCGTTCGGTTTGCCTTGCCGGCCATAACCCTGAGCATCTGGGCGCCAACCCGTCCCGCGTGGCCTGCACCCTCGGCGCAACTTGTTGCCGGTCGGGCTGCTGCAGCCTCGGGGCGCCGGCTCTGCGCCGCTCAGTCTGCGCCGGACCGGGTCATGCCGGGCTTGGCGCCCGACACCTGCCAGATCGCAGCGAAAAACGCTCACACGCCGAGCCTGTAGCACTGCCACTCACCAGGCCGCCTTGATCCCGCGCCGGGCGACGGACACAGCGGCGAACTAAGCCCCGTACTTCGGCCGCTCATCCTTGTCCCACAGGCCCCACTGCGGGCCGACTTCGCCTTCCTGGCGCACCTTCCAGGGCTCGTCGAACGACGAGAAGTAGAACAACTTGACGCCTTCGCGGCGAGCCCACTGCTGAACCTCGACGAAATACCGCATCGCGTTCTCGGCCGACGGCACGGCGTCTGCCACCGCCTGCCCCTTGCCCGGCCATCCCGTCTCGGTGACGATGACGCGCTTTTCTCCGGCCGCCGCCTGCACCAGCGCGTGCATGCGTTTGAGGTAGGCGCCGGCGTGCTCGATGTCGCAACCTTCCCAGAACGGATAGCAGTTCGGCAGCACCACGTCGCAGGCCGCCACCAGCGCCGGCCGCTCCAGAAACTGGTAGTAGGCGTCGACGCAGCCCAGCGGCACGTTCTCGGGCAGGGCGGCCCGCACGCGCTGCAGGTGGCCCAGCAGTTCCTGCTCGGGCAGCTCCTCGCGCAGCAGCACCTCATTGCCCACCACCGCGATGTTCACCAGGCCCTGCTGGGCCAGCTTCAGCAGCGACTGGATCTCGCGCTCGTTACGCGCCCGGTCATGGCCGATCCAGGCCCCCACCATGGTCTTGAGCCCCGTGGCGCGGGCGACCCCGGGGATCAGCTCGTGGCCGTCGGTGCAGGCAAAGGTGCGGATCCAGCGCGTGGTGGGCGCCACGATGTCCATGCGCCGGCGGATCTGCTGCTCGGTCAGCTGGTCACCACTGCCCTGCCCCTCGACGTAGGGGCTGAAGCACAGGCCGTAGACGCGGCTCGACATCGCCTCGTTGAAGAGGACACGCAACTCGTCAGGCGTCCTGCCGGCCAGCGGTGACACGCCATCGGCCGGCAGGTCCAGGCCCCGCTCCTGCAAGGTGATCCGGGCGCCAGACGGCCGCGAGGAGCCAGTGACGGCCCGTTGCTTGCGCCGCTCAAGCTCGGCGTGCACCTCGGTCGCGCGCTGCTCGTCCAGGTCGTAGTCGCGCATGACCCACATCGCCAGCAGCGTGCCCAAGATGGGCACGCCGGAATAGAACAGCCGCAGGCCGTCCACCGCACCTTCGGGCTGCACGGCGGCGCTGGGCGAGAAGCCGACCAGTTCCATGATCGCGCCGCTCAACAGGCCCGCGATGGCGAAGCCAAACTTCACCATCCACCAGTAGATGGCACCGAAGATGCCTTCGCGCCGCTTGCGGGTGGCCAGCTCGTCGAGGTCGCACACATCGGCCGTCATTGACATCATCAGCGTGAACAGGCCGCCGATGCCAAACGAGAAGAAGGGCAGCGCAAAGATGAACATCCAGGGCTTGCCGGGGATCATCAGAAACCACAGCAGCGCGTAGCCGATGAGGGAGATGCCCTGCGACACCATGAAAGCGTTCTTCTTGCCTATCTTGCGGGACATCCAGGCCACGGTGGGGATCACCGCGAAGGTGGTGATCAGAGCGCCGATGCTGCCGAACAGCGTGGGCCAGATGCCAGCTTCGACCGTACTGCCGCTGAACAGGTGGTAGACGACGATGAAGAACGAGAACGCCGCGACCGTGTTGAACGCGTTGAAGATCAAGAAGGTGGCGTAGCACAGCTTGCGGAATGGCGCCGACCCGAAGGCCTCCTTGAAGCCGAGCATGATCTCTTTCATGCCGCCGCCGAAGTTGCTCAGGGTCAGCGGCACAAGGTTCGTGTCGTCCTTGCTTGACCGGCTGGGCAGGAACACGGCGGGCACCATGGCCAGCAGCATGCAGATCACGCCGACCCAGATCGACAGCGTGCGCGTCGCCGCATCGGCGTTCTCGAACCAGCTGGGGTCGTACATCACGACCCAGAACCACGGTGCGATGACCCACGCCCACTGCCCGATCCACTGCGCGACGGCCATGATGCTGGTGCGCTCATGGAAGTCGTCGCTCATCTCGTAGCCCATGGCCACGTAAGGGATGCTGAACAGCGTCAGCCCGGCGTAGAAGATGATGGACCAGCTCAGGAAGTAGATGAAGTTGTAGGTCACGCCGTCGTCGCGATAGAGCTGCCACATCGCCACGAAGGAGATGCCCATCACGATGGCGCCGATGAACACGTACTGCTTGCGCCGGCCCCAGGTGGAACGTGTGTTGTCGGAGATGAAGCCCATGATCGGGTCGGTGATCGAATCGAAGACCCGCGGCAGGAAAAACAGCACACCCCACATCCAGGGCGGGAAGCCCAGGTTCTGCACCAGCACCACCATGAAGATGCCCAGCGCGGCCGGGAACATCTGGTTGGCCAGCATGCCGAGCCCGAAAGCGACCTTCCGGCCGAACGGAACCTTGTGGGTGGCGGAGGCGGGGGTTGGGGACATGAACGGCCTTCGGTTGGACGGTACGCAAGCGTGCAATGAGGCCGGACGCTCGTCGGAACAAGCCGAACGACCGTCTTGCGGCGGGACGCGGGCAGAAGAACCCGCGACGAAGCCCAGTTCGCGGACAGGACACCGACCCGACCGCCGCGAACGCCGCGAATGGGATCCTCGAAGGGCGGACGGGCTCCGAGGACTGGGCGACGCTATGGTGGCTGCTTCGAGCGCAGTCGTCGATCAGTGTTTTGACGGGTGTGAAAGCGGTTTCAAGCGTGTAGAAGACAGGGATTTCAAACGCAGCTTTCGCCCCAAGGCCCCCTCAGCAAGGCCGTTGATCACCGGCTGCAATTTTCTTGGGTTCGGCTGCGGCCCGTTGAGGACCGACCGAGGCGCCGAAGTGGGTCATTCGCAGCGGTCGCCGCCAGGTTTTCCAGTGCAGCAGCGCCGCCAAACCTCGGTTCGGCGAAACCCTGGCGCAGCTGATCCCCGCAGCGGTGGCCAGGGCGGCCGGCTCGCGCTCTTGCGGCTCCAGCAGCACGCGCAGCCGGGTGCGGGTGCCAGCACGCCGTGGTTGGCGCAGCGGGGGGCTCGCTCACTTCGCGGGGCGAGGTGACGCGGACACCCAACGGATCAGCTGCAGCCTCGGTCTGGGCACCAGCGCGGCCAGACGCTATCAGCAGCGTCGTCCCGCCCGAGGTGGCGGCGCAGTTTGAGCAGGTGGCAGATGGGGCGCCGCCCGGCGCCGGGCCAGGCCTGGGCGTTGCCGATCGGGCACCGCCGATGACGGCCACCCGCCTGCGGCTGAGCAGCGCCTGGGACCGGGGACTGGGGACTGGGGACTGAAACTGAGCCCAGCGCTCAGAGGTTGAGAGGCAATCCCATGGGCCCACGCCGGGGTGGTGAAGGGCCCTGAGCAAGGCGCAGCGCGACGCTCGGACTCACGTCCGAGCTAGCGATGCAACGCCGCGCAGGGCCTTTGACCACCCCGGCCCTACGGGTAAGCCCGCAAAACAGCCCCACCCCACTTCGTCGTTGCAAATGCTCCCTGAGGTCCCAAACCCAGGTCCGCTTTGCGCCTAGATTGGAGCCGTTTTGCGGGCTTACGTTGGCCCATGGGATTGCCTCTCAGCCTCTCAGGCCTGGGTGCTCCTGCCCTTTGCGCGGCGCCAGCCCAGCAGGCCCAGGCCGGCCAGCAGCAGTGCCCAGCTCTGCGGTTCGGGCACCGCCGCCACCTCATTGGCGTTGAAGCCTGCGATCTGCTGGCCGACAAAGTTCAGGCGCTGGCGCACGCCGCCCAGGTTGACATAGGCAACGCCGGCATCGACGAAGGGCATTTGGTTCTCGCTGCCATCGCGGCCCGACTGCGGATCGACATAGCCGTCGTCGTCGTAGCGCCCCTGGTAGTTGAAGAACTGGAATTGGTAGACCACCGCCGGCTTGGGTGCGTCCACCGACTTGCTGACCTCGTCAACGCCGTTCGGCCCCAGTTGCAGCGGCTGCCACTCGATCTCGGTCTCGCTGGCCAGACCAGCTATCTCGGGCCGGGCGCCCTCATGGTTGCCGGCCAGCAGATCGTTGAGGTCGACGTTCTGCTCCAGCGTGGTCTTGACGATCTTCACCCAGAAAGCGTTGTTGCGGTTCTGCGCCACCGGATCGGCGCCGCGCGCCATGTCCTGCGCCTGCAACTGCATCACCGGCGCCGGCGGCAAGTTGGGCTGCGGCGCGATGAAGACGATGTTCACCGCCGGCACCCCCACCACCTGCTTGGCCAGGCTGCCGCCGCCCATGTCGACGATCCAGCTGTAGGTGGTCTTGGCGGGTGAGCCGTAAGTGCTGACGCCAAAGTGGTCACATGAGCTGCTCTTCCAGCCGGGGTTGGCGCCGGGCCAGCAGCTCTCGCCGTTGGTGATGAAGGGCGCCGAGGGTGTCGAGGCGCCGCCCAGGGCACCGCCAGGGACACTGCCATAGTTGATGCGCACACCGAACCCGGCGATGTAGTCAATGGCAGGCCGGCCGAAGCGCACCACGGCACCGGGATCGGGCGAGACAAAGCCGAACACGCGGTCATAGCCGAACACGCTGCTGAGGGTGCCGGCATGGTCGAAGCGGCTGTCCTCGATCTCGATCTCGAAACCGTAGGCGGCGTGGCCGGTGTCGTTGACCACGTCGAAGTTGGCCAGGCTGCCAAAGGTGCTGGCTGAGGCGCCGCCGGCCAGCGGCAGCAGCAGCATGGCGGTGGCCAGCCAGTGGCCTGAGGCGGGGGCGGGGACGGGGGCGGGGGCGAAAGCGGGTCGGGTGGCGGCCATGCAGATTCCTCGGTTGCGTCGCTGCCCATGATCACCCGCTGCCTGAACCCAAGCTGAACTGCCGCGCCGCGCCCCCCTGTTCAGAGGCTCAGCGGCTCAGGGCGGAGGCAGATCCACCGGGCCGGCCTCAGGCGCGTCAAACCGCAGGCTGGCGCGCAGGCCGCGGCCGTCGGTCACCGGCGATTGCAGCAGCAGTACCGCGCCGGACTGCTCGGCGATGGCCTGCACCAGCGCCAGGCCCAGGCCGGTGCCACCGGTGTCGCCCGTGTCGCTGCCGCTGCCGCCGCGCTCGAACTTGCGCGCCAGCAAGGGCAGGTGCTGCGCCGCTACGCCCGGTCCGCTGTCCTCCACGCTGAGGCAGCGATCCTGCACCGTCACCGTCACCAACGCGTGTTCACCGCCATGCTTGAGCGCGTTGTCGATCAGGTTGCGCAGCGCGATACCCAGGGCGTCGATATCGCCCATTACCGGTACCGGCACCGGCACCGGCTCCGGCGCCTCTGCCGCCTGGCTCGGCAGCAACAGCCGCAGCCGGCCGCTGCGCTGCGCGGCGGCAAAGTCGTCGGCTACCAGCGTCGCCAACTGCGCCAGGTCAACCGGCTCACGGCGCAGCGCCACACCGGACTCCACCCGCGCCAATTGCAGCAGCCGGGTTGCCAGATGAGCCAGCCGGTCGAGCTGGCGCAGCAACGCACGCGCAGGCTCGCGGGTGGCGGGATCACTGCTGGCCTGCACCAGCCGCTCGGCCTGGGCCATCGCTGCGGCCAGCGGGGTGCGCAGTTCATGTGCGGTGTTGGCGGCAAACCGCCGCTCGCTGTCGACCAGGCGGTCTACCCGCGCCAGCAGCGCATTCACCGTCGCC
>JBBQJN010000129.1:0-10452 GCA_038325945.1 Burkholderiales bacterium | reverse complement strand
GATGAGGCTAAAAAGGTTCATCCTAGGAGCCTGTCGGACTTGGGGAGCGTCGGCTGCGAATCGACCGCAGCGGGCCATTTCTCACCGTCTTTTTGCCCCATAGCTGGGCTATGGGGCTGCAAATCCGGCAAGAACTGTCCTCGCTGGGGCCGATTCTCGCTATCGACGCCCCAAGTCCGACAGGCTCCCAGATTCCGCAGTTGAACACGCCCGAGTGGGCTGCGATGCGGTGCGTCAGCAAGGCGCGACGACGCTGCGGGCTCTTGCCCGCAAGAAGGAGCAACGCCGATGGCGTGCCGCCGCGCAGCTCAATCGGGTGTGTAGCGCTCTCACCCAGATGGTGAACGTGGTCGTGAGTACAAAATTGAGCGGTCATGCGGTGTGGCCAGCGGTTTCAAGCGGTCAACTGCGGAATCTAGGTTCATGGTCAAGCGGGCGGCTCAAATCATGGGATCATGCGCAAAGGAGAGCTGACCCAGACCATGATCCGAATTGCCATCGTCGACGACCACGCCATGGTGCGCGCCGGACTGCGGCAGTTTTTTGCCGATCAGGTTGATTTTCGCGTTGTCGCCGAGGCCGCCAATGGGCGCGACGCGATGGACATCGTGCGTGCCGGTGGTGTCGATGTGGTGGTGATGGACATCTCGATGCCCGGCCAGAGCGGCGTTGACACGCTGGCGGCGATCAAGGCCCGCGAGCCCGGGCTGGCGGTACTGATACTCAGTGGCTTTGCCGAAGAGCACTATGCGACCACCCTGCTGCGCCAGGGCGCCAGCGGCTACCTCAACAAGGACTGCGACCCGGAGGAGATCGTCAAGGCGATCCGTACCGTGGCGCGCGGGCGCAAGTACATCAGCGCCGGCGTGGCCGAACGCCTGGCCGATGGCCTGGACGGCAGTGGCGACCAGCTGGCGCATGAGCAGCTCTCGGAGCGCGAGTTGCAGGTGTTCTTGCGGCTGGCACGGGGTGAAACCATCGGCCACATGGCCGACAGCATGTCGCTCAGCGTCAAGACCGTCAGCACCTACCGCACCCGGGTGATGGAAAAAATGGGCCTGGCCTCGAACAGCGACCTGACCTATTACGCGCTGAAGAACGGCTTGATCCTGTAAGCCCCTGTGCCTGTGGAGGTACATGCGCCGACGCTCAGGTCGGCGCAAGCAATGCATCGCTCGGCAGCTCGCCGGCCGCCAGCGCAGCGCAGTACTGCACCAGCGCATCGATCTCGGTTGACTTGTCAAACACCCGCTCGGCACCCAACGCCAAGCAGGTACGGCGCATCTCGGGGCGAGCATAGTTGCTCAGCACCACCATGCGAGGGTGCCGCGACAACGCCTGCGCCGCCCCCAGCACGCCCAAGCCCGAGCCGCTCTTCAGGAAGAGGTCGACGATCACCAGGTCGACCGGCTCACCGGACTCGCGCAACCAACGCAATGCCGTGGCCTCGTCCTCAGCAGCGCCCACCACGTGCCCCGGCACCAGCTCTTCAAGCGTGGCGATCAGGTTGTCGCGGATAACCGGGCTGTCTTCGACGAGGTAGATTTTGAGCAGAGGCATGGACAACGGTGCTGGACAGAACTTCGCCGTGTGCAGGGCGCCCTGTCTGCCGTCGAACAGCGGTGAACAAGGGTGAACCGGTGAAGATCTGCGCCGGCAGCTTCCGAGATCGACGTACCCGGTTGATTGTGCCCAGCGGCGGCCCCAAGAGGCTTCGGCCATCGCCGTGGTTGCTTGTAGGAAAACACCTACGTGCGCTGGCGTCCTGTACAGCCGCAACCCCGGCTGCGGCTGCGCTGTAAGCCCTCTCCTACGGCGGCTCCCGTTGTCGCCTGATGGCCGGCCGACGGGCCGCGTCACAACATCGCATGGCCGCAGATGGCGGCAGCACGCAAGAGGCCAAAGATGCACACTCAGCTGGAACACATTGATCATCGGGCCTGGGCAGGCGTGGCCGGCGCAAGTCATCGCACCGGGTCGCACTGGACGCAACGGCTTGCAGCCTCGCACCTGAGGCTCTGGTCCGGGCTGCTGGCGGCAACTGCGGCGCTGGCGTTGTTGCTGGCCTTTCAGCAAGTGGTGCTCGGCGGCGTGCACCAGGCTAAGTTCCGTCACCAGGCGCAGGCCATGCTGGCGGACGCCACCTGGCGCTGCAATGCCTTGCGCGGCGCCGACTCTGCTCGTAGCTGCCTGCAGGGCCTGACTGGCTCGACCGCAGACACGCCGCCGGCCGAGCTCGACCGGCCCGTGACGGCACGGCCTGCTGTCCTACCTAGGTTGGCGCTGGTGTCCGATGGCGTGCGAACGCGCTAGTCGCCACAGTCCATCTCAAGCGGGGCACCCGTCCGGTACCGCCGCGCGGCCCGCACCAAACCACTGAGCGAGCGCATCCATGAAAACACTGGTCTTTCTGACCCTGGCTGCGGCGGCTGCTGTCGCCGCGCCGGCCTATGCCGTCACCAACATCGGCGTGTCGATCGGCATCAACGCCCCGGGCCAGTACGGTCGCATCAACATCGACAACTATCCGCAGCCGCGCTTGGTGATGCCGCAACCCATCGTCTACCAAGCCTCGCCGGTGGCCATCTACCAGCGGCCGATCTACCTCTACGTGCCGCAGGCGCACCAGGCCAACTGGGGCCGCTACTGCAGCGGTTACCGCGCCTGCGGCCAGCCGGTGTACTTTGTGCAGGAGACCTGGCTACGCGACGAGTACCGCCGCGAACACGACAACCGCGACAAGAAGCAAAAGTACAACAAGTACGACAAGCACGACAAATACGACAAGCGCGACAAATACGACAAGCAAGACAAGCGCGACAAGGGCCGCAGCCACGGCAAAGGCCCCGATTGACGGCCGCCGGATGACCTCGTTTTGAACCCTCCTAACCACCAGGAACTGCCATGACCAAACACCAGCACACCGCCGTCATCCTTGCCATCAGCGCCGCCTTCTTGCTCGGCGGCTGTTCTGGCATGTCGCGCAAGGAAGTTAGCACCGTCACTGGCGCCACCGTTGGCGCTGTTGCCGGCGCTGTTGTCGGCGGCACCGCTGCCACCGCAGCGGGCGCCGTGATTGGCGGCGTCGTCGGCCACGAGGTCGGCAAGAAGTAAACGCGGGACGGTAAGCGCGGGCCCGTAAGCGCGGGACCCAACGAGCATTTGCAACGACGAGTGGGGCTGTTTTGGGGGCTTACCCGAAGGGCCGGGGTACCCAAGAGCCCTGCGCGGCGTTCCATCGCTTGCCCAGACATGAGTCCGGGCTGCGCGCCGCGCCTTGCTCAGGGCCCTTGGTCACCCCGGCGCGGGTGCATCCGATGGCCTCTCAGCCTCTGACGCCAGGCATGAAGTCGCTCTACCTGCGGATCTGGCTGACGGTGGTGGCGGCGCTGGCGCTGTTTGCGCTGGTCTCGGGCTGGATGTGGCAGCGTCACCTAGAGCAGGAGCGCCAACACTTCGAAACTGCGGTGGGCGAGCGTCTGGCGGCCTGGGCCGAACTGGTGCAGCGCGCCTTGCCGGCGGCCGATGCGCCCGAGGCCGAACAGGCGCAGGCGCTGCTGGAATGGTCGGCGCGCCTGCGCGTGCCAATGGCGCTGGATGATCGGCGCGGCCAGCGCATCGGCGAATCGGCCAACTTCGTGCGCCGCGACGGCGAGCCCGGCGTCGGCGCGGCCGCAGCCGCAGTCAGGCTGGTCGACGGTCGCACGCTGTGGCTGGCGCGGCGGCTGATCAGGCGTGCACCGCCGCCCGAAGCGGGCGGTTACGAACAAGGGTTGTGGCACCCTGGTGGCGGCGGTCGGCTGCTGCTGCGCGAGTCGCGTGGGCCCTTCCTCGGCGACCGGCCACCCGGCCCGGCGCTGGGTGGGCGCGGCGCCGGTCCCGCGCCCGGGCCGGCGATGGCGCTGCTGCCCTTCAACCTGCCGCGCGCGGTAGGCCCCTTGCTGCTGGTGGCGCTGCTGTTTGTGGCGGTGGCGGCCGGCGCTTACCCTGTAGTGCGGCGGTTGACGCGGCGGCTGGAGGCGCTCAAACAGGGTGTGCAGGCCTTTGGCGGCGGCAACCTGGCGATGCGTGTCGATGCCACGGGCAGCGACGAGGTGGCTGCCGTGGCCTCTACCTTCAACGACGCGGCGGTGCGTATCGAGGCGCTGGTGCAAAGCCACCGCAGCCTGCTGGCCAATGCCAGCCATGAGCTGCGCTCACCGCTGGCGCGGCTGAAGATGGCGGTGGCCATGCTGGCCGAAGTGCCCGAGCCGCAGCGCGCCGCGCTCAAGCGCGAGATTGATACCAACGTGGCCGAACTCGATGCGCTGGTTGAGGAGGTGCTGCTGGCCAGCCGGCTGGGCGCGGGCGCGCCGGTGGAATGCTCGGAAACAATAGACCTGCTGGGGCTGGCGGCCGAGGAGGCGGCGCGTTTTGGCGCCGAGGTCGAGGCCATCGGCGACCCCTCACGTCTGCTGCGCTCAGGCAACGAGCGGCTGCTGCGTCGCGCGCTGCGCAACCTGCTGGAAAACGCCAGGCGCTATGGCGGCGGCGAGATCGCGGCCCAGGTGGAGGCCGCGTCCGATGGCGGCTTGAGCCTGCGCATCTGTGACCGCGGCCCCGGCGTGCCGGCCGAGCTGCGCGACCGCATCTTCGAGCCCTACTACCGCATGGCCGGCCATGCCGAGCGAGAGGGCGGTGTCGGGCTCGGCCTCAGCCTGGTGCGACAAATCGCCCAGTTACACGGCGGCGATGTGCGCTGCGAGGGCCGTGAGGGCGGCGGCAGCTGCTTTGTCATCAGCCTGCCGGCGCTGCCCCCAAAGGTTAAGGCTAAGACTTGACGGGCACCGCGGCCGCCGCCGGTTGGCGCTGCTGGGCCAGCACCCAGGCCAGCAGCGCGGCCAGTGCCAGGGCGGCCAGCGTGAGCCCGGCGGTCGAGGCGATCCAGTAGCCGCGCGCCCCTTGCCAGGCCGGCGCAATGGCGCCGCCCACATTGAAGGCCAGCGCATAGCCGCCGCCCAGGCCGACGCCCCACAGCGACAGCACATAGATTACCGTGGGCAGGGTGGCGATGCGCCAGGCGCGCAGCACAAAGGAGGCCATCGCCTGCACCGCGTCGGCGGCATGGAACAGCGCCACCCAGGCCAGCAGCGGCAGCACGGCGGCCACCACCGCCGCGTTGCTGGTGTAGAGCCGAACCACCTGCTCGCGGCCCAAGAAGATCGTGCCGCCGACCAGCAACGACAAGGCCAGCGCAAACTGCAGGCCGTGCCAGCCCAGGCGCCGGGCGTCGTCGATGGCGCCGGCGCCGATGCGCTGCGCCACCAGCGCACTGCTGGCATGGCTCAGCGCCAGCGGCAGCATGAACAGCAGTGACACCAGGTTGGCGGCGATCTGGTGGCCGGCCACTGCGGTTTCGCCCAACCGAGAGATGAAGATCGCCATGAAGGCAAAGCCGGTGACCTCGACGCCGATGCCCAAGCCCATCGGCACGCCCAGCTTCAGCAGCGCGCGCAGCGAGGGCCAGTGCGGCGCCCGCTGGCCGGGCAGATCAAGGCCGAAGTTGCGGTAAAACGGATCAGCCCGCACCAGCGCCGCCGCCACCAGCAACTGCAACCACATCGCCAACGCGGTGGCGATGCCGCAACCCTCCACCCCCAGCGCCGGGATGCCCAGTGCCGGCACGCCGTCGACCAGCGCGATCGACAGCGGCACCTTCAGCGCCAGGCCGCCCAGTTGCAATGTCATCACCGCCTTGGGCCGCGACACGGCGATGTTGACGCCGCGGAACACGGTGAACAGCAACGAAGCCGGCAAGGCCACTGCCAGCGCCAGCAGATAACCGCTGACCTTGTCGGCCACCGCCGGGCTGGCCTGTGACAGCGCCAGGAACGGCGCCGGAAAGGCCAGCAGCGTGCAGCCCAGCAGCGACATCGCGCCGGCCAGCCACAGCGCCTGCCAGATCTGGTGGCCGGCCTCGTGCAGGCGCTGCCCGCCATAGAGCTGGCCGACGATCGGGCTGATGGCCAGGATCACGCCCATCAAGCCGATGAAGATGGTGATGTAGCTGGCGCCGCCCACCGCCAGCGCGGCCAGGTCGGTGGGCGAGTAGCGGGCCACCAGCACCGTATCGACGGTGCCAAAGCCCAGCACCGCCATCTGGCCAATGAACACCGGCCAGGCCAGCGGCACGATGCGCCGCACGCTGTCGCGCAGGCCTGGCTTGCTGTGTTCGGGCGTGTCGCCGCGGGCGCTGGCCATCAGCGCGGGTCGGGCGTGCTGTGAGCGGCGGCCGCCTCGGCGGGCGCGGGCACCGTCGCCACCTCGTTGGCCGCAGAGATTGCTACAGAGGCCGCCGCAGAGGCCGCCGCAGAGGTTGCCGCAGAGGCCGCCGCAGAGGTTGCGGCGCCGCCATGCGCCGGCCGCGCTCGTTCGGCGTAGCGGTTGAAGCGCCAGGCCGTGCCCAATTGCGTGATGCGGCGCCACACGACGCGCTTTTCGCCGGGGCTGAACTGCGTCCAGTGCTGCACCTCGTGTTCGGTGCGGCCGCAGCCTTTGCACAGCGCGTCGCCTTGGGCGGTGGAGCAGATCGCGATGCAGGGCGCATCGGGTGTCTGCGCGTACCAGGCGAGCCAGGCCAATTGCGCCGCTGCGGGCATCGAGGCCTCGTCGGCTTCGTTCTCGCGGTAGTAAACCAACAGGCCGTAGACCTCGGCCAGCGCCAGCACTTCGGCGCAGGCACGGATGCCGTCGAGCGAAGGCGAACGCGCGCGCCACCAGTTGATGGCGGCCTCGATGTCGGTGATGTGTATGCCGGCCATGTGATCTGCGAAAGGGCAGCGAGCATAGCCTGTTGATCGCCGCCGCGCCCGCCCCGGCGATTCGCCAAAGCTTTGCACACGATGCGCCCGTGCATACTGACGCCATGGGCCAAGCGAGCGCGGGGTGGTGCAACGGGGGCGGCGTTGGCTGGTCGGCCGGTGCCTGCATGGGCCGCATTGGCCTGTGGGCTGCCATGGCGGGCGGTTTGGTGGGTGCCGCCGCGGCCGGCGAGTTCAGTGACGAGTTCGACCGCCAGCGCTTCAAGTCGGCCTACCAGCATGAGATCGGTTTCCGCGAGGCGGCGCTGCATGTGGCCTGGGGTGCCGAGCCACTGTGCGACGACACCACGGAGATCGAGCCCTTTGTGCTGTGGTCGCTGGGCGGTGTGCGCCAAAGCTTGTCGGCTCAACATCGCCTGTTGTTTACCCAGGCCACCGGCATGGACGAACATTGGCGCATCGCCTGGCTGGACGAGTCTGCGCCGGATGAGCTCAAGCTCGGCCAGCGTGTGCTGGCGGTCAACCAGCGGCCGCTGCCGCCGCCCGGCGCCAAGCTGGAGCTGAGCGCGGTATTTCGCGGTGGCGCCACGATGTCGGTGGACGACCAGGGTTTTTGGGACGTTTTGCACAAGGCCCGCGAAGAGGCCAATGCCGAATCTTCCATGAGCATCACGCTCGACGATGGCCGCCAGATCAAGGTGCCCACCCAGACCGGCTGCGCCGGTACTGTCACCGCCACCGCCTTCGACGACGAGCCGCAGAACTTTCTGCGCCAGGAGGGTCGGCGCAGCAAGCTGCCCGGCAATGCCATGCTGCAGGCCCATACACGCGACGAGCGGCGTTGGCTGGCCGCCTTTGGCACCTATTTCTTGGCCAGCGAACGCTCTATCCTGCGCCAGCGTTCGTCCGACAGCATGGGCAGCGCTTTCCTCATTGGCAAGGTGCTGTCGATCGCCGTGCCGGGCATGAGCACGGTGCTGTCGGCGATGGAGGCGCAAACCCAGCGCGGCATCCAGGTCGATGGCCTGGTCGGCGGCGCTGACCTGTTTGCCAATGAAGTGGTGCTGGCCATGGGCGGCGATCCGGCCGTGGGCCTGCGCCTGTCTGACCGGCTGCAGCGCCTGGGTCTGGCCGCCGACGTGATTGTGATGAGCCCATTTCGTCGCTCCAACGTCGAGATCCACCTGCGCCAGCTGCAACTCATCGACAGCGCCCGGTTGCGGGCCGAGCAGGCCGCCGAGGCCGCTGCGGCGGCGGTCGCCAGCCCGCAGCGGCCTCAGGCGCTGCCGCCGCGCTGAGCCGGCCGCAGTAACTGCCCGCCGTAACCGACTGCCGTAGCCGGCCGCAGCAACCGGCCGCAGCAACCGCCCGCCGTACCTGGCCACAGCATCAGCTACGGAAATCAGCCACATCCATCGGCGGCAGTGACCGGGCCCCGTAACCGGCGCCGCCGCTGCAGCGACCTGGCTGCTGACACCCACTCTGCAAGGCCAGGATATGCAAGTCTTCTGCACAAGCGCCATGCTGCTGATGTTGGCGACGGCGGCATCGGCGGCTCCCGCCGGCAGCGCGGGGCCCGCCGCAGCCACGTCATGTCAAGCGCGCTCGCCTGAGCAGCAGCTGCAGCTGATCGAGCTTTACACCTCGGAGGGCTGCAGTTCCTGCCCGCCCGCCGACCGCTGGCTGTCAACGATCAAGACGCAGCCTACGGTGCTGGCGGCGGCCTTTCATGTTGACTACTGGGACCGGCTGGGCTGGCGCGACCGCTTCTCCGACCCGGCCTACACGGCGCGCCAAAAAGCTTGGGTGCGCGGCGAGGCCGGTCGCTTTGCCTACACGCCGCAGGTGCTGGTCAACGGGCGTGACTGGCGTGGCTGGCCCGCGCTGCCTTTGCCGGCTGGCCTGGCGCGCGTGCGCATCGAGCTGCGCCAAGACGCAGCGGCTCAAGTGCAGGTGAGCGTTACGCCGCTGCTGGGTGCGCCGCCCAGGCTGGCGCTGTGGTGGGCGATGCTGGAAGACGGTCACCGCAGCTTTGTGCGTGCCGGCGAGAACCGTGGCGCGCAGTTGCAGCACGACCATGTGGTGCGCCACTACGGCGAACTGCCAGCCTGGCCGGCGCTGGTCTCGGTCAGCCAGCGGTGGACGCTGCAACCCGCAGCAGCCGCCGCCGAGAAGGCAGACAGCGAGAACAAGGCCCGGTCCCAACATGCAGAAAGCGGACACAAGGCCCGCTTTCTGGTGGTGGTGACCGATGCGGCCACCGGGGCGCCGCTACAGGCCACCCAGCTGGACTGCGGCGCCGCCGGCTGAAAGCCGGCAGCGTGCGCCGCCCAAGGCCCATGGGATTGCCTCTCAACCTCTGAGATCAGCGCGGGTTGCGGCGCGGACCGCCGAAGGGCTTGCCGGCAAACGCCGGGCGATCGCTGCGATCACCGCGATCCGCACGGTCGCCACCGAAGCCTTCGTGGCGCGGTGCCTGGCTGCGGCTGTCGTTGCGGAAGCCACCGTCGCGGAAGCCGCCGCCTTCACGAGGGCCGTTGTGCGGGCCGTTGTCGCGGCTGAAGGCCGGCGCCGGGCCGTCCTGGCGGAAGCCGCCGCCATGCTGCGGACGCTGTTCGTCGTTGCGGTAGCCACCCTGCTGGGGCCGCGTATCGTGGCTGCGGTAGCCGCCGGCATGGCCGCCTTGGCCGCCGCCATGGCCACCTTGGCCGCCGCCGTATCCACCCTGGCCGCCGGCCGGGCGACGGTCGCCGCCAAAGCCGCCACCAGAACCACCACCAAAGCTGCCGCCGCTGGCACCACGCGGGCCGCCGAAGCCGCCGCTGGGACGACCGCGGCCGAAGCTGGGCTTGCCGCCGCCGCCAAAGCTGGGGCCGTTCATCGACGGTGCGGTCATCTTGGGCTCCAGGCCCTCGACCACCGCCACCGCGATCGGCTGCGTGGTGAAGCGCTCGATGCGGCGGATCATGCCGACATCACGGCGCTCGGCCAGTGTGACGGCCAGGCCGTTACGGCCGGCACGGCCGGTGCGGCCGATGCGGTGCACATAGTCCTCGGCCTTCATCGGCAGGCCATAGTTGATGACATGGCTGATGGTCGGCACGTCGATGCCGCGGGCGGCAACGTCGGTGGCCACCAGCACACGCAGGTGGCGGCTGCGCAGGTCTTGCAGCACGCGGTTGCGGCGGCCTTGCGGCATGCCACCGTGCAGCGCGGCCACGGCATGGCCAATCTGGCCCAGTTTGTAGGCCACTTCGTCGGCGTCACGCTGGGTACTGGTGAAGACCAGGCACTGGTCCAGGTCCTTGTTGGTCAGCAGCTGCTCGAGCAGGGCATGCTTGTGGTGCATGCTGTCGGCCCAGTGCAGGCGCTGCTCGATCGAGGCATGGGCGTCGGTGTGCTTGTCGACGGCGATGCGCTGCGGCTCGCGGGTGAGCTGGGCGGCCAGGTGGCCGACGGTGCCGTCAAAAGTAGCCGAGAACATCATCGTCTGGCGATCGGCCGGCAGCGCTTGCGCCACCAGCTTGATGTCGTCGATGAAGCCCATGTCGAGCATGCGGTCGGCCTCGTCGAGCACCAGCAGTTCCACCTGCGACAGGATCGCGGCGCCGGAGTTCATCAGGTCGAGCAAGCGGCCGGGGGTGGCGATCAG
>JBBQJN010000128.1:0-10600 GCA_038325945.1 Burkholderiales bacterium | reverse complement strand
CAAGGGCAGCGCAGCGGCCGGGTCGGCGCCCAGCGGCCGCGCCAGCAGCACCACGGCGGGCCATTGCGGTTGCAGCGCCAGCGGCACCTGGCGGCTGGCGCTGACGCGGGCCACGCCCGGCAGCGCCGCGGCCTGGTCGGCAAAGTCGGGTGGCAGAAAGGCCTGGTCAGCGGCGGCGCTGCTGCCGCTGCTGCGGGCATAGACATCGGCCGGCAGCGCGCTGTCCAGCCAGTCGGCCACCGCCTCGCGGAAACTCGCCACCATCACCGTGATGGCCACGCTCAGCGCCAGGCTGGCGACCACGCCGGCCACGGTGGCGCTGGCGGTTTGCCGCGCAAATCGGGCCCGCCGCAAGGCCAGCAGCAGCACCGGTGAGCTGGTGCGTGCCTGGCCGGCCAGCAGCGCCTGCACCAGCGCCGGCACCAGCACCACGCCACCGGCCAGCAGCGCCGCCACTGAAGCGTAGGCCGCCAAGGGCAGGCCGCCGATGGGCGGCAGCAGGGCCAGCCCAGCGCCAGCGGCCAACAGCGCCAGGCCCGGCCACACCGGCGCGGCACCACTGCCCTGGCCGCCCAGGCCCTTGAGCGCCTGCGCCGGTGCCAGCGCCTCGGCTTGGCGCGCCGGAAACCAGGCACCGGCCACCGCGGCCAGCGTGCCCAGCACAAAGCAGGCGGCCAGCGCCAGTGGCGGCCAGGCCAGGTTGGGCGCGCTGCCGGCAAAGTAGCCGCCGCCCAGATCGCCGCCCAGCAGGCGCAGCGCCAGCGCGGCCAGCGCGGCACCGGCGGCCAGGCCCAGCGCGCTGCCGGCCAGACCCACCACCAAGCTCTCGCCCAGCACCAGCGCGCGGCGGTCGCGGGCGGCCAGCCCCAGCACGCCCAGCAGCGCCAGCGCCGGCGTGCGCTGGGCCACCGACAGCGAGACCACCGAATAGACCAGGAAACCGCCGACCAGCAGCGCCACCAGCGCCAGCACGCCCAGGTTCACCCGGTAGGCGCGCGACAGGTTGGATACCCGTTGCACCGCATCGTCGGCCCGGCTCCAGCGCACGCCGGCAGGCAGGGCGGTGCGTCCCTGCCAGGCAGCACTGTCGGTGCCGGTGTGCAGCCGCAGGTCGATGCGGCTGAGTCGCCCCAGCCGGTCGAAATGCGACTGCGCGGCCGCGATGTCGAGCACCGCCAGCGGCCGACCGGCGGCGGCCACGCTGCCGGCCACCCGCAGCCGCTGCCAGCCGGTGGCCGACTGCAGTTCAACCCAGTCGCCAGCGGCCACACCCAGCGCCGCCAGTGCGGCGGGGTTGAGGAACACCGCCTCGGGATCGAGAAAGCCGGTGCGGCCGGCCTCCACGCCCGCAGCGGGCCGGGGCAGCAGATCGGGCGCCAGCGTGGCCACCGCCAGCGCATCAACACCGATGATGCGCAGCGCGCTGCGCGTCATCGGTGCGGAAGGGGTGGCCGACGTGGTGGCCGACGTGGTGGCCGAAGTTGTGGCCGAAGCGGCGCCGGCCGCCACCGCCGGCCGCCCGAAGCTGTCGATCTCCAGCACCGGGCTGGCCAGCGCCACCGCTTCGTCGAGCACCAGGCGGGCAAACAAGTCATCGGCCAGGCCCTCGGGTCCCTGGCTGGCGACCACCGCGTCGGGCTGGCCGTTGACCGAGCGCACCTCCTGCGAGAACTCGGCCAGTGCCGACTGGTTGATCATCTGCACCGAGCTGGCCAGCGCCACGCCCAGCGCCACCGCCAGCAGCGCCACGCCATGGCGCCACGGGTGGTGGCGCCATTCGGCGAGCGACAGCTTCAGCAGGTGGCGCCACATCGAGCTTGTCCTTGTCAGCCGGCGGCGGCGGGCCTCAGAACACGCCCAGCGCCAGCCCGGCGGCCAACGCGGCGCCCAGCTCGGCGCAGCGCCGCAGGTCCTCGGCGCCGATCTGCTTGGGCGCCAGGATGGCCTCGGGCGTCTGGGCATGGGTGCAGACGATCAGCGGCGGCGCCACCTCGGCCAGCCGCCAGCCAGTGGCGATGCGCTGCAGTTGCCGCGCGGCGTTGCTACCGTCGCTGCCGGCGCAGACCATCGCCGCATAGGGCCGACCGTTGAGTTGATCCAGCGCCGGGTAGTAACAGCGGTCGAAAAAATCCTTCATCAGCCCGGCAATCGCCGCCAGGTTCTCAGGCGTGGCGAACAGGTAGCCGTCAGCCGCCAGCAGCTGCTCGGGGCCGGCCTGCTCGGCGCGCAGCAGCTGCACCTGCAACGCCGGGCCCGACGGATCGGCGGCGGCTTCGGCCCGCGCGGCCGCGGCAGCGGCCTCAGCCATCTGCCGGGTGCCACCGGTCATCGAGTGGTAGACGATCAGCAGGGTCTTCATCGCTTCAGCGGTTGTTTCTATGGCGGTAATGGCGGCCAGGGCGGCTACTGCGGCTACTGCAGCTATTGCGCCGTGGTGATGCCACCGACGGTCAACCGTAGTACGCGGTCGGCGCGCGCGGCGGCGGCGGCTGAGTGCGTTACCAGCAGGCAGGCGGCCTGCTCGGCGCGCACCTGGGCTACCAGCACATCGAGCATGCGCTCGGCGGTGGCCGGATCGAGGTTGCCGGTGGGCTCATCTGCCAGGATCAGCGCCGGCTTGTGCACCAGCGCGCGCGCCAGCGCCACCCGCTGCAGCTGGCCGCCCGACAGCTGCGCCGGGCTGCGCTCACCCAGGCCGGCCAGGCCGACATGGGCCAGCAGGGTGGCCACCCGTGCCTCGTCGGGCCGGCCCAGCAGCAGCAGCGGCAGCGCCACGTTCTCGGCCACGCTCAAGTGCGGCAGCAGGTGAAAGGCCTGGAACACAAAGCCCAGGCGCTCGCGACGCAGCCGGGCCAGCGCGGGTTCGGCCAGGCCCTGCAGGTCGATGCCATCCACCTGGATGCGGCCCGCGTCGGCCTGGTCGAGCCCGGCAATGCAGTTCAACAGCGTCGACTTGCCGACGCCGGATTCGCCCAGCAGGGCGACAAACTCGCCGCGCGCCAATGTCAGCTGCACGTTGGCAAACACGGGCGTCGCGCCATAGGCGTGGGCCAGACCGTTGATCTGCAGCGCCAGGGTCATGGCACGGCCCTGCGCGCAGGGCGCTGCGGGATTCGCACTTGAGCTTGGCAGTGGCCCGGCGCGCTCATGTTGACGGCGGCTCGGCCGGAGCGGCCGGCGTGTCGAGCCAGCCGGCGAGCGCGCGCATGCCGGCGGGCAGGGCGTCGGTGGCGTCGCAGGCCAGCGGCTGGTGCGGCAGGCTGCGCAGCCAGGTGAGCTGGCGCTTGGCCAGTTGGCGGGTGGCGGCCGTGCCGCGCTCGCGCAGCGGTGCCATATCGCCATCGTCCAACGCCTGCCAGGCCTGGCGGTAGCCAACGCAGCGCATGGCCGGCAGGTCGGCAGACAGCTCGGCGCGTTGGCGCAGCGCCGCTACTTCATGCACCAGCCCGGCAGACAGCATGGCGTCAAAACGCTCGGCAATGCGGCGATGCAGCCAGCTGCGATCGGTGGGCATCAGCGCCAGCAGCGGCATGCTCAGTCCACCCTGGCGCGCTTGGCCAAAGAAGCTCGACAGCGGCCGGCCGCTGAGCGCATACACCTCCAGCGCGCGCTGGATGCGCTGGCTGTCGCCGGGCGGCAGGCGGGCGGCGCTGGCCGGGTCGACCAGCGCCAATTCGGCATGCAGCGCCGGCCAGCCCTCGGTCGCGGCGCGGGCGTCCAGGTTGGCGCGCACTGCGGCGTTGGACGGCGGCATCGCATCAAGCCCTTCGAACAAGGCCTTGAAGTACATCATGGTGCCGCCCACCAGCAGCGCGTGGTGGCCGCGGCCATGGATCTCGCCGATCAGGCGCCGGGCGTCGGCAACAAAGCGCGCGGCCGAATAAGACGCGTTGGGCGCGATGATGTCGATCAGGTGGTGCGGCACGGCGGCGCGCTCTGCGGCGCTGGGCTTGGCGGTGCCGATGTCCAGGCCGCGGTAAATCTGGGCCGAATCGACAGTGATGATCTCCAGTGGCCAACGCGCAGCGGCGGCCAGGGCCAGCGCGCTCTTGCCGCTGGCGGTGGGCCCGGCAATGGCCACGCAAAGCGGACTTGCTGCGACTTGCGCGCTCACGCCGCCTCCAGCCGGTCGCCATGGCGGCGCACCAGCGTCCAGGCCACCGCCACGGTGGCCAGCGCGGCGCCTGCCATGGTCAGCGCAAACGGCCGCACCGTGCCGTCCAGCGCCACACCCAGCCAGAGACCGATGGCAAAGGCGACGCTGGCCATGGCGCTGCCGGCGATCGCCGAAGCCAGGCCGGCGGCCTGCGGGAAGGGGCCGACCACGCCGGTCTGGCCGCAGGGCATGTGCACGCCGTGGCCCAGCGCAAACAACCACACCGGCAGCATCACCGCCAGCACGCCGGGCTTGGGGTTGGCGGCCAGCGCCAGCATGGCCAGCGCCGCCGCCAGCGTGAACCAGGCCGCCCGGCCGACCGAGGCGGCAAGGCCAAGGCGCGGAATCCAGCGCCGGCACAACAGCGTGCCGCTGATGTAGGCCAGCGAGCAGGTGCTGATGACGCCGCCGGCCAGTGCGGGCGACAGGCCGATGGTCTCGATCAGCACAAAGCCCGAGCCGGCCAGAAAGACATAGAGCCCGCCGTAAGTGCAGCAGATCAACGCCGCCCAGGCGCGAAAGCCCGGATGGCGCAGCGTGCGCCCCAGTTGGCGCAGCAGCGGTGCCAGCGCGGTGGCCTCGGGCCGGCGCTGGCGCAAGGTCTCGGGCAGGCGCAGCGTGATGAAAATGCCGACGGCGGCGCCAATCAGCCCCATCGACAGCAGCGAGGCGCGCCAGCCAAAACCGGCCACCAGCAAGCCGCCCAGCAACGGGCTGGTGATGGCCAGCAGGCCCAAACCGGTGAGTGCACGCGCCATCACCATCGCGCCTTCGCGGGGCTCGTACAAGTCACGCACCATGGCGCGGGCGCAAACCACCGCTGCGGCCAGCGCCGCGCCCTGCAGCGCGCGCCAGACCACCACCAGCGTGACGCTGCCGGCCAGCGCGGCGCCCAGACTGGCCAGGGTGTACAACGCCAGCCCGGCCAGCAACACCGGCCGGCGGCCACGGCGATCGGCCAGCGGGCCCCAGACAAGCTGCGCCAGGCCAAAGGCCAGGATCAGCGCCGACATCGTCAGCTGCACCGGCGCCATCGGCGATTGCAGATCCTGCGCCAGCGCTGGCAGCGCGGGCAAGATCAGATCGGTGGTCACGGGCTGCAAGCCCATCAGCAAGGCCATGGCACCCGCCGCCAGCGCCAGCGACGGTCTGGGCGCCGCAGCGGCTGGCAAGCTGGCCGCGCCGGCTGCGGGATCGGCCGCCGCCATCAGAAGCGCTCGTCGGGCCGCAGGTAGCGCCACTGCCCGGCCGGCAGCTTGCCCAGCACCACGCTGCCGATGCGTACCCGCTTGAGGCCCAGCACCTCCAGCCCGACCTGCTCACACATGCGGCGGATCTGGCGTTTGCGGCCTTCGCGCAGCACCATGCGCAGCTGGTCCTCGTTGGCCCAACTCACCCGCGCCGGTTTCAGCCGCCGGCCGTCAAGCTCCAGGCCGTGGTGCAAGCGGCGCATCTGTTCGGGCGGCAACGGGCCGGGGTGCACGTGGCGCACCCGCACCAGGTACTCCTTCTCGACCGTGCTGTCCTCGCCAATCAGCTGTTTGGCGATGCGGCCGTCCTGCGTCAACACCAGCAGGCCGGTGGAATCGATGTCCAGCCGGCCGGCAGGCGCCAGGCCACGCACATGGCCGTGGTGCCACTTCAGCGCCAAGCTGTCCTCAGCCCAGCGGTTGGCGGCGGTGAAAAGCACCGATGCCGGCTGGTAGCCGTCCTCGGCCTGGCCCGAGACAAAACCCATCGGCTTGTGCAGCAGCACGGTGATGCGCTGGGCCTGCTGCTGGTGCGCCAGCGGGTCGATCTCGATCGCCGCGTCAGGGGCCACACGCTGGCCCAGCACCGCCAGCTGGCCGTTGACCTTGATCCAGCCGGCCTCGATCCATTCATCGGCCTCGCGGCGCGAGGCCAGGCCACGCTCAGCCAGCACTTTGGACAAGCGCACGCCGTCGGCGGCGGGCAGGGGGGGAGCGTCTTTCATGGCTGGATTGGATCACGAGTGCCCGCAGGGGCCGGGCCGCGCCCGACCCGCCCGCGCGGGGAGCCATGCAAAGCAGCCAAGCGACCCAGGCTGAGGAATCGCGCCGTTCGTGGTTTCCACACCGTCAGCTCGGTACTGCGGCCGCACACTGCGGGGTTCTTGCGTGCGGGGCAATGACCCGCTGCGCAGCCCCTCACCTGCCCTGGATCCGCCATGAAGCTGCCGCTGCCCCGTTTGTTGTCCCTGACCTCCGCCCTGGCCGTGAGCGCCGTTTTGGCCGCCACCCTGCTGCCCGCAGCGGCACAGGCCCAGGCCTGGCCGACCAAGGGGCCGATCAAGCTGGTGGCGGTGTTTCCGCCCGGCGGCTCGGTTGACCAGGTGGCGCGCATCCTGGCGCCGGTGCTGCAGCAGCGGCTGGGCCAGACCGTGGTGGTCGACAACAAGGGCGGCGCCTCGGGCTCGATCGGCACCGGCTCGGTGGCGGCGTCGCCGGCCGACGGTTATACCTTTGCGGTGGTGTTCGACACCCACGGCGTCAACCCCAGCCTGATCCCCAGCCTGCCCTTCGACACCAAGAAGGACTTGACCGCGGTGTCGCTGATCGGCACCAGCGCAATGGTCATCACCACGGTGGCCAGCTCACCCTACAAGACCTTTGCCGATATGGCGGCGGCGGCGCGCGGCGGCAAGAACGTGGCCTACGGCAGCATCGGTTCGGGCAGCCTGGGCCACCTGGCGATGACCATGATGGCCAAGGGCGGCAACCTCGACCTGGTGCATGTGCCCTACCGGGGTGGTGGCCCTTTGATGAGCGATGCCATCGCCGGCCATGTGCCGCTGGCGATCGGCTCGGTGTTTGTCTCCAAGCCGCACATCGACAGCCAGCGTTTGCGACCGCTGGCGGTGACCACCAGCCAACGCAGCGCCAGCCTGCCCGATGTGCCCACGCTGGCCGAAAGCGGCTTTGCCGGCTTCGACGCGCCGGCCTGGTGGGCGGTGCTGGCACCGGCCAAGACGCCGCCCGAGATCGTCAAGCGCATGAACGAGGAAATCAACGCCGCGCTGAAGCTGCCCGAGGTGGCGCAAAAACTGGCCGCGCAGGGCATCGTCATCAGCACCGGCACGCCGGCGGCGGCGCAAAGCTTCATCGAGAACCAGGTCGACATCTGGGCCAAGGTGGTGAAGGCCAACAACATCAAAGCAGATTGACTGAGCCCACCCCCGTAGCGCCTTCGGCGCTCCCCCTCAAGGGGGCGACGCCAGCGGCCCGGCGGAGCCGGATCCGCAGCGTCCACTGGGTTCAGTCCGAAGCACCCCGGGCATTCAGTGTGCGATGGCAGTTTGAAATGACAGGCTCCAAACTTTGCCCAGCGATGACCTTCCACTGCTGAGCGCCGAAGATCTGCGTCGGCTGCCTGACCCGGGTGCCACGCCGGCTGGCTGTGCCTGCGCGCGGCAGGTCTGCCCAGGCTGGGAATCGGTCACCACGCCGCTGGGTAAGCCTCTGCTGCGCCGCTTGGGCACGCTGCGGGCGCCGGGTGAGGACGAACCGACGCTGGACGAGGTGCCGGGCAGCCGCTACTGGGCGGTCGATGCGCCGATCGCGCCGGCGTTTTTTCCGTACAACCGCTGCGAGGCCTGGGCTTGCGCCAGTTGCGGCCGGGGCTTCCTGCAGTACACCGAGTATGGTGGTTACTACGTTGACCACCGCTTGCGCCAGATCGATCCGGCGCGGGTGGTTTGAGCCGCTACTGGAGCGAGACACCATGGCCCATCTGCCCTACGCCGACCTGAATAATCCCGAGTTGCGACCGCTGGTCGAGCGCATCGTCGCCGGCCGCGGCAGCGTGCTGCACCTCTACCAGATGCTGATGCACAGCCCGCCGCTGGCCGAGGGCTGGCTTGAGCTGATGACCCAGGTGCGGCAAAAGCTTGAGCTGGACGGCGGCTTGCGTGAGCTGGTGATCATGCGCATCGCGCACATCAACGGCGCGCCCTACGAGGCCGAGCAGCACGCACCCATCGCGCAGAAGGAAGGCGTGACGTCGGGCCAGCTTGAGGCACTGGCAGCCTGGACCGATGCTGCTGATGTCTACAGCCCGCTGCAATGCGACGTGCTGCGCTTGTGCGACGCGATGACGCGCGAGGTGCATGTGGCGGCGCCGGTGGTGCAGGCGGTGCGCGCCCAACTCGGCGACAGGCAACTGGTGGAGCTGGTGGCCACCATCGCCTCGTACAACATGGTCTCGCGCTTTCTTGAGGCGCTGCAGATCCACAGTGACGACCCGCGGCCCCCGGCCGGCGCCTGAAGCGCGGCAATCCCGTCACAGCCACTGCCGGCTCAGCGCCCGCGCAGGAACAAGCCGTCGAGCTCCTTGATCGTCACCTGACGCCAGGTCGGCCGGCCGTGGTTGCACTGGTCGGCGCGCTCGGTGCGCTCCATGTCGCGCAGCAGCGCGTTCATCTCGGGCAGCGTGAGCTGCCGATTGGCGCGCACCGCACCGTGGCAGGCCATGGTGGCCAGCAACTCGTCACGGGCGCGCTGCACCAGGCGAGAGGCGTCGACCTCACCCAGTTCGGCCAGCACCGCGCGGGCCAGCGCCACCGGGTCGGCATCGGGCAGCGCGGCCGGGCGTGCGCGCACCGCCAGTACGCCGGGCGACAGCGGCGCCACATCCAGGCCCAGCGCAGCCAGCGCATCGGCCTGGGCCTCGGCGGTGGCGATTTCGGTCGGCGTGGCCGCAAAGGTGGCGGGGATCAGCAGCGGCTGACTGGCCAGCGCATCGCTGCCCTGGACTGCGGCATGTGCCGTCTTCAACCGCTCGTAGACGATGCGCTCATGCGCCGCATGCATGTCGACCACCACCAGGCCCTGGGCGTTTTCGGCCAGCACAAAGGCGCCGGCCAGCTGGGCCAGCGCGCGGCCGAGCGGCCAGGCGGCAGTCTCTTCGCCAGAAGTGGCGCTTGTGTTCAGGGTGGCGGCGGCTGGCGCCGACCCAGCGCCGGCCCAGCGCGGCGGCGGCTCCTGGGCGTAGAGCAGGGCCACATCTTGCAGGCCCAGCCGCGACTGGCCACCGCCCACCGCCGGTGCCCAGGCCGTGCGGCCGGCTGCGCCGGGCCAACTGCTGCCCGCGCCGGCTGACGCGCCGTCGCCCAGCGGCAGCAGGCCGCTGTTGGCGCCGCCGAAGCGGGCGCCGCCGAAGCTTGCGCCGGCATCGCCGCCGCCGTCGGCCGCCCCAGCGCCAGCATCGGCGCCCGGCGCACGCGACTGGGCCAGCGCCGCTTCCACCGCCCGGCGCACGGCCTGGTGCACCTCGCGGCCGTCGCGAAAGCGTACCTCGATCTTGGTCGGGTGCACATTGACATCCACCCGTGCCGGGTCGATCTCGATGAACAACAGCCAGCTCGGCTGGCGGTTGCCGTGCAGCACGTCCTCGTAAGCCGAGCGCGCGCCGTGGCCGATCAAGCGGTCACGCACATAACGGCCATTGACATAGGCGTACTGTTGGTCGCTGCGGCTGCGTGCGGCATCGGGCAGGCCGGCGCGGCCGTGCACGCGCACCGCGCCGACGATGGCTTCGAGCGGCCGGCTCTGCGCGATAAAGTCTTCACCCAGCACGTCGGCAGGGCGCTGGGCGGCGTCCGAGCGCCGCCATTGCGCCACCAGCTTGCCCTCATGCCAGACGGCAAAACCGACATCGGGCCGGGCCAACGCATGGCGGCGCACCGCCTCCAGGCAATGCGCCAGTTCGGTGGCATCGGTCTTGAGAAACTTGCGCCGCGCCGGCGTGGCGAAAAACAGCTCGCGCACCTCGACGCTGGTGCCCTGGGCGCGGGCGGCGGGCTGCAGCTCGCCACTGCGCGCGTCCAGCCGCGAGGCATGGGCCGCGTCGGCGGTGCGGCTGGCGATGCTGAGCTCGGCGATCGAGGCGATGGCGGCCAGCGCCTCACCGCGAAAGCCCATCGTCGCCACCGCTTCCAGATCAATCAGGCTGCCGATCTTGCTGGTGGCATGGCGCTGCAGCGCCAGTACCAGCTGGTCGGCGGCGATGCCGGCGCCGTCGTCCTCGACGACGATGCTGCGCACGCCGCCGGCCAGCAGGCGCACCGTGACCTGCGTGGCGCCGGCATCCAGCGCGTTGTCGACGAGCTCGCGCACCACCGAGGCCGGCCGCTCGACCACCTCACCGGCGGCGATCTGGCTGACCAGATCGTCGGGCAGGGCTTGAATGCGGCGCGGCGTCGTGACTAAGGGCATGGCGCTGATTATCCCGGCCGCATGGCCAGCCCGCCGCGGGCGGGATAATCCACGCCCATGGACGCAATTCTGACCTTGATCGATTTCATCCTGCATGTTGACCGCCACCTGCGCGAGTTTGTCGACGCTTACGGCGGCTGGGTTTATGCGCTGCTGTTCTTGATCATCTTTGTCGAGACCGGGCTGGTGGTGATGCCCTTTCTGCCGGGCG
>JBBQJN010000127.1:0-10735 GCA_038325945.1 Burkholderiales bacterium | reverse complement strand
CGCGGTGGGGGAGCAGCTAGACGGGGTCGCCGCCGCCCCCGCCCGAGAGCGCCCCCAGACCTGCCGCTTCGCGTCAGGCCCCCCGAGGGGGATGAGGAAACTTGGGGCGGCCCGGCGTTTCCTCATGAGGCTGAGATCTGTCAATCCACCGGCGTCAACTTGGCGATCGCCAGCGCCAGCCACTTGGCGCCGTGGCGGCCGAAGTTGACCTGCGCGCGGGCATCGGGCCCGTTGCCCTCAAGCGTGAGCACCACGCCCTCGCCAAACTTGGTGTGAAACACGCCCTGCCCCACCCGCAGGCCATGAGACGGCGCCTTGGGCACCAGCGGCGGCGGTGCCGGCGGCGCGGCAAACGACGGCCTGCCGGCGACACGACCGGCACCGACCACCGAACCCAGCCCGCTGCCACGCTGCCAGGCCTGCCGGTAGTCCTTGGCAAAGCCCGAGCCAAAGCCGGCGTTGCGCGGTGTCAGCCACTTCAACGCACCCTCGGGCAGTTCGTCGAGAAAGCGGCTCTTGACGTTGTAGCGGGTCTGGCCATGCAGCAGCCGGGTCTGGCTGAAGCTCAGGTAGAGGCGCTTGCGGGCGCGGGTGATGGCCACGTACATCAACCGGCGCTCTTCTTCCAGGCCGTCGGCATCGCTCAGCGCGTTTTCATGCGGGAACAGCGATTCTTCGAGCCCGGTGATGAAGACGCAGTCAAATTCGAGCCCCTTGGCCGAATGCACGGTCATCAGCTGGATCGCGTCCTGGCCGGCCTGGGCCTGGTTGTCGCCGGCCTCCAGCGCGGCATGCGTCAAGAAAGCGGCCAGTGGCGAGACGATCTCGCCGGTCTCGGCATCGGGCGTCAGGTCCACCGCCGCCAGCGCAGCGGGCTGGCCGGCTTGGGCATTGGCCTGCGCCAGCGCGCCAGGCAGACCGGTCTCGTCCACCGGCAGCGCCACCGCGTCCTTGCCAAAACCCTCCTGGGTGACAAAGGCCTCGGCGGCGTTGACCAGCTCCTGCAGGTTCTCGATGCGGTCGGCACCTTCCTTGTCGATCCGGTAGAAATCGATCAGGCCTGACACCGCCAGCATCTGCTCGATGATCTGGCGCAGCGTCAGGCCACGGGTGGCCTCACGCAGGCCATCGATCAGCGCGGTGAAGGCCGCCAGGTTGCTGCCGCCCTTGCCCGCCACCGCAGCCACGCTTTGGCAGAGGCTGCGGGCGCTGCTGCGCGCAGCGTCCTGTAGCAACTCCAGCGTGCGCGCGCCGATGCCTCGGGTGGGAAAGTTCACCACCCGCAGGAAGGCGGTGTCGTCATTCGGGTTCTCGACCAGCCGCAGGTAGGCCAGCGCATGTTTGACCTCGGCGCGCTCGAAGAAGCGCAGCCCGCCGTAGACGCGGTAGGGCACGCTGGCGTTGAACAACGCGCTCTCCATCACCCGGCTCTGCGCGTTGCTGCGGTAGAGGATGGCGATCTCGCTGCGCGCCGTGCCGCTGCGGTGCAGCGCTTGAGCTTCTTCCAGCAGCCACTGCGCCTCGGCATAGTCGCTGGTGGCCTCGGCCACGCGCACCGGCTCGCCAGGGCCGGCCTCGGTGCTGAGGTTCTTGCCCAGGCGCCGGCTGTTGTGGGCGATCAGCGCATTGGCGCTGTCCAGGATGTTGCCGAAGCTGCGGTAGTTGCGCTCGAGCTTGACGACCTGCTTGACACGGTACTCACGCTCGAAGTCGGCCATGTTGCCGACCTGCGCGCCGCGAAAGGCGTAGATGCTCTGGTCGTCGTCGCCGACCGCGAACACACTCTGCTGACCGAGCGGCGGCGCGAACATCTTCAACCAGGCGTACTGCAGCCGGTTGGTGTCCTGAAACTCATCGACCAGGATGTGCGTAAAACGATGCTGGTAATGCTCGCGCAGCGCCGCGTTGTCACGCATCAGCTCAAAAGTGCGCAGCATCAGTTCAGCAAAGTCGACCACACCTTCGCGCTGGCACTGGTCCTCGTAGGCCTGGTAAACCTCGACCATCTTGCGCGTCTGCGGGTCGTGCGCGTCCACATCCTTGGGCCGCTCGCCGTTGTCCTTGCGCGCGGCGATGAACCAGCTCACCTGCTTGGGCACAAAACGCTCTTCGTCCAGCCCCATCGCCTTGATGATGCGCTTGACCGCGCTTTGCGAATCGGCGGTGTCGAGGATCTGGAAGGATTGCGGCAGCGCCGCCAGCTTCCAGTGCGCACGCAAAAAACGGTTGCACAGGCCGTGGAAGGTGCCTATCCACATGCCACGCACCGGCACCGGCAGCATCGCCGACAGCCGGTGCAGCATCTCCTTGGCGGCCTTGTTGGTGAAGGTCACCGCCATCAGCCCGCCGGGGCCAACCTGGCCGGTGGCCATCAGCCAGGCGATGCGGGTGGTCAGCACACGGGTCTTGCCCGAGCCGGCACCTGCCAGGATCAGGCTGGGCCCGGCGGCCAGTGTGACGGCGGCCAGCTGCTCGGGGTTCAGCCCCTTGAGCAGCGAGCCGGTGCCTGGCGCTGGCGGCGGCGACGCCTCAGAATACTGTTCATGCATCCATTGATTCTAGGAGCCGCGCTGTGGGCTGCGCTGCTGTGGCCGCAGGCGGCTACAGCCACGGCCACGGTCGCGCCCATCCCGCGCAGC
The DNA here is from genome assembly GCA_038325945.1 of Burkholderiales bacterium. Classification (GTDB taxonomy): domain Bacteria; phylum Pseudomonadota; class Gammaproteobacteria; order Burkholderiales; family Burkholderiaceae_C; genus Pseudaquabacterium. Next base: position 8,096 of record JBBQJN010000127.1, on the reverse strand, counting down.
CACTGCCCGTCAGCGCAGGCCGCCGTGCGCGAGTTTTTCATCGCCGCCGACTGCAGCCATTGTTGGGGCGAAGCGGCGGCCGAGGCCCGGCCGCCAGCGGGCTGGCGCTTTGACTGGATCGTGCCGGCGGCCGAAGACGCGGCGATGGCGGTGGCTGCACTACCCGAGGCGGCCGAGCGCGCCGAGCGCTCGCCTGGCGCGGGGGGCCGGCCGGCACCGGGCACGCAGTCGGCCCATCAGCGGCCAGCGCTGCCCGCACGCCAAGCGCCCCGCTTGTCGGTGGTATCAGGCCCAGCCTGGCAGGGCTATATCGGCGTCGAGCTGAGCCTGCGCCACGATGGCGGGCGGCGCTGGCCGGCGGGCAGCAGCGCCTGGATCGCGCTGGTCGAGCTGGTTGATGCCGGCACTGAGGGCACGCCGGTGTCACGTGCGCTGATGCGCACTGTCGCCGGCCCGCTGCCCCTGCCGCAGGCCGGCAGCCAGCCCCTGAAACACTTGCGGGCGCTGCGCTGGCCATCCACCGCACTGCCCGAACGCTTGCAGGCCCGGGCCTGGATCGAAGGCCCGGACGGCGCCGTGCTGGCGGTGGCCGCTGATCGTTGCCCCTGAATCCGGGCCGCCGGCGGGCAGAATGCCGGTGACCACGAGGGCTCTCGCCATGGACATCTTCGACTACGACAACATCCTGCTGCTGCCGCGCCAATGCCGGGTGGACAGCCGTGCCGAGTGCGATACCAGCATCGAGTTCGGCCCGCGCCGCTTCAAGCTGCCGGTGGTGCCGGCCAACATGAAGACTGTGGTCGACGAAGCCAGCACCGAGCAGCTGGCCGCCAGCGGCCACTTCTATGTGATGCACCGCTTCGACCTCGACACCGTCGCCTACGCCCGGCGCATGCGTGACCGCGATTTGTTCGTCTCGATCAGCTCAGGCGTCAAGCCGGCCGACGCGGCGGTGATCGACCAGCTGGCCGCCAGCGGCATCGGCGCCGACTACATCACCATCGATGTCGCCCATGGCCATGCCGAGAGCGTGCGCCGCATGATTGCCCACATCCGCCACAAGCTGCCGGCGGCCTTTGTCATTGCCGGCAACGTCGGCACGCCCGAGGCGGTGATCGACCTTGAGAACTGGGGCGCCGACGCCACCAAGGTGGGCATCGGCCCGGGCAAGGTTTGCATCACCCGGCTGAAAACCGGCTTCGGCACCGGTGGCTGGCAGCTCAGCGCGCTGAAGTGGTGTGCCCGCGTCGCCAGCAAGCCCATCGTCGCCGACGGCGGTATCCGCCACCATGGCGACATTGCCAAGAGCGTGCGCTTCGGCGCCGCGATGGTGATGATCGGCTCGTTGTTTGCCGGCCATGAAGAGTCACCCGGCGCAACGGTCGAAGTCGACGGCAAGCGCTACAAGGAGTACTACGGCTCGGCCAGCGACTTCAACAAGGGTGAATACAAGCATGTCGAGGGCAAACGCATCCTTGAGCCGATCAAGGGCCAGCTGGCCGACACGCTGCGCGAGATGCACGAAGACCTGCAGAGCTCGATCAGCTACGCCGGCGGGCGTGTGCTGGCCGACCTGCGCAAGGTCAACTATGTCGTGCTGGGCGGCGAAAACGCGGGCGAGCACCTGCTGATGTAGCCGGCCGCCCCCCAGGCCGGGGGCGTTTTAACACGCCAGGGCTTTCCCTCATCAACGTTTTATGCGCGGCGCAAGCCTGTCGCATTGCGTACAGTCGCGCCCCAGAGCGCGGCATGTTGCATGCGGATAATGCAAATTTGCAACATCTCGCCGCCAGACCTTTTTTCCGACCCATGCCGACGCAGGAGTCCGTCCGTGCAAATTCTCTTACAACTGTCGCGGTTGATTGATGCCTTCACCCACTGGCTAGGCAAGTTGGCCGGCTGGCTGGTGCTGGCCGCCGTGCTGATCAGCGCCGGCAACGCCATCATGCGCAAGGCCTTCAGCATCGGCTCCAACGCCTACCTCGAGGTGCAGTGGTATCTGTTCGGCGCTGTCTTCATGCTGGCGGCGGCTTATGTCTTTCTGCACAACGCCCATGTGCGCATCGACTTCATCTCGTCGCGGCTGAGCAAACGCACCAACGCCATCATCGACACGCTCGGCATCACGCTGTTCCTGATCCCGCTGTGCGTGATCCTGATCAACTTATCGTGGCCCTACTTCATGCGCACCTATCTGTCGGGTGAGATGAGCGAGAACGCCGGCGGCCTGATCCGCTGGCCAGCGGTGATGCTGATCCCATTGGGTTTCTCGATCTTGCTGATGCAGGCGCTGTCTGAATTGATCAAGCGCCTGGCCTTCCTGACCGGCCACCGCAACGAGCCCTTCAGCTTCATCAACGAGAAGACGCCCGAGGAAGAAATGGTCGAAGAACTTGAAGCTGCGGCAGCTGCCGAAGCGGCCAAGGGAGTGCGTTCGTGATCGAACTCATCACCCAGAATTTTGTCCCGCTGATGTTTCTGGGCCTGCTGGGTTTCTTGCTCACCGGCATTCCGGTGGCCTTCGGCCTGGCGGCCACTGGCCTGCTGTTCGGCTTTATCGGCATCGAGCTCGGCCTGTTTCCGACCAACCTGTTTGGCGCACTGCCGCTGCGGGTGTTCGGCATCATGAAGAACGACACGCTGCTGGCGATCCCGTTCTTCACCTTGATGGGCATCATCCTCGAGCGATCCGGCATGGCCGAGGATCTGCTTGAGTCCGTAGGCCAGGTCTTCGGCCCGCTGCGCGGCGGCCTGGCGGTGGCGGTGATATTGGTCGGTGCGCTGCTCGCGGCCACCACCGGCGTGGTCGCTGCGGCGGTGATCTCGATGGGCCTGATCTCGCTGCCCATCATGCTGCGCTACGGCTACAACCGCACCATTGCCACCGGCACCATCACGGCCTCGGGCACGCTGGCGCAAGCCATACCGCCGTCGCTGGTGCTGATCGTGATGGCCGACCAGCTCGGCCGCTCGGTCGGCGACATGTACGCCGGCGCGATGCTGCCGGCGCTGCTGCTGGTCAGCCTGTACCTGTTGTTCATCGTCGGCGTGGCCCTGGTCAAGCCCAAGTGGATGCCGCCGCTGCCCATGGAGGCCCGCATCTACCGCCAGAACAATGGCTCGAGTGGCCACAAGTCACTGGGCGCGCTGTTGCTGATCTGCGCGGGGGCAGGCGTGGCCTGGTCGCAGGCGCACGAGAGCATCATGAACCCCTGGCTCGAGCGCTCGACGCCGGCGCCGGGCGACGAGATTTTCATCCTGTCGATGACTGTTGCGGCCTTTCTGGCGCTGGGTCTGGCCGGCATCAACCACCTGTTCAAGCTCGGCCTGTTGTCCAAGCTGGCGGTGCGCGTGACCTTTGCGCTGATCCCGCCGTTGGTGCTGATCTTCCTGGTGCTGGGCACCATCTTCCTCGGCGTGGCCACGCCCACCGAGGGCGGCGCCATGGGTGCGATGGGCGCGCTGATCATGGCCGTCGGCCGCGGCAGGCTCAGCTGGAAGCTGCTCAGGCAAGCACTGGACAGCACCACCAAGCTGGCCACCTTCGTGATGTTCATCCTGATCGGCTCGACGGTGTTCAGCTTCACCTTCAACGCCGCCGACGGCCACATCTGGGTCGAGCACCTGTTTGCCCAGCTGCCCGGCGGCCAGATCGGTTTCCTGATCGTGGTCAACCTGCTGGTGTTTGTGCTGGGCATGTTCATCGATTTCTTCGAGATCGCCTTCATCGTCGTGCCTATCCTGGCGCCGGTGGCCGACAAGATGGGCATTGATCTGGTCTGGTTCGGCGTCATCCTGGCGATGAACATGCAGACCTCGTTCTTGACGCCACCGTTTGGCTTTGCGCTGTTCTACCTGCGCAGCGTGGCGGCCAAGTCAGACTACACCGACCGCGTCACCGGCCGCACCATCAAGGCCGTGACCACCGGCCAGATCTACAAGGGCTCGATCGCCTTCATCATCCTGCAGCTGATCATGGTCACCGCCATAGTACTCAAGCCGGACCTGGTCACGGGCGGCATCGACAAGGCTGCGAAGTTCAACCCCGAGGATGCCTTGCAGCAGATGCGCGATGCCGGCCGCAGCGCGATCGACTCGCGCAAGAGCGATGCCGCCGAGGGCGCTGCCTCGGAGCCCATGGACCCGATGAAGGCCTTGCTGGAATCGATGCGCGACGACAAGAAGAAGTGATGCACGGGGCCGCCGCTGGTGGCTCCGCAACAAGCCAGGCCGCAAGTCGGCCTGCTTGCCCGCCCCTCAGGCCCTGCCCCGTGCGGGGCCTTTTTCATGGCCCACTTGAAGAGGGGATGGGGCGCCGACCAGACGACAAAAAGCCCCGCCGGGGCGGGGCTTGTCGCGCAGTGCAGGCAGCGTTTACAGCTTCTGCTGCTGCATGAAGTCGTCGAAGCCGGCTTCCGAGAAGCGCATCCACAGGTTGGAGTCGCGACGGAAGTTGGCGTAGTCGGCGTAGATCTTTTTCCAGGCCGGGTTCTTTTCGTTGAGCTCGGCGTAGATCTGCTCCGAAGCCTTGAAAGCGGCTTCCATCGTGTCCTTGGGGAAACGGAACAGCTTGGCGCCGCCGCCAACCAGCTTCTTCAGTGCCGCCGGGTTGCGGTTATCGTACTTGGCCATCATGACCTGACCCGACTCGACGCAAGCCGACTCAAGGATGGCTTTGTATTCGGCCGACAGTGCGCCCAGGGCCTTGCTGTTGATATAGAACTCAAGCTGGGCGCCACCCTCCCACCAGCCCGGATAGGCGTAGAACGGAGCCACCTTCTGGAAGCCCAGCTTTTCGTCGTCGTAGGGGCCAACCCACTCGGCGGCGTCAATGGTGCCTTTTTCCAGCGCCTGGTAGATCTCGCCGCCGGGGATCATCTGCGGCACGCCACCGATGGCCGAGAAGACGCGTCCGCCGAAGCCGCCGATGCGGAACTTCAGGCCCTTGATGTCGGCCAGCGACTTGACTTCCTTGCGGAACCAGCCGCCCATCTGCGAGCCGGTATTGCCGCCGATGAAGCTGGTGAGGTTGTAGTTCGAGTAGAACTCGTTCATCAGCTTGCTGCCGTTGCCGTCCAGGTACCAGGCGGTGATCTGGCGCGCATTGAGGCCAAACGGGATGGCGGTGCCGAGGGCAAAGGCCTCGTTCTTGCCGAAGAAGTAATACGGTGCCGTGTGGGCCATCTCGATGGTGGCGGCTTGCACGCCGTCGAGCACGCCCAGTGCGGGCATCAGTTCGCCGCCTGCGTGCACGCTGATCTGGAACTTGCCGCCGGTGGCTTCATGCACGCGCTTGGCCATGCCTTCGGCGGCGCCGTAGATGGTGTCAAGTGACTTGGGAAAGCTTGATGCCAGGCGCCAACGGATGGCGGCCTGCGCATGCACGGCTGGCGCAACACCAGCGGCCAACACGCCGGCAATGCCGGCACCTTGCAATACTGAACGACGTTCCATTTTTGAAGTCTCCTGTGGTTTCAAACAAAAAGAAACGCATTTTAGAAGCCGCAGCCTCAGCCCGCCGGGTGGGTTTTCCCCGCAGTAGAGCTGCCAGGTAGCTGACGCCCGATGGCGCCAAGCAGCTGGCTCAGGAGCCGGCCACCTTCATGCGCTCGACCAGCATCGAGCCCACGGTCTTGCCGCCCGAGGTGTACTTGTCGGCACCCAGCGCGACGATCTGGCGAAACACCTGCTTCAGGTTGCCGGCGATCGTCACCTCATGCACCGGGTGCACGATGCGCCCGCCCTCTACCCAGTAGCCGGCAGCGCCGCGTGAGTAATCACCGGTCACGCCGTTCACTCCCTGGCCCATCAGCTCGGTGACAAACAGGCCGCGGCCCAGCTTGCGCAGCATCTCGTCGAGATGATCGCCCGGCTGGGTCAGGCGGCTGCTCAGCACCAGGTTCTGCGAGCCACCGGCATGGCCGGTGGTCAGCAGCCCCAGCTTGCGCGCTGAATACGTGCTCAGAAAATAACCCTGAGCGACGCCGGCATCAACCACCCGGCGCTTGCGCGTACGCACGCCCTCGTCGTCAAACGCGCTGCTGGCCTTGCCGCCGCGGATCAGCGGGTCTTCATCCACATCCAGATGATCCGACAACACCGACGTGCCCACGCTGTCGAGCAAGAAGCTGGCGCGGCGGTACAGCGATCCGCCACTCAGCGCGCCCACCAACGCGCCCAGCATGCCGGCGGCCAGCGTGTTTTCGAACAGTACCGGCACCTCGCAGGTGGCCACCTGACGGCTGCGCAAACGCGACAGCGCGCGCTCGGCGGCGTAGCGGCCCACCGCCTCGGGCGAGGCCAGATCCAGCGCATTGCGCTCCGAGCTGTACCAGGCGTCGCGTTGCATGTCGTGGCCCCTGCCAGTGGACTGGGCAATCGGCGCCACCGAGATCGAGTGCCGCGAGCTGGCATAGCCACCGCGGAAGCCCCGGCTGTTGCCGGCCCAGAAATGTGATTGCTGCGCCGAGGTGCCGCCGCCTTCGCTGTTGCTGATCTTCGGGCTGGTGGCGAAGGCCGCATCCTCGCAGCGCTTTGCCAGCGCGGCCGCGCCGTCAGCGTCCAGCGCCCAGGGGTGGAACAGATCGAGGTCGATGCCGACCACATCGGCTGTTGCCAGGTCCTCGGGCTCGGGCAGACCGGCGGCCGGGTCCTCGGCGGTGAAGCGCGCAATGTCGTAGGCCGCGCGCACCGTTTGCTCGATCGCCGCGCGCGAAAAATCGCTGGTGCTGGCATTGCCGCGACGCTGCCCCAGATACACCGAAATGCCGAGAGACTTGTCGCGGTTGCGCTCGACGTTCTCCAGCTCGCCCTTGCGCACCGATACCGACAGGCCCGCGCCTTCGCTGACCTCGGCCGCAGCGTCACTGGCGCCCTGCTCCTTGGCGATGGCCAGCGCATCGTCGACGATCTGCTGGAACTGCTCGCGCTGGAAGGCGAAACCCTGGGACGTGGTGGAACCGGACATGGTGATGTTGCTCGAAGCGAGGTGGGCGACAATGATAGCGATCGTCCCCGCCCGCCCGCCCGGCACCGACCGGCACCTCTTGGAAGCGGACACTGCCCATGAGCCACACCACTGACACCGACCCTGGCCTGCCCGCGACCTTTGAGTTCGAGCGGCCCAGCAAGACCCGCCGCAAGCAGCAGGCCCATGATCTGCAGACGCTGGGCGAAGAACTGGTCGAGCTGCCGCCCAGCCGGCTCAAGGATCTGGTCATGCCCGAAGGCCTGCGCGATGCGATCGCCCAGTACCGCCGCACCAAGAGCTTCGAGGGCAAGCGCCGGCAGTTGCAGTACGTCGGCAAGCAGATGCGCTTTGCCGACGAAGCGCCGCTGCGCGAAGCGGTGGACGCCTTCAAGCTGGGCTCGGCCAAGGACACGCTGCTGCTGCACGAGGTTGAGCGCCAGCGCGACGAACTGGTGGCCAGCGATGACGCCCTCACCCGCTGGGCTGCCAACTTTCCGGGCAGCGACCTGCAGCGCCTGCGCAGCCTGGTGCGCGCCGCGCGCAAGGACGCGGCCAGCGCGCCCGAGCAGCGCAATGGCCGCGTCTACCGCGAGCTGTTTCAGTTCATCAAGCCCTGGCTCGGCAGCGCCGCCGGCCAGCCGGCGCATGACCGCGACGACGACGACGACAACAACGATGACGAGGCCGACGATGAGTGAGTTGGCGCCGGTGAAGATCGGCCTGGTCTCGGTCAGCGACCGCGCCTCGGCCGGCGTCTACGCCGACCAGGGCATCCCGGCGCTGCAAGACTGGCTGGGCCGCGCGCTGAAAAACCCGATCAGCTGGGAGACCCGGCTGATCCCAGACGAGCAAGAGGGCATCAGCGCCACGCTGCGCGAACTGGTCGACATCGCCGGCTGCCACCTGGTGCTGAGCACTGGCGGCACCGGCCCGGCGCCACGCGATGTGACACCTGAGGCCACGCTGGCCGTGGCCGACAAGACCTTGCCTGGCTTTGGCGAGCAGATGCGCCAGATCAGCCTGCGCTTTGTGGCCACCGCGATCCTCAGCCGCCAGGTGGCGGTGATCCGTGGCAAGGCGCTGATCATCAACCTGCCGGGCCAGCCCAAGGCCATCGCCGAGACCT
>JBBQJN010000126.1:0-10770 GCA_038325945.1 Burkholderiales bacterium | reverse complement strand
AGCAGTGGCAGTTCGGCCGCCAGTTCGGCCAGCAGCGGCTGGAAGCGCGCCCAGGCCGCAGCGTCCGCGGCGTCCAGCGCCGCGGCCTCGCCGTCGGCGCCGATGATGAGGTCGATCGGGCCGTGCTGCAGATGCCAGCGTCCGTCGGCCAGCTGCCGGCGCTGCGCGCTGCCCCAGGCCACGCCGCTCATCGGCTCGACGTCCAAGTGCCGCTCATCCGAGCAGCGGCGCGGCGCCGATCGGCCAGGGATTGGCCGCGCCGGCGCTGATGGTGCGCCGCGCCTGCGGCGCGCCGTCGCTGTGCCAGGCGCCGGTGGCCAGCACCTGGGCCAGCGGCCGCACATAGGCCATGTGGCCGCCCAGTGCCTGGTAGTCCTCCAGCCGCATCGTGAACTCGATCGGCGCCACGATGGCAGGCGTCGGCACGGTGCCGAAGCTGTTGGCCGGCATGCGCGCCACGTCCACCATCACCGTGATGCCGCCGCCCGGCCAGACATAGGCCGGTGCGCCGCCGCAGCTGACGTTGACCAGGCTTTGCTTGATGGCGCGCGTCAGCTGCACCGGGTTGTCGGTGACGCCGGCGCGCAAGCTGCCACCAGCGCCGCCGACAAACAGCACGGTGCACAGCGAAGGCTCGCAGTTCTCGCCGATGCGGTCGACGATGCGCTGCACCGCATCCGGCATCAACGCCGGTTGCGGCTGCAGCGCGGCATCCAATTCAAACCAGGCCGCATGCTCGCCGGTGGTGCTGACCATCAGCAAGCGCTGCCCCGGCCAGGCCTCGTCAGCATCCCAGGGCTCGAGGATGGCCAGCGGGTCGGCGATGTCGGTACCGCCCCAGCCGGTGCCCGGATTGGCCACCTGGAAGTAGCGACCCGGTGTGCTCTTGCGGCCGCGCACCTTGAGCCCCGAGCGCCGCAGGCCCAGGCAGCGGCCGGCCTGGTGCTCGGTGAGCACGCCGGTGATGTGGTCATCCACCACCACCACCTCGTCGACCAGGCCCATGAACTGCTGGGCGAAGATGCCGATCGTGGCCGAACCGCAGCCCAGCCGCATGCGCACCTCGGGCACGCCGTTGACCACCGGCGCCCTGCCCGCTTGCACCAGCACCTGGGCGCCGCCGTCAATCGCCAATTCGACGGCCTGCTGGTTGCCCAGCGCGGCCATCATGTCCACCGTGATGCGGCCTTCCTTCTTGCTGCCGCCAGTGATGTGGTGCACGCCGCCCAGGCTGAGCATCTGTGAGCCGTATTCCGCGGTGCTGACATGGCCCACCACCTCGCCCTGGCAACGCACATTGGCCTGCTCGGGGCCCAGCCAGCGGTCGGTGTCGATCTTCACTTTCAGGCTGCAGTAGCTGAAAATGCCCTCGGTGACCACGGTCACCATGTCCACGCCGTCGGCCAGCGACGAGACGATGAACGGCGCGGGCTTGTAGTCTGGGTAGGTGGTGGACGCGCCGACGGCGGTAACGAACAACGCCGGCTCGCCCGCCTCCAGACCTTCAGCAGCGGCCACCAGCGGCGCGCCGGCGGCCAGGAAGGGCACAAGTTCACCGGTCGTCGCTGGGTCGGCGCCGTCGAGGCGCCGCTGCAGCAACAGCACTGGGTCAACCCGCACCAGCAGCCCGCCCTGGTTGGCATAGCGGTCGCAGGCGCCGATCTTGCCGTCGCCAATCTGGCACAGCACCGGGCAGGCATTGCACTCGATCTTGTTCGCCGCCAGCCGCTGGTTGCGAGGCGCGGCGCGCCAGGCCTCTTGCCCGGCCTCGTGCCCGGAAACACCCGGCGCCTCACCCAGGCCGTCGGTCTTGGTGTGTTCGTGCTCAGCCATCGCCGATGCCGGCTTGATGCGCGTCAAGCCCCTGCACCCTGGGGCAATCCCTGAGCTGAGGCACAATCCTGGCCTCTGCCGCAAGTCGTTTTTTCATGTAGTGCCTGCTAAACCAAAGTGACGCTGATGCTACATTCAGGGCGCCGGCCGTGCAAGCGCATGCCGATCCAACCCCGAACCTGCGCCGTGCCTGCGCCTTGTCGACTGCGGGTCCGGCTCCCGACTGTCCGACCGTCCGACCTACCGTCCGACCTACCCATTGGCCGCCAACGCCGACCCGATCACCATGAGCGCCTTCAACGAAGAAAAAGTCCTCAGCGTCCACCACTGGACCGACCGGCTGTTCTCGTTCACCACCACGCGTGGCCCGTCGTTGCGTTTTCTCAACGGCCACTTCACGATGCTCGGCCTGCGCGTCAACAACAAGCCGTTGCTGCGCGCCTACAGCGTGGTCAGCCCCAACTACGCCGAGCACCTTGAATTTCTCAGCATCAAGGTGGCCGACGGCCCGCTCACCAGCCGGCTGCAGCACATCCAGATCGGTGACAGCGTAATCATCGGCAACAAGCCCACCGGCACACTGGTGATCGATTACCTGCTGCCCGGCAAGCGCCTGTACATGATGAGCACCGGCACCGGCTTGGCGCCGTTCATGAGCATCATCCGCGACCCCGCCACCTACGAGAAGTTTGAGCAAGTGATCCTGGTGCACGGCACGCGCCTGGTGTCGGAGCTGGCCTACCACGACACCATCACGCAAGACCTACCGCGCCATGAGTTTCTCGGCGAGATGATCAGCGAGCAGCTGCGCTACTACCCCACCGTGACGCGCGAGCCCTACCGCAACAGCGGGCGCATCACCGACCTGGTGGTCTCGGGCAAGCTGTGCGCCGACCTCGGCCTGCCCGAGCTCAACCCCGAAGAAGACCGCGTCATGTTGTGCGGCAGCCCGGCGATGCTCAAAGACCTCAAGACCCTGCTCGAACTGCGCCGCTTCAAGGAGGGCAATACCTCCACGCCGGGCGACTTTGTCATCGAGCGCGCCTTCGTCGAGCAATAGGCCGGCCCGGCGCTCAACCGCATGGCCACTGCCTCGCGCAAGAAGCCCGCTGCCAAGGCAGCCGCCGCCCCTGCTGCTGCTGCCCGAGCGCCCGGTGTACGAGAGCTGGCCGCACAGGCCACCCGCGAGGCCATCCTGCGCGCCGCCACCAAGATCTTTGCCCGCCACGGCTTTGCCGGCGGGCGCATCGAGCAGATCTCGAAGGCGGCCAAGTCTCATGACCGCATGATTTACTACTACTTCGGCTCCAAGGAGGGTTTGTTCATCGCGGTGATCGAGCACACTTACCGCCGCTTCAACGAGGCCGAACAGGCGCTGGCGCTCGACACCAGCACGCCCATGCTGGCGCTGCAGGCGATGATCGGTTTTGTCTGGCGCTACTACCAGAAGCACCCCGAGTTCATCAGCCTGCTCAACAACGAAAACCTGATGCGCGGCAAGCACATCGCCAAAAGTGATCGGGCGCGTGAGTACTCATCGCCGGCGCTGGCCATCACCGACAGCGTGCTGAGCGCCGGCATCGCTCAAGGCTTGTTCCGCAGCGACATCACGGCACGCGATCTCTACCTGATGATCGCCTCGATGGGCTACTTCTACCTCAGCAACCGCTTCACACTGTCGTCGTTCCTGGGCGAGGCGCTGGACGCAGCGGCGGCGATGCAACACTGGGAATCGTTCATCATCGACGCGGTGCAGCGCACCGTGTGCCTGCCTCGGCTTCAACCTCATCAGGCTTGAGATGACACGAGCGTTCATGTAGCCTTCGCTACACCAATCTACAGCGAGATGCGGCAAGCTGCATCAAGACAACGGAGTCGAGCGCATGGCAGAAGCAGCAGCAACGGGCAAGTCGGGCAAGGTGGTGATCCGCAACATCGGCCTGCTGTTGTCGGGCGATCTCGATCAACCCATCCTCGACGCCGACACCATCGTCGTGCACGACGGCCAGATCACCCAGGTTGGCCGCGAGAAGGATTGCGACACCACTGAACCGACAACGCTGATCGACGCCCGCCAGACCTGCGTGGCGCCGGGCCTGATCGACAGCCATGTGCACCCGGTGTTTGGCGACTGGACCCCGCGGCAAGGCCAGATCGGCTGGATCGACAGCTGCATGCACGGCGGTGTGACCACCATGATCTCGGCCGGCGAGGTGCACCTGCCCGGCCGGCCCAAGGACATCGTCGGCCTCAAGGCGCTGGCGATCACCGCGCAGCGGGCCTTTGACAACTTCCGCCCCGGCGGCGTCAAGGTGCTGGCCGGCGCGCCGGTGATCGAGAAAGGCATGGTCGAGGCCGACTTTGCCGAGCTGGCCGCGGCCGGCGTCACGCTGCTGGGCGAAGTGGGCCTGGGCTCGGTAAAGGCCGGCTACGAGGCCAGGCAGATGGTGGCCTGGGCGCGCCAACATGGCATCCAGAGCACCATCCATACCGGCGGGCCCAGCATCCCGGGCTCGGGCTTGATCGACAAGGACGTGGTGCTCGAGGCCGACGCCGACATCATCGGCCACATCAACGGCGGCCACACCGCGCTGCCCGAGGCCGATGTCTGCGAGCTGTGCGAAAAAAGCAGCCGTGCGATCGAGATCGTGCACAACGGCAACGAGAAGATCGCCATCGCCGCGGCCCAGGCCGCGCTGCAACTGAAGTGCCCGCACCGCGTCATCCTGGGCACCGACTCACCCGCAGGCTCGGGCGTGCAGCCGCTGGGCATGCTGCGCCTGATGGCCTTGTTGTCGAGCCTGGGAAACATCCCGGCCGAGTTGGTGGTCTGTTTTGCCACCGGCAACACGGCGCGGCTGCGTGGCCTGAACTGCGGGCTGATCGAGCCGGGTCGTGATGCCGACTTTGTGTTCCTCGACCGCGCCCAGCACACGGCTGGCAAAACGCTGCTGGAAAGCATGCAACTCGGCGACATCCCCGGCGTGGGCATGGTGATGATCGACGGCATCGTGCGCTGCGGCCGCAGCCGCAATACGCCACCGGCCACCGAGGTGCCGGTGGTGCTGGGCGCCGTGCACTGATCAAGGGGCAAAGACCATAGGCCAAAGGGCGGATGCCCCTCCGGCGGCTTGCCCGGCAGATCAATCCAGGCTGATGCTTGCAACATGGGCCAGGCTGCGGCCACCGGTGTTGTCGGCGTCGCCAGCCACCGCCACCGCCAGCAAGGGCGGCAGTTCTTTGGCCTCGTCGCCAAACAGCCGCAAAAAATCAGCCCGTACGTCGCGTTGCTCGCTCAGCCAACTGCGCAGCGGCGCCTGCGGGCCGCGCAGCACCAGGTAGCGCACGCGGCGTGAATAGACGTTGTCCAGCGCGGTGTCTGGCGCCAGCCGGGCATCCCAGACATAGCACAGGGTGGCGGCCGGCAGCGGCTCAGCCGTTTGGCTGCGGGCCACGCGCAGCAGCTGGCGCTCGAAAAACGGCACCGCCGACAGCGGCAGATCAAACAGCAGGCAGACCTTGACGGCACTGTCGTCGCCGGTCTTCTGCTTCAGATCAGCCGCAGCGTTGGCCTCGTCGAGCCGCCAGCGCCAGGCCAGGCGCTGCGGCTTGACGCCGACCGGCAGCGCATGCACCAGGTTGCCATAAGAGGCCTGGGCCTCGATGCGCAGCACGCGCTCATCGCCCAGCGAAACGATGCGGTAGCTGGTGCGCGGCAGCGTTTGCTTCGGCAGGCCGGCAAACTGCCAGGGTGGCAGCGGCGATTCACCGGCACCGGCCAGCGGCCCCAGCGATACCGCCAGCGCACCGCCGGCAGTTGCGGTCAGTGCGCCGACCAGCGCCAGCCGCAACGCCAATGCCAATGCCAACGCCGACGTCAACGTCCATGCCGGCGCCAGCCGCGCCCGGCCCGTCGGTGCAGCGCTCACGCGGCTGGCCATCATGGGGATACAGCGACTCATCAAGACACTCCAAAAGTTGACCAGCCGGCCTGCACCCGAGCCAGCACGGTCAGGCCGCACAGCGCAGCAAAACCCAGCGCCAACGGCGCAAAGGCAGCAGGCCACAGACACATCAGCGCAAAGCAGAGCAGCGTCTCGGTGGCCTCAGTCAAACCGCCCAGGTAATACAAGCCCTTCTTGGGGTAAGCCAGGCTTTTTAGCCCGCGCCGCTCAGCCAGCACCGCAAAGGCCAGAAAACTGCTGGCCGTGCCCACAAAGGCGGCCAGCAGCACTGCGGCGGCCAGCGCATTGGCCGCCGGATCAGCCAGCGCAAAGGCCAGTGGAATACTGGCATAGAACAAGAAATCGAGCGTGATGTCGAGGAAGGCGCCGCGGTCGGTGGGCTGGGTCAAGCGGGCCACGGCGCCGTCCAGGCCGTCGGCCAGCCGGCTTAGCGCCATCAGCGCCAGTCCGGCCAGCGGCTGCTGCCAGGCAATGCAGCCAGCCGCTATCAGCCCGAGGCCAAAGCCGGCCCAGGTAATGGCGTCGGCCGACACACGCTGGCGCACCAACACGCCGACGGCGACCTGCAGCACAGGCTGGATCAGTTTTTGAACGGCACGGTCAAGCATCGTGGCGGCATCATCGCATCCGCATCTACAGCCGCAGCTACGTCCGCATCTACGTCCGCATCTACATCCGCACTCGCACCGGCCGCCAGCGGCCGGTGCGGCGTCACTTTCAGCGTGGTGCCATGCGGATGGCGCCGTCGATGCGCACGCTCTCGCCGTTCATGTAGCCGTTGCTGATCATGAACTCGGCCAGGTCGGCGTATTCGTCGGGCCGGCCCAGGCGCTTGGGAAACGGCACCGAGGCCGCCAGCGCCGCCTTCACGTTGTCAGGCGCGCCCTGCAGCAGCGGCGTGTCGAACAGGCCCGGCAGGATGGTGTTGACGCGGATGGCCTCGGCCATCAGGTCACGCGCGATCGGCAATGTCATGCCAATGATGCCGGCCTTGCTGGCCGAATAGCTGGCCTGGCCCATCTGGCCGTCCTGCGCCGCCACGCTGGCGGTGTTGACGATGCAGCCGCGGTCGCCGTCGGGCAGCGGGTCCAGCGTCAGCATGCCGGCGGCGCTCTTGGCGATACAGCGAAAGGTGCCAACCAGGTTGATCTGGATGATGCGGTCGAAGTTCAGCGTCGGAAACGACTTGATCGCGCCGCTGGTCTTGTCACGGCTGGCGGTCTTGATGGCATTGCCGGTGCCAGCACAGTTGACCAGGATGCGCTCCTGGCCGATCGCCGCGCGGGCCTTGGCAAAGCCGGCATCCACCTGGTCTTCCTGGGTCACGTCGACCTGGCAAAACACGCCGCCAAGCTCGGCCGCCAGCTTTTCGCCGGCTTCGGCGTTGAGGTCAAACAGCGCAACGCGCACGCCGCTGGCGGCCAGGCGGCGGGCGGTGGCCGCGCCCAGGCCCGAGGCGCCGCCGGTGATCACGGCCGAGATCGAAGAATCAAGTTTCATGGCAACAGTTCCTGCTGGTGGTGGTGGTGGTGGTGGTGGTGGCAAAGCTGCAAGGCTACGGCATCGGCAGCGGCCGCGCCAAGCTCCGCGTCGTCCCAACTGTCCCCAAATCGGCGCAGCCGCACGGGCCGCGACGCGCCATGTTGAAATCTGCCCATGCTCTCAACCCTGAAAGACCTGTTCTCCGCCCTGTTGCCGGCGCCCGTCGCCGGTGCGCAGGCCGCCGAGCACACGCTGCAACTGGCCTGCGCGGTGATGCTGGTCGAGGTGATGCGCGCCGACGCCGAGATGCGGCCAGACGAGCGTCAGGCGGTGATGCAGGCGCTGCGCACGCAGTTCAGCCTGACCGAAGACGAAATCCTGCGCCTGATGGAACTGGCCGAGCAGACGGCGCGTCAGGCCACCGACTGGTTTGCCTTCACCAGCCACATCAACACGCATTTCGAGATGCCGGCCAAGCTGCACATGGTTGAGCTGATGTGGCAGGTGGCCTATGCCGACGGCCAGCTTGATGCCCACGAGCGCCATGTGCTGTGGCGCATCGCCGACCTGCTGCATGTGCCGCACGGCGCTTATGTGCATGCCCGGCTGCGCGCGCAAGCCGCAGCCGGCGGCTGACAAGCGACCCGCGGCACGGCTCAGCGCACACGTATCAGGCACTCTTGAGCAACGCTGGCCACCAGCGCGCCATCGCGCGACCACAGGCCGCCGCGGCAATAGCCGCGCGCGCCCGCAAGTGAGGGTGAATCGCTCTGGTACAGCAGCCAGTCATCGAAGCGGAAATCGCGGTGAAACCACATCGCATGGTCCAGGCTCACGCCCTGCACGCCGGGCTGGGTGAAGTTCAGACCATGCGGCAGCATGGCCACGCGCATCAGGCTCCAGTCGCTGGCATAGGCCAGCAGCGCCTGGTGGATCAGCGGGTCGTCGGGCAGTGATTGCGCCGCGCGCAGCCAGTGCAGCGCCTGAGGCGGGCGCAACTCGGGCTGCATGAAATCCATCGGGTTCACTGCGCGCAATTCCACCGGCTGCGCCGAGCGCAGAAAACCGTGCATGCGCGCCGGCAGGCTGTCGATCATCGCGCGCTGGCGCAGGTGCTCGTCGACCAGCGCTTCGGGTGGCGGCGCCTCGGGCATCAGGCCCTGGTGCGCCGGCCCCTGCTCTTGGCGGTGGAACGAGGCCGACATGTGGAAGATCGCCTGGCCATGCTGGACCGCCACCACGCGCCGGGTGGCAAAACTGCCGCCGTCGCGGATGCGGTCAACCTCGTAGACGATGGGCACTGCGGTATCACCGGCGCGCAGAAAATAGCCGTGCAGCGAGTTCACCGATTGCCCGGCCGCCACCGTGCGCGCCGCCGCCATCAGCGCCTGGCCCAGCACCTGGCCGCCAAACACCGCCGTGCCGCCGACATCGCGGTTCTGGCCGCGGAACAAGTTGTGCTCAAACTGCTCGAGCCGCAGACACTCGACCAAGTCGCGCAGCGCCTGGGCGGTGTCATCGGTATCGGGGTTCATGGTGCGGCCATTGTGCCGGGCGCGGGCGGCGCTGCCCTGCCGGGCCTGCCGGTCTGACCCTGGCCTGTTAGCACGCCAAGCGCGCCGGGCACCGCTTGCGCCAGCACCTTTGCCTCACTTCCAGGCGAAGCGCGGCTGCTCGAAGTGCGACACCCGCGTGTCGCGGCCCAGCACGCAGACCTCGCGAAACTGGTAGATCAGCGCTGCGGTGGGCGCGGCGATCCAGTTGTCGCCCACTGGCATTTTCAGCACCGGGTGCTCGCTGCCTTCCAGCGGCTCAAGGATGGGCGCGTCCTCGCGCAGAAACTCGCTGAGCCGGATGCGGTGGATGCTGGCCACCTCGGCGGGGTTGGCCACCAGCGCGCGCGCCTCACCGGCCCACACCACCACCGGCGTCATCGCATAGCCGGAGCGGGTGATGAAGGTATCGAGCCGGCCCAGCACCGCGCCCGGCGCCAGATGCAAGCCCACCTCTTCGTGCAGTTCGCGCAGCGCGGTCTGCTCGGGCGTCTCGCCTTCGTCGACACGGCCGCCTGGCAGGGCCCACTGGCCGGCATGGCCGCTCAAGGTCTTGGCGCGGCGGGTCAGGATCAGCGCGGCCTCGGCGCTCCAGTCGCGCGTCTGCCGCAGTCCCCACAGCGACGAGCCAGTGCCCTCATCGGTGATGGCCAGCGCCACCGCCGCACGCTTGAGGCCGCTCTCGTCGGGCGCATGCAGCCGCCAGCCGGCCAGCCGCTCGGCCACCCGGGCACGCAAGGCCTCGTCACGCTGCATGGCTCAGGCCGCCGTGTTGGAGAACACCGGCGCGCGCTTCTCCAGATTGGCCCGCACCGCCTCCAACTGGTTGGCCTGGCCCATCAGCGCCACCTGCTCGTCGCTCTCGGCCTGCAGCACCGCCTCTGCGCTGGCATCGCGCGTGCGGCCGGCCAGGTTCATCAGCCGCTTGTTGGCACGGATCGCGCTCGGGCTGCGCTGGGCGATGGCCTGCGCCATGGCCCGGGATTCGGCCAGCGGATCGGCGCAGACCCTCGTGGCCAGGCCCAGTTGCACCGCTTCGACGCCGTCAACGATACGGCCGGTGTAGGCCAGCTCACGGGCATGGTCGTCGCGCACCAGGCCGCGCATCAGCGCCACGCCGGCCATGTCGGGCACCAGGCCCCACTTGATCTCCATCACGCTCATCTTCAGGTCGGCGGTGACCAGCCGGATGTCAGCACCCAGCGCCACTTGCAGGCCGCCGCCAAAGGCCACGCCGTGCACAGCGGCGATCACCGGCACCGGGATCTCGCGCCAGCCCATGCCCACAAACTGCGGCGAGTTGCTGATGCCATGGGTACGCGGCCGCAGATCACGGATGGCGCCGGGCTCGCCGTTGTTGAGCTTGGCCATGCGGCCCATGTCCAGCCCGGCGCAAAAGGCCTTGCCCTCGCCGTGCAGCACCACCGCACGCAGGCCGGGCTCGGCCTTCAGGCGTTGGATGGCGGCAACCAGCGCGTCGAACATCGCAAAGTCCAGCGCGTTCATCTTGTCGGCTCGCACCAGGCAGACATCGGCCACGCCGTGGGCGTCAAGTGTGATGCGGACGCGGTCTTCCATGCGGGGCTCCTGAGAAATCGTGGTCGCTTGATTCTGGCAGCGGCGCTGCGGCCCGGCCTGTCACCAAGGCGCCCTGGCTGGGGTGGCATCCCCCCATCAGCCGCCGGAACCGCTGCCTATGATGGGGCCATGCGTGAACTCGCCCCTGACTCCCTGCCCGCCGTTTCAACCGCCGAGGCCGCCGCTTTCATCAGCCGCTGGCAGGGCGTCACCGCCTCCGAGTTGTCTACCGCGCAAAGCTTTGTCATCGAGCTGTGTGACTTGCTGGGCGTGCCGCGCCCGCATGCCACGGCCGAGCAGGCCTACATGTTTGAGCGGCCGGTCACCTTCCGGCACGGCGACGGCAGCACCAGCGCCGG
>JBBQJN010000125.1:0-10870 GCA_038325945.1 Burkholderiales bacterium | reverse complement strand
GCCGGCGTGTTGCTGACCGAAGGCTGCCGCGGCGAGGGCGCGATCCTGCGCAACGCCAACGGTGAGCGCTTCATGGAGCGCTATGCGCCAACGCTTAAGGATTTGGCACCACGCGACTTTGTCTCGCGCTGCATGGACCAGGAGATCAAGGAAGGGCGCGGCTGCGGTCCCAACAAGGACCACATCGAGCTCGACATGACCCACCTTGGCGGCGAGACCATCATGAAACGCCTGCCCAGCGTGTTCGAGATCGGTCACAACTTTGCCAACGTCGACATCACCAAAGAGTCGATTCCGGTGGTGCCGACGATCCATTACCAGATGGGCGGCATCCCGACCAACATCAACGGCCAGGTGGTGGCGCCCAACGGGGTGGGGGCGGACCGCAACCCCAACGAAGTGGTCAATGGCCTCTACGCGGTGGGTGAATGCTCCTGCGTCAGCGTGCACGGCGCCAACCGGCTGGGCACCAACTCGCTGCTTGACCTGCTGGTGTTTGGCCGCGCCGCCGGCAACCACATCGTCGACGCCCATGCCAAGGCCGGGCGCAGCCACAAGCCGGTGGCCGCCGACGCGGCTGACTATTCGCTGGCGCGCATCGCCCGGCTCGACGACTCGACCAGCGGCGAATACGCCCAGGACGTGGCCAACGACCTGCGCGACACGATGCAAAAGCATGCTGCGGTGTTCCGCACCCAAGAGCTGCTGACCGCCGGCACGGTGGCGGTGGCCAAGCTGCGCGAGCGTGTGGCCAACATCACACTCAAGGACAAGAGCCGAGTCTTCAACACCGCGCGCATCGAGGCGCTGGAGGTCGAGAACCTGATTGAGGCGGCGCAGGCCACCATCGAGTCGGCGGCGGCGCGCCACGAATGCCGCGGCGCCCATACCGTCAAGGACTACGAGCGCAGCGCCGACGACGCCGAGTTTCCGCTCGGCCGCAACGACGTCGAGTGGATGAAGCACTCGCTGTGGTACAGCCAAGGCAACCGGCTCGACTACAAGCCGGTGCAGCTCAAGCCGCTGACGGTGGACAGCGTGCCGCCCAAGGTCCGTACTTTCTGATGGACCAGCAACTTTCATCGAAGCAGCCGGCCCAGCGCCGAGCCGCTGTCAAGCCGGCCGGCATCCCGTTGGGGGACCGGTCGATGTACCCATCGGACGAGGGGCTCCAATGAAACGTAATTTCCAGATTTACCGCTACGACCCCGATCAGGACGCCAAGCCCTACATGCAGTCGATCGACGTTGAGCTTGACGGCAGCGAGCGCATGTTGCTCGACGCCTTGATGAAGCTCAAGTCGGTGGATCCGGCGATCAGCTTCCGCCGCAGCTGTCGCGAAGGCGTGTGCGGCTCAGACGCGATGAACATCAATGGCAAAAACGGCCTGGCCTGCCTGACCAACATGCGGGATCTGAAGGGCAGCGTGGTGCTCAAGCCGCTGCCCGGCCTGCCGGTGATCCGCGACCTGATCGTCGACATGACGCAGTTCTTCAAGCAGTACGACTCGATCAAGCCTTACCTCGTCAACGACAGCATTCCGCCCGAGAAAGAGCGGTTGCAGTCGCCCGAAGAACGCGACGAGCTCAACGGCTTGTACGAGTGCATCCTGTGCGCCAGCTGCTCCACCGCCTGCCCCAGCTTCTGGTGGAACCCCGACAAGTTTGTCGGCCCGGCCGGCCTGCTGCAGGCCTACCGTTTCATCGCCGACAGCCGCGACCAGGACACCGCGGGGCGGCTTGACAACCTCGAAGATCCGTACCGGCTGTTCCGCTGCCACACCATCATGAACTGCGTCGATGTCTGTCCCAAGGGGCTGAACCCGACCAAGGCCATCGGCAAGATCAAGGAGCTGATGGTGCGGCGCGCGGTCTAGCCGCCCAGCTGTTTCGTTCGAGCGCAACCAGCCATGATCGACTTGTCTTCCGCCCAGCAGGCCATCGGCGCCACCGAGCTCAGCCGGCTGCGCTGGCGCTGCCGACGCGGCCTGCTCGAGAACGACTTGTTCATCGCGCGCTTCTTCCGCCGCCATGAGGCCGGGCTGACGCGGCGCCATGCCGACGGCCTGCAGGCCCTGATGGACCTGGCCGATAACGACTTGCTGGACATTTTGCTGGCCCGTCGAGAGCCCGATGTTGATCTGGCTCGACCCGAGGTGATGGAAGTGTTGGGCATGATGCGAACACCTGAGTTGCCGAACTGCCGAACTGCTGAACCCGTTGTATTGACCTAGAAAGGGATTGATCATGACCCCGTCCGATGTGAAAGCCACCCTGTCGTTTTCCGATGGCAGCCCCAGCATGGAGATGCCGATCTACAAGGGCAGCATCGGCCCGGATGTGATCGATATCCGCAAGCTCTACGGCCAGACTGGCAAGTTCACCTACGACCCGGGCTTTTTGAGCACCGCGTCGTGCAACTCCACCATCACCTACATCGACGGTGACAAGGGTGAATTGCTGTATCGCGGCTACCCGATCGAGCAGTTGGCGGTGAACTGCGACTTCATGGAGACCTGCCACCTGCTGCTGTACGGCGACCTGCCCAACGCAGCGCAGAAGCTGGACTTCGATGCCCGCGTGACCAACCACACCATGGTCAACGAGCAGATGCAGTTTTTCCTGCGCGGCTTTCGGCGCGACGCGCATCCGATGGCCATCATGACCGGGCTGGTGGGAGCGCTGTCGGCCTTCTATCACGACAGCACCGACATCAACAACCCGGTGCACCGCGACATCGCGGCGATACGAATGATCGCCAAGATGCCCACTTTGGTGTCGATGGCCTACAAGTACGTCACCGGCGCGCCGTACATGTACCCGCGCAACAAACTGTCGTACTCGGCCAACTTCATGCACCTGATGTTCGCCAACCCCTGCGAGGACTACGAGCCTAACCCGGTGCTGGTGCGTGCGATGGACCGCATCTTCATCCTGCATGCCGACCACGAGCAGAACGCCAGTACCTCCACCGTGCGGCTGTGCGGCAGCTCGGGCACCAACCCGTTTGCGGCCATCGCTGCCGGCGTGGCCTGCCTGTGGGGCCCGGCGCATGGCGGCGCCAACGAGGCGGCGCTGAACATGCTGGGCGACATCCAGAAGATGGGTGGCGTCGAGAAGATCGGTGAGTTCATCAAGCAGGTCAAGGACAAGAACTCCACCGTCAAGCTGATGGGTTTCGGCCACCGGGTCTACA
Source organism: Burkholderiales bacterium (assembly GCA_038325945.1). Taxonomy (GTDB): domain Bacteria; phylum Pseudomonadota; class Gammaproteobacteria; order Burkholderiales; family Burkholderiaceae_C; genus Pseudaquabacterium. The sequence goes on along the minus strand of JBBQJN010000125.1, from coordinate 7,675 downwards.
AGAACTATGACCCGCGCGCCAAGCTGATGCGCGAAACCTGCCATGAGGTGCTGGGCGCGCTGGGCCTGCATGACGACCCGTTGTTCAAGCTGGCGATGGCGCTGGAGAAGATTGCGCTGGAGGACGACTACTTCGTCTCGCGCAAGCTCTACCCAAACGTCGACTTTTATTCGGGCATCGTGCAGCGCGCCATCGGCATCCCGGTGCCGCTGTTCACGGCGATCTTTGCGCTCGCCCGCACCGTGGGCTGGGTCGCCCAGCTCAACGAGATGATCGGCGACCCCGAGTACAAGATCGGCCGGCCGCGCCAGCTCTATGTCGGCTCGCCGTCGCGCGACGTCAAGCCGATCACCCAGCGCTGAGAGGCTGAGAGGCAATCGGATGCACCCGCGTAAGCCCGCAAAACGGCTCCAATCTAGGCGCAAAGCGGACCTGGGTTTGGGACCCAGGGAGCATTTGCAACGACGCGTGGGGCTGTTTTGCGGGCTTACCCGTAGGGTCGGGATTGCCTCTCAACCTCTGAGCTTACTTCGCCGAATTTAAGGGGACAGCAGGCCGATCATGGCGTGCAACGGAGCGAGTTCCACCGGCGGCGCGCTGACTTCTTGAGCATCGAAAATGCCTCTTCGCCAGGCCTTTCTCGGCCCGGCTTGATGCCTGGATTTTCGACCTGTCGCGCTGTTCAGATGGGTGGCGCTGCTGCTGTTCAGGCCGAGGCAGCGGCCAGCCCGTTGTCGAAGTGGCTGCGCATCAGCCGGGCTGCGGATGCAGCGTCGCGCGCGGCGATGGCGGCCATCACCGCACGATGCTCGGCCAGCGACTCGGCCAGACGCCCTTGCTTGAACAGCGAGAGCTGGCGGTTGAGCTTCATCACCTTGCGCAGGTCCATCACGATTTGTGCGCTCCAGCGGTTGCCCGCCAGCTCGAGCAGCTTGAGGTGAAACTGCTCATTGGTGTCGAAGAAGGCATCACGCTGGCGCACCTGCTTCTCCAGTCGATCATGCAGCGTTTGCAGTTCAGCAATCTGCGCCTGGTTGCCCTGGGCGGCCACCTGGCCAGCGGCGTCGCTTTCGAGCAGCGCCATCAAGTGGTAGACCTGGGCCACGTCGATGGCCGACATCTCGGTGACGTAAGCGCCGCGCCGCACCTTCATGGTGACCAGGCCCTCGACCGCCAGCACCTTCAACGCCTCGCGCAGCGGCGTGCGGCTGATGCCGTACTCGGCGGCGATCTTCTGCTCGTCAATCCAGTTGCCGGGTTCGAGCTCGCGGTTGAAGATCTGCTGGCGCAGCCGCTCAGCCACGTCCTGGTAGAGCGCGCGGGGCTTGAGCGAGCGGCTGGCAGCCGGCGGCGGTGAAGTGAGCAAGGGCAGGGCTTCCGGTGGCTTGGCGGCAGCGGGATACTGGCATCTCGGCTGCGTGCTTGTCGCTTGTCGGCCGGATGTCAGAATCTGAATTTATAATTATGCATCATGTATTATGATTGGCAAACCACCGTGGCGAGCCAGCCTGCCAAGAGCTGTCCACAGCAACCCAGAGCTGCCTAGCGTGCTTATAGGATTGACACCATGTCCACCACCCCCGAATTCAAGCCCGCCACTTTGGCGCAATGGACCGCAGCGGCCGCCAGGTCGGCGCCCGGTGGTGATGTCGACGGGCTGAACTGGATCACGCCCGAGGGCTTGACCGTCAAGCCGCTGTACACCGCTGCCGATTTGGTCGGTCTGCAGCACGCCGATACGCTGCCCGGTTTTGAGCCCTTTGTGCGCGGCCCGCAGGCCACGATGTACACCGGCCGGCCTTGGACGATCCGCCAGTACGCGGGCTTTTCCACCGCCGAGGAGAGCAACGCCTTCTATCGCCAGGCGCTGGCCGCTGGCGGCCAGGGTGTCAGTGTGGCCTTCGACCTGGCCACCCACCGCGGCTACGACAGCGACCATCCGCGCGTCACCGGCGATGTGGGCAAGGCCGGCGTGGCGATCGATTCGGTCGAGGACATGAAAATCCTGTTCGACCAGATCCCGCTCGACAAGGTGAGTGTGTCAATGACCATGAACGGTGCCGTGCTGCCGGTGCTGGCCGGTTATGTGGTGGCGGCCGAGGAGCAGGGTGTCAAGCAGGACCAGCTGTCGGGCACCATCCAGAACGACATCCTCAAGGAGTTCATGGTCCGCAACACTTACATCTACCCGCCGGCACCGTCGATGAGGATCATCGGCGACATCATCGAGTACACGGCGCAGCACATGCCCAAGTTCAACTCGATCTCGATCAGCGGTTACCACATGCAGGAGGCCGGCGCCAACCAGGCGCTGGAACTGGCCTTCACGCTGGCCGACGGCCAGGAGTATGTAAAGACGGCCATCGCCAAGGGCATGGATGTGGATGACTTTGCAGGACGATTGAGCTTCTTCTGGGCGATCGGCATGAACTTCTATCTGGAGATCGCCAAGATGCGCGCCGCGCGGCTGCTGTGGACGCGCATCATGAAGCGCTTCAACGCCGTGCAGCCCAAGAGCCTGATGCTGCGCACGCATTGCCAGACCTCGGGCTGGAGCCTGACCGAGCAAGACCCCTACAACAACGTGGTACGCACCACGGTGGAGGCTCTTGCTGCGGTTTTTGGCGGCACGCAGAGCCTGCACACCAACAGCTTCGATGAAGCGATCGCGCTGCCCACCGAGTTTTCATCCCGCATCGCACGCAACACCCAGCTGATCATCCAGGAAGAGACCCACATCACCAGCGTCGTCGACCCTTGGGCCGGCAGCTTCATGATGGAAAAGCTCACCCAGGACATGGCCGACGCCGCCTGGGCCATCATCGAGGAGGTCGAGGCCATGGGCGGCATGACCCAGGCGGTTGATTCGGGCTGGGCCAAGCTCAAGATCGAGGCCAGCGCGGCCGAGAAGCAGGCGCGCATCGACAGTGGCCGTGACGTCATCGTCGGCGTCAACAAGTACAAGCTGAAGACGCAGGACGCGGTGGAGGCCCGCGAGGTCGACAACGTGGCGGTGCGCGACGGCCAGATAGCGCGGTTGGCGCAGATCAAGTCTGGCCGCGATGCCGGCGCGGTGCAGCAGGCGCTGGCCGCGTTGACCGAGGCCGCCAAGAGCGGGCAGGGCAACCTGCTGGCGCTGACGATCTCGGCGATGCGCCAGCGCGCCACCGTGGGCGAAGTCAGCGACGCGCTGGAGGCGGTGTATGGTCGCCACCGGGCCGATATCCAGAAGGTGACCGGTGTGTACGCAGCCGCCTACGACAGCGCCGAGGGCTGGGACCAGCTCAAGGCCGAGATTGCCGCCTTTGCCGACGAGGCCGGCCGCCGGCCGCGCGTGATGATCGCCAAGCTGGGCCAGGACGGCCATGACCGCGGCGCCAAGGTGGTGGCCACCGCCTTTGCCGACCTGGGCTTCGACGTCGACATCGGCCCGCTGTTCCAGACCCCTGAAGAATGTGCGCGCCAGGCGATCGAGAACGATGTGCATGCGATAGGCATCAGCACGCTGGCCGCCGGCCACAAGACCCTGGTGCCGGCGATCATCGCCGAGCTCAAGCAGCAGGGCGCCGACGACATCATCGTCTTTGTCGGCGGCGTGATTCCGGCGCAGGACTACGGCTTTCTGTATGACGCCGGCGTCAAGGGCATCTATGGCCCAGGCACGCCGATACCGGCCAGCGCCAAGCACGTGCTCGAGCAAATCCGTGCCGCGCAGGCGGGCTGAGCCTGAGCCTGAGCCTGAGCGACCGCGCCCTGCAACTCGCCGCCTGGTCCGACCGCCGATGACTGTTCACGCCGCCCCAGGAGCCCCGCCGCTGGCGCTGGCGCCGGCCACCGACGAAGACTTCGAGGCCTTGCTGGCGCTGCGTATGGCGGCGATGCACGAGAGCTTGCAGCAACTGGGCCGCTTCGACCCGCAGCGCGCGCGTGAACGCCTGAGCCGCGCCTTCGAGCCGGTGCACAGCCGCAACATCCTGCAAGGCGGTGAACGCGTGGGTTTTGTGGTGCTGCTGCCGGTGCCCGCCCTTCACCCCGACCACCTGGTGCTCGACCACCTCTACATCGCGCCGCAGGCCCAGGGCCAGGGCGTGGGCAGCTGGGTGATGGCCCAGGTGCTGGCCGAGGCCGACCGGTTGGGGCTGGCAGTGCGGGTTACCGCGCTCAAGCTCAGCGATGCCAACCGCTTCTACCAGCGCCATGGCTTCGAGTTGCAGCACGCCAGTGAGTGGGATCTGCACTATGTGCGCCCGGCAAGCGCCGACCGGGGTGGTAACCAGGGCGGTGAACATGCGCGCTGAGCCCTTGCTCGATGTGGCCGACCAGGCTTTGCGCGATGCCCTGACCGGCCCTTGCGGCGCGCCGCAGCGCCGGGCGTTGGCCAAGACCATCACCCTGCTTGAATCGACCCGACCCGACCATCGCGCCCGTGCCGACGCGCTGCTCAATGCTTTGCTGCCGGCCAGCGGCGGCTCGTTCCGGCTGGGCATCAGCGGCGTGCCGGGTGTCGGCAAGAGCACCTTCATCGAGGCGCTGGGCCTGTTTCTGATCGAGCGCGGTCACCGCGTTGCCGTGCTGGCGGTTGACCCCTCGTCCAGCGTCAACGGCGGCTCGATCCTGGGCGACAAGACCCGCATGGAGCGCCTGGCGATGGACCCGCGTGCCTACATCCGGCCCAGTCCGGCCAGCGGCACATTGGGCGGCGTGGCCGAGAAAACACGCGAGGCGATGCGCGTCTGCGAGGCCGCCGGGCACGATGTGGTGATCGTCGAGACCGTGGGCGTGGGCCAGAGCGAGACTGCGGTGGCCGGCATGACCGACCTGTTTGTGCTGCTGCAACTGCCCAACGCCGGCGACGACCTGCAGGCCATCAAGAAGGGCGTGATGGAGCTGGCCGATCTGGTGGTGATCAACAAGGCCGATCTCGACAATGCCGCCGCCACCCGGGCGCGCGCGCAGATCAGCTCGTCGCTGCGTATCCTGGGCCAGCATGGCGACCCGGCGCACGCCATGCATGACGCGGCCGTCTGGCAACCGCAGGTAATGCAGCTCAGCGCGCTCAAGGGCAGCGGGCTGGTTGAGTTCTGGGCTTTGATCAGCCGCTTCCGCACGCTGCAGACCGCCAACGGCCGCCTCGCCGAGCGCCGCCAGCGGCAAGACCAGGCCTGGATGTGGGCGCTGATCGATGCCGGCCTGAAGCAGCGCTTCAAGACCCATGCGGCCGTGCGCGAGGCGCTGCCCGCCTTGGCGCGCGACGTGCAGCGCGGCCGCATTGCCGCCTCGGTGGCCGCGCGCCGCCTGCTCGACCTGTTTCTCTGAAATTGCGAACTAGGAGTTATCTGACCATGCACGACATTCAACTCAAGCTCGAAGCCATGCGGGCCGAGGCCCGCCTGGGCGGCGGCGAGAAGCGCATCGCCGCCCAGCATGCCAAGGGCAAGCTCACCGCGCGCGAGCGGCTGGAGCTGTTGCTCGACGAAGGCACCTTCGAAGAGTGGGACATGTTCGTCGAGCACCGCTGTGCCGATTTCGGCATGCAGGACAACAAGATCCGTGGCGACGGCGTGGTCACCGGCTACGGCATGATCAACGGCCGGCTGGTGTTTGTCTTCAGCCAGGATTTCACGGTCTTCGGCGGCGCGCTCAGCGAGGCCCATGCCGAGAAGATCTGCAAGGTGATGGACCAGGCGATGAAAGTTGGCGCGCCGGTGATCGGCCTCAACGATTCGGGCGGCGCGCGCATTCAGGAGGGTGTCGCGTCGCTGGGCGGTTATGCCGATGTGTTTCAGCGCAACGTGATGGCCAGCGGCGTGATACCGCAGATCAGCCTGATCATGGGCCCCTGCGCCGGCGGTGCGGTGTACTCACCGGCGATGACCGACTTCATCTTCATGGTGCGTGATTCGAGCTACATGTTTGTCACCGGCCCCGAGGTGGTGAAGACGGTGACGCACGAGGAGGTGACGGCCGAGGAACTGGGCGGCGCCGGCACCCACACCACGCGCAGCGGCGTGGCCGACCTGGCGTTCGAGAACGACGTTGAGGCCATCATGATGCTGCGCCGCTTCTACAACTACCTGCCGCTGAACAACCGCGAGAAGCCACCGGTGCGCTTGAGCGGCGACCGCGCCGACCGGCTCGACATGAGTCTCGACACGCTGGTGCCCGACAACCCCAACCAGCCCTATGACATCAAGGAGTTGATCCACAAGGTGGTCGACGACGGCGATTTCTTCGAGCTGCAGGCCGACTACGCCAAGAACATCGTCATCGGCATGGCGCGCATGGAAGGCCAATCGGTGGGCATCGTGGCCAACAACCCGCAGGTGCTGGCCGGCTGTCTGGACATCCGCAGCAGCATCAAGGCGGCGCGCTTCGTGCGCTTCTGCGATGCCTTCAACATCCCGGTGGTGACCTTTGTCGACGTGCCCGGCTTCATGCCCGGCACCAGCCAGGAGTACGGCGGCATCATCAAGCACGGCGCCAAGCTGCTGTATGCCTACGCCGAGTGCACCGTGCCCAAGGTGACGGTGATCACCCGCAAGGCCTATGGCGGCGCCTACGACGTGATGAGCAGCAAGCACCTGCGCGGCGACGTCAACTTCGCCTGGCCGAACGCCGAGATCGCGGTGATGGGCGCCAAGGGTGCGGTGGAGATCATCTTCCGCGAGGACAAGGCCAATCCCGAAAAGCTGGCGGCACGCGAGGCCGAATACAAGGCCCGCTTTGCCAACCCGTTCGTGGCCGGCAGCCGCGGCTTCATCGACGACGTGATCCAGCCGCACGAGACGCGCAAGCGCATCTGCCGTTCGCTGGTGATGCTGCGCGACAAGAAGCTGGAGAACCCGTGGCGCAAGCACGGCAACATTCCGTTGTGAGATCAGCTGTGCCAGCCGCTGTGTCAACCACTGGCGCATTGGTATGAAACTTCCTTACAATCAAGTAAGGAAATTTGGAGTCAAGCTCATGTCTACAGCCACGCTCACCACCAAAGGCCAGATCACCATCCCGGCAGACGTGCGCCGCCTGCTCAACGTTCAAGCGGGCGACCGCGTGGAGTTTGTGCAGATCGAGCCAGGAAGGTTTGAATTGGTTCCGGCCACGCGCTCGGTGCGCGAGCTGAAAGGGCTGTTCGGCCAGCCGGGCCGCACGGTGTCCATTGACGAGATGAATCAGACGATTGCCGAGCGCGGCGCCCAGGCGGGCACGCGCGGGGGGCGCGCCGCGTGATCGGTCTGGACACCAATGTGCTGGTGCGCTACCTCATGCAGGACGACCCCCGCCAGTCGCCCCGTGCCACGCAGCTGATCGAGGCACTCAGCGCCGAAGAACCCGGCTTTGTGCCAGTTGTGGCGCTGGTGGAACTGGTCTGGGTGCTGTCCGGCAGCTACGGCCTCGACCGCAAGCAGATTGCGACCGTGCTCGACACCTTGCTGCGCAGCAAGGAACTGGTGATCGACCGCGCCGATCTCGTGGCCCAGGCGGTGAAGCGCTACAGCACGGCCGGCGCCGACTTCGCCGATGCGCTGATCGAACGTATTGCCGCCGCTGCCGGCTGCACCGCCACCATGACGTTCGACGCCGGGGCGGTGAAGTCGGCGGCGATGAGCTTGGTGCGCTGAAGCCATGGCCGCCATTCCTGACTTGATCGCCCAAGCCGGCGACAAGCGCCTGCGCA
>JBBQJN010000124.1:0-10878 GCA_038325945.1 Burkholderiales bacterium | reverse complement strand
CGATCCGCCGAAGATGGACGATGCCACGCTGTTCCGCTATGCACCGGGCTACCACACCATCCCGCTGCAGCCGGTGTTCGACTGGTCGGCCTGGAACGTGCAGAACGATCCGCTGACCGAGACCACCAGCGCCCCCGGCAGCGGCGGCGACAACACCGGCGGCCTGGCCAAGGCGGTCGAGATGTGCAACAACAACGGCCATTGCCGCAAGTTCGACGCCGGCACCATGTGCCCGAGCTACCGCGTCACCCGCGACGAGCAACACCTGACACGCGGCCGCGCCAACACGCTGCGGCTGGCGCTGTCGGGCCAACTCGGCGCCGACGCGCTGACCGGCGACGCGGTGGCCGCATCCCTGGACTTGTGCGTCGGCTGCAAGGGCTGCAAACGCGACTGCCCGACCGGCGTCGACATGGCCAAGATGAAGCTCGAAGTCACTGCCCAGCGCCGGCTGCGCCATGGCCTGACGCTCAAGGACAGGCTGCTGGCCGGCCTGCCGCGCATCGCCGCGCTGGCCAGCCATTGGCCGGCGCCGTTCAATCTGCGCAACCGGCTGCCGCTGCTGCGCCTGCTGGGCGAGCGCTGGCTGGGCTTGTCAGCGCAGCGCGCGCTGCCAACTTTCCGGCGCGACACCTTCTGGCGCGCGGCGCCGACGTTGGCGCTGGCCAGCCGCGAACGACTGCTGGCCGCCGACAAGCCGGTGGTGCTGTTTGTGGACACCTTCAATGGCCACTTCGAGACCGAGAACGCCGTGGCCGCGGCGAAGGTGTTGCAGGCCGCGGGTTACACCGTATTCGCCGCCCGTGGCGAGCAGGATGAGCGCCTGTGCTGTGGCCGCACGCTGCTGGCCGCCGGCCTGGCCGAGGAGGCCCGCGGCCGCGCCCGCCAGTTGCTGGACGCGCTGGCGCCGCTGGCCGCACGTGGCATCGCCATCGTCGGCCTCGAACCCTCCTGCCTGTTGACGCTGCGCGACGAGATGCTGGCCATGGGCCTGGGCGAAGACGCCGCCACCGTCGCCGGCCAGGCGCTGATGTTCGAGGAGTTCGTGGCGCGTGAAGCCGCCGCCGGCCGCTTTGCGCCGGCGCTGCGTGCCACGCAGCAGCAAATCCTGGTGCACGGCCATTGCCACCAGAAAGCCTTCGGCACCACGCCGGCCTCGCTGGCGGTGCTGCGGCTGATCCCGGGCGCGTCACCGACGCTGATCGAGACCTCGTGCTGCGGCATGGCGGGGTCGTTCGGCTACGAGGCCAGGCACCAGGCGGTGTCGATGCAGATGGCCGAACTGAGCCTGCTGCCGGCGCTGCGCGCCGCGCCCGATGCGCTGGTGGTGGCCGACGGCACCAGTTGCCGGCACCAGATCGCTGACGGCGTGCAGCGCCAGGCGCTGCACCTGGCGCGGGTGCTGGCCGACCACCTTGTCGACCCGCTTGTCAACAACCCGACCGACCGACCGGCCGCTCCCCTGGCGCCCTGATCAGCGCGTGGGCAGCCGACCGGCGCTCACCAGCGGTGCAACCAGCGCGCAGACAGCAGGCCGTTGCGCGGCAGGCCGGGCTCGAAGAAGCGGCCGTTGCCGTCGTTGACGATGACACTGCCGGCGTAGACCCGGTTGAACAGGTTGTCGACGCGGGCCAGCAGCTCCAGCGTGTCGGCGGCGCCCAGCCGCAGCTGGCCGCTCCAGCGCAGTGCGGCCACGCTGTAGCCGGCGGCAAAGTCGCTGTTGATGTCGTTGACTGCAGTACGCGCCACCGCGCGCCACTCCAGCGCCCATTCACCGGGCAACCAGCCCGGCTGCCAGGCTGCCTGGGCCCAGGCGCTGGCGCGCTGGGTGCCGGCGATGCGGTTGCCCGCCGCCACGGCCGCAGCGCCGCTGCCAAAGCTGTCGCGGTAGCTGGCGTGCAGCCATGAGCTCACGGCCTGCAGTTTGAGACCCGGCGCCGCACGCCAGAGCAGGCTCAGCTCGGCACCGTAGCGGCGTGTAGACCCGACATTCTGAAAAGTGGAGCGACCACCGGTGTTGCTGAGCACGCCAATCTCATCCTCGGTGTCCGCACTGAACAGCGCGGCATCCACCGCCCAGGCCGCCTGCCGCCATTTGGCGCCCAACTCGAACTGGCGACTGGTCTGGCCCTTCAGCGCCGGGTTGAAGCCCGCGCCGCCATCGCTGCGGTAGGCCAGCTCGCCCAGCGTGGGCGACTCGAAACCGCGCGCCGCGCTGGCATGCAGGGCCAGGCCCGGCAACGGCTGCCAGCGCAGGCCCAGCACCGGGTTAAGGTAGCTGAAGTCCAGCGCACCTGAGTCATCGCCATTGGCCAGGTAGCGGTCGTCGGTGCGCATCTTCACCTGGCCGCCGCGCAAGCCCGCCGTCAGCGCCAGGCCGCTGGCTGGCGTGCCCAGCGGCAGCTGCAGCTGGGCAAAGCCATCGCGGGTGCTGGCGCGGTTGTCCTCGTCGCGCCGCAGCTTGCCAGTGACACCCAGCACGCGGCTGGCGCCGCTGCCGGTGAAGTTCTCAAAACCGCGTCGGTCGTCGCGCTGGGTTTCGATCGACAAACCGGTCACCAGATCGGCGTCGCCGAAGCGCCAACCAAGCCGGAGTTCGCCGCCGCTGTAGGCGCGGTCGAAATCGACCACGCCGCCGCCCTGGCTGGGCGGCGCCTGTACGGCAAACGGAATCGACTGCCACTGGGTGACGCCGCGTGAGCCTTGGTACAAGGTGAGCGCGCTGTCGCGCAGCACGCCGCCGTCGGCAAACTGGTGGCGCCAGTTCAGCCCCACCTGGCTCTGGCGGATGGTCTTGCGGGTGTTGTATTGCAGCGCCTGCGGCGTGGTCTGGGTGGCATTGGTATCGAATTGCGCCCGGCTCAAGCCCAAGGGATCCTGCGCCCGCTGCTGGTGGTCGGACAGTTGCAGCGTCAGCTGGTCGGTCGCGCTGCGCCAGCCCAGTTGCACGTTGCCGAGTTGGCGGCTGGCGGCACTTTGCGGCCGCGAGCCGTCGAGATCAAGCCGGGTGGCGCCGACGCGCAAATCCAACGCGCCGCCAGCCACCTCACCCAGCGGACTGGCCACGCTGATGCGGCCCTGGCGCAAGCCAAAGCTGCCGGCATCCAGCGCCAGCTCGCTCTGGCCGCTGCGCACCGGCGCGCTGAACAGCGCGATCACGCCGCCGGAGCTGTTGCCGTACAACACCGAGAACGGCCCACGCAAGACCTCCAGCCGCTCGGCACCCGCCAGGTCGAAATGGGCCACCTGGCCCTGACCATCGGGCCCGGTGGCCGGGATGCCATCGGCATACAGACGCAGCCCCCGTACACCAAAGGCCGCACGCGCGCCAAAGCCGCGTGAGCTGATCTGCAGATCCTGCGCATAGTTGTTGCGGTTGTTCACCACCACGCCAGGCACCTGGGCCATCACTTCAGACAGGTTGACCATCGGCCCGGCGCTGCGCAGCGCCGCAGCATCAATGCGCGTGATCGCAAAGGGCGCGTCGAGCAGGGCTTGCGCGCGCACCGATCCGGTGACCACCACCTCGCTGGCCTGCGACCAACTGCTGGCCGAACAGGCCAGCAATAAAACCGGGGCCGCGCACCGCGTGAACTCCAGCACCGCATTTCTGTGGGCCATGCGGGCCCGAGCATCTGCCGCATCATTCATTTGTTATCGTGTCTCCTGTGCGCAAGATGCTAGCGCCCCCGCAACGACCATGACAGCCCGCCACAACCACCCCCTCCAGCGCCCGCGCGGCGCTCGGGCCAAGGCATGATCCGAGTCTATCTGGTCGATGACCAGCTGATCCTGCGTGACGGCCTGAAGGCCTTGCTCAGCGCCGCCGGTCATGCGGTGGTGGGCGCCAGCAGCAACCCGACCCAGGCCTTGGCCGAGGCGCAGCAGTTGCAGGCCCAGGTCATGCTGCTCGACCTTGGGCTGGGTGATCGCTCGGGCTTTGAGGTGCTGCAGTCGCTGCGCCAGCGCGGCAGTTCGATCAAGGTGCTGGTGTTGACGATGTCGACCCAGCCCCGCGATGTGGCCGAGGCGGTTCGCCTGGGGGCGGCCGGCTATGTGCTGAAGGACGCCGGCGCCGAGGAACTGCTGCAAGCCCTGGCTGCGGTGGCAGACGGTCGCCGCTACTTCGGCCCGCAAGTGGCCGACCTGGCCCTGCAGGCGCTGGCCAATGACGCACCGGCCGATCGCTTTGCAGCGCTGTCGCCGCGCGAGCGCCAGATCGTCACCATGGTGGTCAACGGCCTCAGCAGCTCGGTTATCGGCGAGCAATTGCACCTGTCGCCCAAGACGGTGGACACCTACCGCAGCCGGGTGATGGCCAAGCTGGGCGTCAGTGGCGTCACCGCCCTGGTGCGGCTGGCAGTGCGCGAGGGTCTGGTCAAAAATTGAATTGAAGGCCCGTCTGGCACTGCCGCGCTGCCCGCAAGGCCAGGCCAGCTACAAAGCGCAGCTGCGGAAGCCGACAAAGCCCTCGTCGCTGCCGGCCGCCACAAACTGCCTGGCACGCGCATGGCGCAGCCTTGGGCTGGCCCAGGCCGATGCGCCACGCAGCACGCGCTGCGGCGCGTCTGCAGCTATCTCCAACGGCGGCCCGGCGGGGTAGGCGCGGGCGCTACCCGCCGCCCACTCGGCCACCTCGCCCCAGACAAAACCGCGTGATCCGGCCTGGCTGGCGGCCAATTCCCACTCGGCTTCGGAGGGCAAACGGCGGCCGGCCCAGCGGCACCAGGCGTCGGCCTCGTAGGCACTGAGGTGCAGCACCGATTGCGCGCCCGGCAGACGTTGCAGCCGGCCCTGGCGGCGCGCCAGCACGCCGGCCGTCACCTGCTCTACGTAGCGCGGTGCACGCCGCGCCGTGGCTTCGAGCATCTCCCAGCCCGCCTCGCTCCACCACTGGCGCTCGTCGTAGCCGCCGTCCTCGACAAACTCGGCATATTGGGCCCAGCACACCGGCTGAGCATCGATCTCAAACTCGGTCAGGCTGACCTCATGCGCCCAGCGCTCGGCCAGCGGCACATAGCCGCCGGGCGCTGATCCCAACATGCAACGCTGACCGCCAAAACCCAGCGCGTCGCGTCGCCCATGGCTTGGCAGCAGCGGCCACAGGCCACGTTCGACCAACGCCAGCTGGCGCTCAGCCGGCAGATCCAGCGCCTGCACCAGCACCGCCAGCGCTTCAGCCCGGCGGTCTTCATGCTGCAGCGCCAGGCGGTAGACATACAGGCCGTCGTCGTCCTGCACTGCCTTGTCGAGCAGTTCCAGCGTGGTATCGAGCGTATCGGCCAGGTACTGGCGCAGCACGTCAGTCGCCGGCACCGGGCCGTGCCAGCGCTGCACACGGCGGCTGGCCAGCGGGTCAAACCAGGCATCGGCCTGCGGCTGCACCGAGCCCAGCCGCGGGCCACCCGCGCCGGCCGCCTCGCCGCGGCCGCGCCGCACATGGCGCGCCACCCAGTACTCCTGAAACCAGGCAGCGTTACCGGCCAGCCACCAGGGCGGATCGAAACCCTCAAAGCCGCCGCTGAATTGCAAGTCGTCGAAGGCGGCCAACCAGCCCAGCGTGCGGTTGCGCGCGTCCATCAACGCCAGCTGCAGCAGGTCGGCACCGGCGCTGCGCATGGCGGCGGCGTCGTGCACCTGGGCGTTGATCAGGCCCTTGCTCAAGCCCATGTTGGCGCCTGCATCAGACAGCGATCAATCGTTGACCGCAGCTTTGACCAGCGACAGCGCGGCGGCAACACCAAAGCGCTTGCGCACCGAGGCCTCGATGCCGGCGGCGTCGAGCCCCAGCAAGCTCATCAGCTTGACCGGATCGCCATGCTCGATGAATGCATCGGGCAAGCCCAGTTGCAGCAGCGGCAGCGCCAGGCCGGCTGCCGCCAGGCATTCGGCCACCGCACTGCCGGCGCCGCCCATCACGCAGCCGTCCTCGAGCGTGACCAGCGCGTCATGCGTGCCGGCCAGCTCGATCACGCGCTCGGCATCGATCGGCTTGGCAAAGCGCATGTTCACCACCGTGGCATCCAGCGCCGCGCCTGCAACCAGCGCTGGGTGCAGCAGCGTGCCAAAGGCCAGCAGCGCAATGCGCCGGCCGACTGCCACCTGTGGCGAGGCCTGGCGACGAACTTCAGCCTTGCCCCAGGGCAGCGTGGCCAGCGAGACCTCAACCGGCTTGCCGATGCCGGCGCCGCGCGGGTAGCGCACGGCCACCGGATGGTCGCGGCCATAGGCGGTGCTCAGCGCTTTGCGGCATTCGTCTTCGTCGGACGGTGTGAGCACCGCCATGTTGGGCACGCAGCGCAGGAAGGCGATGTCATAGGCGCCGGCATGGGTGGCGCCGTCTGCGCCGACGATGCCAGCGCGGTCGAGTGCAAACACCACCGGCAGGTTTTGCAGCGCCACATCGTGGATCAGCTGGTCGTAACCGCGTTGCAGAAAGGTGGAGTAGATCGCCACCACCGGCTTGAGACCTTCGCAGGCCAGGCCTGCGGCGAAGGTCAGCGCATGCTGCTCGGCGATGCCGACATCGTGGTAGCGGCGAGGAAAACGCTGCTCGAACTCCACCATGCCCGAGCCCTCGCGCATTGCTGGCGTGATGCCCACCAGCCGATCATCGGCCGCCGCCATGTCGCACAGCCACTGGCCAAAGACCTGGGTGAAAGTGAGCTTGGGTGCGGCGGCGGGCTTGGTGATGCCAACACGGGGGTCGAACTTGCCCGGCCCGTGGTAATTGATCGGGTCGGCCTCGGCCAGCTTGTAGCCATAGCCTTTCTTGGTCACCACATGCAGAAACTGCGGGCCCTTTTTGTCGCGCAGGTTTTCCAGCGTCGGGATCAATGAGTCGAGGTCATGGCCGTCAATCGGCCCGACATAGGTGAAGCCCAGTTCTTCGAAGATCGTGCCCGGCCCGACCATGCCCTTGGTGTGCTCTTCAAAGCGGCGGGCAAATTCATACAGCGGCGTGTTCTTCAGCACGCTCTTGGCGCCTTCGCGCGCGGCACTGTAAAAGTTGCCGCTCAACAGCCGCGCCAGGTGCTTGTTCAGCGCGCCCACTGGCGGGCTGATCGACATGTCGTTGTCGTTGAGGATCACCAGGATGTCGGCCGCGCCGGCGCCGTTGGCCGCGCCACCGTGGTTCAGTGCCTCGAAGGCCATGCCGCCGGTGAGTGCGCCGTCGCCAATCACCGCCACCGCACGGCGGTGCTCGCCCTTCAACCGCGCGGCATGGGCCATGCCCAGCGCAGCCGAGATTGAGGTTGACGAGTGGCCGGTGCCAAAGGTGTCGTACTCGCTCTCGGCGCGGCGCGGAAAGCCGCTGATGCCGCCCAACTGCTTGAGTGTGCCCATGGCGTCGCGGCGGCCGGTGAGGATCTTGTGCGGATAGGTCTGGTGGCCGACGTCCCAGACGATGCGGTCGTAGGGCGTATTGAAGACATAGTGCAGCGCAATCGTCAGCTCCACCGTGCCCAGGTTGGACGACAAATGGCCTCCGGTCTGGCTGACGCTTTGGATGACGAAGTCGCGCAACTCGTGCGCCAGGCGACCGAGCTGGCTGTGCGAGAGCCGGCGCAGGTCGGCCGGCTCGTTGAGGGTTTTCAGCAGGGAGAAAGGCATGGGCGAATCTTT
Source organism: Burkholderiales bacterium (assembly GCA_038325945.1). GTDB lineage: Bacteria > Pseudomonadota > Gammaproteobacteria > Burkholderiales > Burkholderiaceae_C > Pseudaquabacterium. Next base: position 3,252 of record JBBQJN010000124.1, on the reverse strand, counting down.
CAACTGTCGCGGTCGACAACCATGTCGGCCAACAGACGCAGGTGGCTGGCATCGTTGAGGCCAACCCGATCCAGCGCGGCCAGCGCCTGGTGATGCAGGGCGTGGGCCCGCAAGCGGGCCTCGGGCAGGCCCAGCACGGTGACGTAGGTGGGCTTGTTGGCGTGCAAGTCCTTGCCGGCGGTCTTGCCCAGCTTGTCTGAAGCCTGTGTGACGTCGAGGATGTCGTCGACGATCTGAAAAGCCAGGCCGAGCGCGGCGCCAAACGCGGACAGCGCCTGCCAGGCCTCGGCGCTGCATTGCCCAGTGGCCGCGCCCATCAACACGCTGGCCTGCAGCAGGGCGCCGGTCTTGCGCCGGTGCATGTCGCGCAGGCTCGACTCATCAAGCGGCTTGCCGATGGACGCCAGGTCGATGGCCTGGCCGCCGGCCATGCCCGACTGACCGGCGGCGCGCGCCAGCAGGCCGCACAGCCGGGCCTGCAGCGCCGGCGTCATCGCGTCGCTGGCGTGTTCGTCGGGCGTCAGCACCTCAAAGGCCAGCGCCTGCATGGCATCACCCGCCAGCATGGCGCCGGCCTCGCCAAAGCGCACATGCACCGTGGGCTTGCCGCGGCGCAGCACGTCGTTGTCCATGCACGGCATGTCGTCGTGCACCAGCGAATAGGCGTGGATCAGCTCCACCGCCACCGCCGCGCGCAGCGCTGCCGACAGGTCGCCGTCGACCGCCTCGCAGGCCGCGCTCACCAGCAACGGACGTAACCGTTTGCCACCGTCGAGCACGCCGTAGCGCATGGCCTCGCCCAGGCCGGCCGGCGCTTCGACCGGCACCCAGTCGGACAACGCCTGCTCGACACGCGCCAGCTCGTCGCGCACCCAGCTCTCGAACAGCGCCTGGCTCATGTCTCGATCCAGTCCTTGAGCTGCCCGCCTTCGAGCACCTTGACCTGCTGCTCCACCGCCTGCAAGCGGCTGCGGCAGACCTCAAGCAACTCGGCACCCCGGCGGTAGCTGTCGAGCAGGCCGTCCAGCGGCATCTGGCTGCTCTCCATCGCGGCCACCAGGCGCTCCAGTTCGCCCAGTGCATCTTCGTAGCGCAGCGCGGTGCTGTCCTCGGTGGGATGGTCTGGGGACGGCACGGTGGATGTCATGGACAAGACGGCCGGGCTGCCGGACGCACGAGGGAATGGGTGGGAGATTTTAGACGCGGCCTGTCGCGAACCGGCCACAGTCGCCGACTACAATGAAGGGGACGGCTGCCCTCTGTAGGTGGCCGTTTTCATAAGTTATTGATCATGCCCATCCGCAGTGCCACCGGGTGGGGGGGTTTTTGACATCCACGCTGGAGATCCCGGGGATCATGTCGGACCTGAGCACCAGACTTGAAGCGCTTGCACGCCAACCGCTTGACCCGCGGTCCGAGCGTTCGCAGCTGTCGGTTACCACCTATTTTTCAGATGAACTGTTCCGTCGCGAGATGGAGCTGATCTTCCAGCATGGCCCGCGCTACCTGGGGCATGAGCTGGCCGTGGCCGAAGCCGGCGACTACTATGCGCTGCCGCAGGAGGGTGAAGGCCGCGCCTTGGTGCGCACCGAAACCGGCGTGCAGCTGCTGAGCAATGTCTGCCGTCACCGTCAGGCGCTGATGCTGCGCGGCCGTGGCAATACCCGCCACACCGCGCCAGGCCACAGTGGCGGCAACATCGTCTGCCCACTGCACCGCTGGACCTACAGCCCGCGAGGTGAGCTGCTGGGCGCACCGCTGTTTGAGCAGGATCCCTGCCTGCATCTCAACCGTTACCCCACGCGCAGCTGGAACGGCATGCTGTTCGAGGACAACGGTCGCGACATCGCCACCGAACTGGGCCGCGTTGGGCCGCGTGCTGACCTCGATTTCACTGGCTATGTGCTCGACAAGGTGCATCTGCACGAGTGCGACTACAACTGGAAGACCTTCATCGAGGTCTACCTTGACGACTACCACGTCGGCCCCTTCCACCCTGGGCTGGGCCGCTTCGTCACCTGTGACGACCTGAAGTGGGAATTCAGCCCGCACCACTCGGTGCAGACAGTGGGCATCAACGACTCGCTGCGCCAGGCCGGCTCACCGGCCTACAAGCGCTGGCATGAGGCGGTGCTGGCGCTGGGCAACGGCCAGCCGCCCAAGCAGGGCGCGATCTGGCTGACCTACTACCCGAACATCATGGTCGAGTGGTACCCGCATGTGCTGGTGGTCAGCACGCTCTACCCCAAGGGGCCGCAGAAGACCATCAACATGGTGGAGTTCTACTACCCCGAGGAGATCGCCGCCTTCGAGCGCGAGTTCATCGAATCGGAGCAGGCGGCCTACATGGAGACCTGCGTCGAGGACGACGAGATCGCGTTGCGCATGGACGCCGGCCGCCGCGCGTTGATGGAACGTGGCGATGACGAAGCCGGGCCGTACCAGAGCCCGATGGAAGACGGCATGCAGCACTTCCACGAGTGGTATCGGCGGGTGATGGGCATAGGCCGCGCGCCCTGGTGAACTTGGCCCCCGGCCTGCGGGGTACCGCAAGCCACCCCCCGTGGGGGTTGGCGGGGCCGCTTGGGAGCGGCCCGGCGCTGGCCCCGCTGGGCTTCGAACCACTCCGTATCGACTCCCCCTGGTCTGCCGGATACCGCAGCCGGCCCGCGCGGGGGTAAGCGGGGCCGCTTGGGAGCGGCCCGGCGCTGGCCCCGCTGGGCTTCGACTCGCGCTCGAAAGAGACGGCTGGTTTCTGGCGTGCGTCAAGGGCTCGCATCACCAGTTCAAGCACCCGGTCAAACCGGGTCTCATGACGGATAAGCATCCGGACGGCGACATCCCGAAAGGCACGCTCAACAGCATCAAGAAGCAAGCTGGCAGGAAGTAAAGGAGCAACATCATCATGCGATTTCCTGTGGTTCTTCACACTGACAATGGCATCCGCTACGGCGTCACAGTGCGGGATTTGCCGGGCTGTTTTTCTGCGGGCGACACGCTCGACGAGGCGCTGGACAGCGTGCGCGAAGCCATCGACCTCCAACTTGAGGGACTGATCGAAGCCGGCGCTGAGTTGCCCACACCGCAACCCATCGCTGCGCACCACGCCAATGCCGACTACCGTGACGGAATTTGGGCCCTGGTCGAGATCGACACGGGCAAATACGACGGCCGCGCTGAAAAGATCAATATCACGCTGCCGCGCCGCGTGTTGGCTCGCGTGGACGACTATGCCAAGTCGCACGGTCTGAC
>JBBQJN010000123.1:0-10885 GCA_038325945.1 Burkholderiales bacterium | reverse complement strand
TAGTGAGAATCGGCCCCAGCGAGGACAGTTCTTGCCGGATTTGCAGCCCCATAGCCCAGCTATGGGGCAAAAAGACGGTGAGAAATGGACCGCTGCGGTCGATTCGCAGCCGACGCTCCCCAAGCCCGACAGGCTCCTAGGCGTGAAATCGGTCAAGGTGCCAGGGCCCAACAAACGGACGCCGTGGAACCGGCTCCGCCGGGCCACCCGCGTCGCCCTCCTTTGGGTGGGGCTGAGGCCGCACACAAACGGCGCGCCGTTTGTGCCTGACGAAGGGCTGGGCCTCTGGCCCGGCGCGGCCTGCAGGGACGCCGCAGGCAATACGGGGGAGGGTCAGCCAGATCGCAAGCATGCGATCTGGCCTTCGGCAGGCACTCGTCAGCCCGCAGGGGCTGGCTCGGTCCAGCCTCAGTATTCTCCGCCGCCCGAGCTGCCCGGCGCCAGGTTGTCAAACTTGGTCAGCGGCTTCAGGAAGGTGAGCTTGATGGTGCCCACGGGTCCGTTGCGCTGCTTGCCGATGATGATCTCGGCGATGCCCGGCTCCTTGCACTGCTCTTTGGTGTAGTACTCGTCACGGTAGATGAACATGATGACGTCGGCGTCCTGCTCGATGGCACCCGACTCGCGCAGGTCACTCATCATCGGCCGCTTGTCGGTGCGCGTCTCAACCGAGCGATTGAGTTGCGACAGCGCGATCACCGGGCACTGCAACTCTTTGGCTAACGCCTTCAAGCCGCGCGAGATCTCGCTGATCTCGGTGGCGCGGTTTTCGCCGTCGCTCTTGCCGGTGCCACTCATCAGTTGCAGGTAATCGACCACGATCAGGCCCAGTGTGCCGCCAAACTGCCGCGCCATGCGGCGCGAGCGCGCACGCAATTCGGCCGGGTTGAGCGCCGGCGTCTCGTCGATGAACATCTGCGCCTTGCCCAGCTTCTCCGCGGCCTCGGTCAGCCGCGTCCACTCGTCGTCGCGCAGCCGGCCGGTGCGCAAGCCGCTCTGGTCGATGCGGCCGAGCGAGCCCATCAAGCGCAGCGCCAATTGAGAGGCGCCCATCTCCATCGAGAACACCAGCACAGGCAGCTCTTCACTGACCGCCACGTACTCGGCGATGTTCAGCGCAAAGGCGGTCTTGCCCATCGACGGCCGCGCCGCCAGGATGATCAGGTCGCCTTTTTGCAGGCCGGCGGTCATGCGGTCCATGTCGTAGAAGCCGGTGCGCACGCCGGTCACATCCTCGGCGCCGTTCTCGGCCAGTTCGGTGACGCGGTCGATCAATTGCATCGTCAGTTTGTCGATGCCGATGAAGCCCTGCTTGTTGCGTGAACCTTCCTCGCCGATCTTGAAGATGCGGCCCTCGGCCTCGTCAAGAATCTGGCTGACCTGGCGGCCCTGCGGGTTGAAGGCGTTGGTGGCGATCTCGTCGCTGGCCGAGATCAGCTTGCGCAGGATGGCGCGCTCACGCACGATCTCGGCATAGCGCCGCAGATTGGCCGCGCTGGGCACGCTCTGCGCCAGGTCGTTGAGGTACTTGAGGCCACCGCAGGCCTCGGCCTTGCCGGCGTTCTGCAACTGCTCAAACACCGTGATCACGTCGGCCGGCTTGCTGGCGTTGATCAGCGCGGCGATGGCGGTGAAGATCTCGCGGTGCTCGTACCGGTAGAAATCGCTCTCGGTGACCTGGTCGCAGGCACGGTCCCAGGCCATGTTGTCGATCAGCAGACCGCCCAGCACGCTTTGCTCGGCCTCCACCGAGTGGGGCGGCACGCGCAGGCGCGCCACCTCGTCATCGGGCGGTGAAGTGGCTTGGGCGGATCGGAAAACAGCGGACATCGGTGCTCTGGGTGGGGGTGTGGAAGTGAGCTTGCGGCGGCTGCACACAAAGGTGCGCGCTGGCCTTGCGCAGGGTGTCGGTCATCGCCCGGGAACAGCAACGCAAACAGCGCCGCCAGCGATAACCCATGATACGACCGCACCTGCGCCGCCTCTGTGGGCAAGCCTGTGGAAATCAGGTGGACGGGCTGGGGGTCGAGGTGCACAAGTTGCAAAAAAGGCGGCCTCATGCGGGGCATACGTGAAAACAGCCCCATGCGGGGCCGTGTGATTCAGGTGCTGTCCGGCGCGGGCGCAGCCCAAGCCCGCGTCAGAACGCCATGCCTCTCAGCCTCTCAGTCCTCGTCTTGGAAGGCCTCTTCGCGCTTGGCCTTGATCGACGGCAGCATCACCACGATGATCATCAGCGCGGCGGCGGCCAGCAGCGCCGCCGACAGCGGCCGGGTGGCAAAGGTGGTCCAGTCGCCGCGCGACAGCAGCAAGGCGCGGCGCAGGTTTTCTTCCATCATCGGGCCCAGGATGAAGCCCAGCAACAGCGGCGCCGGCTCGCAACCCAGCTTGTAAAAGGCATAGCCAACAACGGCGAAGATTGCGGTCATGTAGACGTCGAACGAGTTGTTGTTCAGCGTATAGCTGCCGATGCAGCAGAAGACCACGATGGCCGGGAACAAGAAGCGGTAGGGCACGGTCAGCAGCTTGATCCAGATGCCGATCAGCGGCAGGTTCAGGATCACCAGCATCAGGTTGCCCACCCACATGCTGGCGATCAGGCCCCAGAACAGCTCTGGGTTGCTGGTCATCACCTGCGGGCCGGGCTGGATGCCCTTGATGGTCATCGCACCCACCATCAGCGCCATCACCGCGTTGGGTGGGATGCCCAGCGTCAACATCGGGATGAAGCTGGTCTGCGCGCCGGCATTGTTGGCCGCCTCGGGGCCGGCCACACCGCGGATGTTGCCCTGGCCGAAGGGCACTTCACCCTTGCGGCCGCGGATCTTCTTCTCCAGCGTGTAAGCGGCAAACGACGACAACAGCGCGCCGCCGCCCGGCAGGATGCCGAGGATGGAGCCCAGCGCGGTACCGCGCAGCACCGCGGGTGCGGCGTCCTTGAAGTCTTGGTAGGTCGGCCACAGGCCCTTGACGTCCTTGGTGAAGACCTCGCGGTGCTCGGCCGGCTTGCCCAGGTTGGTGATGATCTCGCCAAAGCCGAACACGCCCATGGCGATGGCGACAAAACCGATACCGTCGGTCAGCTCGGGGATGTCGAAGCTGTAGCGCGGCACGCCCGAGATCACGTCGGTGTTGATCTGGCCAAGCAGCAGGCCCAGCAAGATCATGCCGATGGCCTTGACCAGCGAGCCCGAGGCCAGCACCACCGCGCCGATCAGGCCCAGCACCATCAGCGAGAAGTACTCGGCCGGGCCAAACTTGAAGGCCACCTCGGTGAGCGGCGGCGCAAAGGCCGCGATGATGATGGTGCCCACGCAACCGGCAAAAAACGAACCCAGGCCCGCCGCAGCCAGCGCGGGCCCGGCGCGGCCCTTGCGGGCCATCGCATAGCCGTCGATGGCGGTGACCACCGAACTGGATTCGCCCGGCACGTTGATCAGGATCGCGGTAGTGGAGCCGCCGTACTGCGCGCCGTAATAAATGCCGGCCAGCATGATCAGCGCGGGCGTGGCGTCAAGCGCGTAGATTGACGGCAGCAGCATGGCGATGGTGGCCACCGGGCCAAGGCCGGGCAGCACGCCGATCAAGGTGCCCAGCACAGCACCGCCGAAGGCGTAGAGCAGGTTTTGCAGCGTGAAAGCCACGCCGAAACCCAGCATCAGGTTGTTGATCAGATCCATGGTGTGCGCCTCAACCTGTGATGAATATAGGCCACAAGGGGATGATCAGGCTCAGTCCCTTGATGAAGATGAGCCACGAACTCACGGTCAGGATGGTGGCGTTGATCAAGGCGTCTTTCCAGTGGAATTCGTCGCCGGCCAGCGCGGCGGCAACCACCAGCATGGGTAGCGAGATGATCATGCCCAGACGGGGCAGGATGGCGCCGAACATCACCACTGACAGCGTGATGATGACCAGCGGCTTCCAGGCAATGGCGCCAATTCTTTCGCCGTCCTCGGTCTCGACGGTGATCGAGGCAAACCACACCGCGGCGCCGATGACGGCGAGCAGGATGCCCAGTCCAAACGGAAAATACGCAGGACCGGGGCGGGCCGATGAGCCGAAACTGTAGGCCGTGGCACCCCAGGCAAAGCCCAGGCCAACCACGATGAACATCAGTCCCGACCAGAAATCTTTCTGGCTCTTAATCTTCACAGCGCTGTCTCCTCCAGGGGGCTCCTGAACCTGGGCGGATTCTAGGTAGGCCCTCACCGAAGTTGCTGTGGTTTCCACGTAAGCGCGCCGCCTGAATACCCTGCTGTCGCCGCTGCGACAAGCCTGCCCGACAGCTTCGGCAAGCGTCTCGATCAGCGCTTGTGACGCTCAGCTCTCTGACCAGCTTGGCGTGGCGCGCAGCACCTCGTCCACCGTGGTCTGGCCCTCGGCCACTTTCATCATGCCGGCCAGCCGCAGCGGCCGCATGCCGTCCTTGACCGCCTGGCGACGCAGCGCCGCCATGTCGTTGACCGGGTGGATTGCGCGCTTGCTGGCTTCAGTCAGCGTCAGCAGCTCGTACAGGCCGACGCGGCCGCGGTAGCCTGTCTGCCGGCACAGCGGGCAACCGACTGGCTTGTAGGGCCGCACACCACCCGACAGCCGCCAGGGCTGGGCGTAGCTGTCCAGCGAATCGCGCGTGGCGTCCTCGTCGCGCTGCTTGCAGGCCTCGCACAACGTGCGCGCCAGGCGTTGCGCCAGCACGCCGATCACCGTGGCCGAGATCAGATAGCCCGGCACGCCCAGATCCTGCAGCCGGGTGATGGCCGAAGCCGCGTCGTTGGTGTGCAGCGTGCTGAACACCAGATGGCCGGTCAGCGCGGCCTGGATCGCCATTTCGGCGGTGGCCAGATCACGGATCTCGCCGATCATGATGATGTCCGGGTCTTGACGCATCAGCGCGCGCACGCCCTCGGCAAAGCCCATGTCCAGCGCCGCCTGCACCTGGGTCTGGTTGAAGGCGGGCTCGATCATCTCGATCGGGTCTTCCACCGTGCAGACGTTCACCGACTCGGTGGCCAGCGACTTCAGCGTGGAATACAACGTGGTGGTCTTGCCGCTGCCGGTGGGGCCGGTGACCAGGATGATGCCGTGGGCCTGCGCTGTGAGCTTGGCCCAGCGCTCGCCATCGTGCGCCGAAAAACCCAGCGCCGCCACCGACTTGACCACCGTCTCCGGGTCAAACACCCGCATCACCAGCTTCTCGCCAAAGGCGGTGGGCAAGGTTGACAAGCGCATCTCGACCTCGTCGCCGACGCCATCCACCGAGTCGGGCCGCTTGGTCTTGATGCGGCCATCCTGCGGCCGCCGCCGCTCCACCACATCCATGCGACCCAGCAGCTTGATGCGCGCGGTCATCGCGTTCATCACCGTCTGCGGCACCTGGTGCACGGTATGCAGCACGCCGTCGATGCGAAAGCGGATGGCGCCCATCTCGCGCCGCGGCTCAAGGTGGATGTCGCTGGCGCGCTGGTCAAAGGCGTACTGCCAGAGCCAGTCGACCACCTGCACCACGCCCTGGTCATTGGCATCGAGCTGCTTGTTCGACTTGCCCAGCTCCACCAGCTGCTCAAAGCTGGCGCTGGCCGAGCTTTCGCTGCTCTTCTGCGCCTGCCGCACCGAGCGCGCCAGGCCGTAAAACTCGGTGGTGTAGCGCGCCACGTCCTCGGGGTTGGCCAGCACCAGCTTGACGCGGCGCCGGCTGTGCGACTCGATCTCGGCCAGCCAGCCGGTGTCGTAGGGCTCGCTGGTGGCCACCGTCACCAGCTCGGCGCTGATGTTGACCGGCAGCACCTTGCGCATCTCGGCATACTGCAGGCTCATCACCTCGGCCACGCGGCCAACGTCAACCTTCAGCGGGTCGATGCGCAGATAGGGCAGTTGCACCCGCGCGGCCAGCCACTCGGTGAGTGCCTCGCAGTCCAAAGCCTTGCCACCGCGCGTCAACCCGGCGCCGCCCAGCCGCACCAGCGCATGCAAGCTGGATGTGCCGGCGCCAAAGCGCTTGACCACGCGCTGCGCGTCGTCGTCGCTGACCAGACCATCGTCGCGCAGCCAATCGAGCAATTGGCGCCAATCGAGGCGGCCACGTGGCGGGCTGGCGGCGACAGCGACAGCGGCGGCATCGGCGGCGCGTGGGCGCGGAACGGTGGGGGTCATGCAAGGAAAGCCCGGAGCGGCAGCACATGCCGGTGGGCCATGTTAGCCGGCAGGCTCGGCCGGATCGGGCAGTGAAACAGGGGCAAAGCGGCTCAGATGAGCGGGCCCGGCGGGCCGGGCACCTCTGCTTGGCGGTCAGACTCGGCGCAGCCTGGCCGCCAACCCGGCGGCGCCCAGCAGCCACAGCGCCAGTGTCTGCGGCTCGGGCACGGCCTGCAGCACCTCGATGCCGATCGACAGCGGCGCAAACGCCGCGCCGATGGCATAGCTATCGGGCACGCCGCCCGGGTAGCTGTAACGCCAGCTGTCGCACCACAAGTTGCTGCGCTCGTCGGGCAATCATCCCATGCTCCACGTCGGGCGGGTCAGGGCGCCGAGATTGCGCGCAGGCAGGCCTTTGGTGCCGGCCTGCTCGCACTGTGCATCTGCGCGTCACCCTGGCGGCGATGGCTGGCGGACGTGAAAAAGGCGCCAAGTCTTTGCGAGACTTGGCGCCTTGATCACTTGCAGCCCCTTGCGGGGCTTTGTATGGTGGAGCCGGGGGGAATCGAACCCCCGTCCGCAAGCCATTACCGGTCAGTTCTACATGCTTAGCTGGCTGATTTGAGTCTCATGTTTCTGATCGCGCAGCAGCACGCTATCGGATCCACCAGTCACTTGGTTCTCGTCCCCTGCTGAATGACGCAGCAGGGCACCAGCCAATGTGTATGACTTCGCAGCCTTCTACCTTGCGGCTTGGACCCGGCCCATCGGCGAACCGTTGCGAAGCTCACCGGTTTTTAAGCGGCGAGGGCGTACGAGGTATCGTTCGCAGTTACTTTGTTTCCAGTGGTTTTACGAGCGAACTGGTGCTCGGCATGCCCTGAACCGACTCCGTACCCACGTCGAAGCCAGGTCGGCCCCTGGTAGTGCGTAGTTTAGGGCAGTTCCAGCCATTGCAAGAGCTGGCTTGGCGAAGAAAGCACCTGATCGGCGCCCCAGGCCTGCACCGGCTCGCCCTGGCCCAGGTAGCCCCAGCCCGCCACCAGCGTGCGCATGCCCGCTGACTGCCCGGCAACCACATCGCGGTGGTCGTCGCCGATATAACAGCACTTGGCCGGCGCCACGCCCAGACGGCGGGCGGCTTCAAGCAATGGCTCAGGATGGGGTTTGGCATGCGGCGTGGTATCGCCGGAAATCACCACCGCCGCGCGCCGCCCCAGGCCCAACCCCGCGACCAGCGGCTCGGTGAAGCGCATCGCCTTGTTGGTGACGATGCCCCAGCAGATGCCAGCGGCGTCCAGCGCATCCAGCGCGGGTGCGACCTCGGCAAACACCACCGTGCTGTGCAGCAGCCGCTGCGCATAGCGCGCCAGAAAGTCATCGCGCAGTGCCGCAAAAGCCTCGTCTTCGGGCGTCACGCCGAAGGCAACGCCGAGCATGCCGCGCGCGCCAGTGCCCACCATCGGCCGCAGTGCCGCATAGGGCAACGGCGCCAGGCCATGCTCGGCACGCAGTTCATTGGCCGCGCCGGCCAGATCGGGCGCGCTGTCGATCAGCGTGCCGTCCAGATCGAACAGCACAATGCTTGGCAGCAGCCTCATGCCGGCGCTCGGCAGGCCAACAGGTAGTTCACCGAGGTGTCGCTGGAGAGCTTGAAGCGCTGCGTCAGTGGGTTGTAGTCCATGCCGTTGAAGCCATCGCTCACCAGCCCGGCGTCGCGCGCCCAGCGCGCCAGCTCGCTGGGGCGGATGAAACGCGGGTACTCGTGCGTGCCCTTGGGTAGCAGCTGCAGCACATGTTCGGCCGCCACCACGGCCAGCAGCCAGGCCTTGGCGTTGCGGTTGATGGTTGAAAAGAAGACCCAACCGCCGGGCTTGACCAAGGCCGCGCAGGCCCGCACCACCGCCGCCGGATCGGGCACATGCTCGAGCATCTCCATGCAGGTGACGGCGTCAAAACTTGCGGGCATCTCGATGGCCAATGCTTCCACTGCCACCTCGCGATAGCTCAGCCGGTTGACACCAGCTTCCATGGCATGCAATTGAGCCACCTTCAGCGGCTGGCTTGAGAGATCGATGCCCAGCACCTCGGCGCCGCGCAGCGCCATCGATTCTGAAAGGATGCCGCCGCCACAGCCGACGTCGAGCACACGTTTGCCTGGCAAGCCTGCGCGCAAGTCGATCCAGTCCAGGCGCACCGGATTGAGCTGGTGCAGCGGTCTGAAATCACCTTCGGTATCCCACCAACGGTGGGCTTGCGCGCCAAATTTGGCCAGTTCCTGAGGGTCGGCGTTCACGGTCATGGCGGCTATCGTAACGGCTCATGAGGAAACGCCGGGCCGCCCCAAGTTTCCTCATCCCCCTCGGGGGGCCTGACGCGAAGCGGCAGGCTGGGGGCGCTCAAAAGCAGAAAACCCCGCCGAGGCGGGGTTTTGCGAAGGCCCCGCTGAAGCGGGGCGCTGATTCCAGGCCCGAAGGCCAGGGATCACTTCATGGCGCGGGTGCCCACCACTTCGATTTCGACGCGGCGGTTCTTGGCGCGGCCTTCGGTAGTCTTGTTGTCGGCCACAGGCTGCTTTTCGCCCTTGCCTTCAGTGTAGACGCGGTTCTTCTCGATGCCCTTGCCCACCAGGTAGGCCTTGACAGCTTCAGAACGCCTGACCGAGAGCTGCTGGTTGTAGCCGTCGGTACCCACCGCGTCGGTGTGACCGACTGCGATGATTACTTCAAGGGCCACAGCCGAAGTCTTGCCCACCAGGTCGTCGAGCTTGGCCTTGGCTTCGGGCTTCAGTACAGATTTGTCGAAGTCAAAGAAAGCGTCGGCGGCGAAGGTGACCTTCTCGCTGACCGGTTTGGCCGGCACCGGTACCGGTGCCGGAGCAGGACGGGCCACCGGAGCGGGTGCCGGAGCAGCGGCAGGAGCCGGCGCCCGCGGCGGCGCAACGGCCGGAGCCGGAGCAGCCATGGGCGCGGCGGGCTTGATAGCACCGTCGCAAGCCTGGTCAGCCGTTGCCGGTGTCCAGTTGGCGTCACGCCAGCACAGTTCATTGGTACCGTTTTTCCAAACGGTGCCGTCCGTGCTACGCCAATTGTCATTGGCCTTGGGCATGCCGCCCGAGTGAGCAGCGGAAAAAGCAGCGAACGGGGCTGCGAGTGCGGCCGATGCAAAAAGCACCGCCACCATATTCAATTTCTTCATGATTCTCCTCTCGAGGAAAGCCGCAGATGCTCTGCGTAATGTCCAAATCGGAAGCAAGAAAAGCCGGCAAACACCCGGTTTGGCAAGCGTTTACCACCGATGACTGATTGTGCCATACGGCCTTCAGCCGACTGGATTTTCAGCCACCAGAAGCGCCGGAAGCGCCGCAGATGTTGCATAGCCGCTACACCTTGACCCCGCTTAGAATGGCCGGTTGCCACGCAGAACGGTCTGCGCCGGCTCACTTTTTCCATCGGCGCCGCCACGCCGCACCTGCATGACGCCCTTCGCCAAGGAAACCCTGCCGATCAGCCTCGAAGAGGAGATGCGGCGCTCGTACCTCGATTACGCGATGAGCGTGATCGTCGGTCGCGCCCTGCCCGATGCGCGTGATGGCCTCAAGCCGGTGCATCGACGCGTGCTGTTTGCGATGCACGAGCTGAACAACGACTGGAACCGCCCATACAAGAAGAGTGCGCGCATCGTTGGCGACGTCATCGGCAAGTACCACCCGCACGGTGATACCGCGGTCTACGACACCATCGTGCGCATGGCGCAAGACTTCTCGCTGCGCCACATGCTGGTTGACGGCCAGGGCAACTTCGGCTCAGTAGACGGCGACAACGCGGCGGCGATGCGCTACACCGAGATCCGCTTGTCGAAGATCGCCCACGAGATGCTGGCCGACATCGACAAGGAGACCGTCGACTTCGCGCCCAACTACGACGGCTCTGAAAAAGAGCCCACGGTGCTGCCCGCGCGGCTGCCCAACCTGCTGATCAACGGCGCGACCGGCATTGCGGTGGGCATGGCCACCAACATCCCGCCGCACAACCTCAACGAGATCGTCGACGCCTGCCTGCACTTGTTGAAGGTGCCCGAGGCGACGATCGAGGAGTTGATGGAGATCGTGCCGGCGCCCGATTTCCCCACCGCCGGCATCATCTACGGCGTCAACGGCGTGCGTGAGGGCTATCGCACCGGGCGCGGCAAGGTGGTGATGCGGGCCAAGTGCCACTTTGACGACATCGACCGCGGCAGCCGACAGTCGATCATCGTTGACGAGATCCCCTACCAGGTCAACAAGAAGACGCTGCTCGAGCGCATCGCCGAGTTGGTGCACGAGAAGAAGATCGACGGCATCAGCCACATCCAGGACGAGTCCGACAAGTCGGGCATGCGGGTGGTGATCGAGCTGAAGCGGGGTGAAGTGCCCGAGGTGGTGCTGAACAACCTGTACAAACAAACGCAGCTGCAGGACAGCTTCGGCATCAACATGGTGGCGCTGATCGACGGCCAGCCGCGCCTGTGCAACCTGCGCGAGCTGGTCGAGGTTTTCCTTGAGCACCGCCGCGAAGTGGTGACGCGTCGCACGGTCTACGAACTGAAGAAGGCGCGCGATCGCGGCCATGTGCTCGAAGGCCTGGCCGTGGCGCTGGCCAACATCGACGAGTTCATCGCCACCATCAAGAGCTCACCCACGCCGCCGGTGGCCAAGGCCGCGCTGATGGCCAAGGGCTGGGACTCGAGCATGGTGCGCGAGATGCTGGCC
>JBBQJN010000122.1:0-10924 GCA_038325945.1 Burkholderiales bacterium | reverse complement strand
TCCTCGGCGCGCGCGCTGGTCTGGATCAGGTGGCGCAGCTCGCGGCTGATCACCAGCATCTCGTGCAGGCCAACGCGGCCCGAGAAGCCGCTGTGGTCGCAGTGGTCGCAGCCCAGCGCATGGGCATGCATCAGCGTGCCGTCAACGCCAAAGCGCTGGGTCCACTCGGCGATCAAGACATCGCGCTCGGGGCGCTGCGCCGGGTCGGGGCAGGACAGCGCGTACTCGCCGGCCAGCGCCTGCAGTTGCTCCTCACTGGCCGGGCGCTGCTGCACGCAGTGCTGGCACAGCCGGCGCACCAGGCGCTGGGCCAGCACGGCCAGCAGGCTGTCGGCAAAGCTGAACGGGTCCATGCCCATGTCGAGCAGCCGGGTCACGGTCTCGGGCGCGCTGTTGGTGTGCAGCGTGCTCATCACCAGGTGGCCGGTCAGCGAGGCTTCGATTGCCATCTGCGCGGTCTCGCTGTCGCGGATCTCGCCCACCATCACCACATCGGGGTCAGCGCGCAGAAAGGCACGCAGCGCCTTGGCAAAGGTCCAGTCGATTTTTGGATTGACCTGCACCTGGCGCAGCCCGGGTTGGGTGATTTCCACCGGGTCCTCGGCGGTCCAGATCTTGCGCTCGGGGGTGTTGATATGGCCCAGCGCGGCATGCAGCGTGGTGGTCTTGCCGCTGCCGGTAGGGCCAACGCACAACACCATGCCATAGGGCCGCTCAACCACCGCCTTGAGCTGTGCCAGCGTATCGGCCTGCAAGCCCATGCCGTCCAGCGGCAGTGTTCTGGCCGAGGCCAGCAACCGCATCACCACGTCCTCCAGACCATTGGCGGTGGGGATGGTGGCCACGCGCAGTTCCAGTTTGTGGCCCTGCATCCAGCGGCCAAAGCTGATCTTGCCGTCCTGCGGCTTGCGGCGCTCGGAGATGTCGAGGTCGCACATGATCTTGATGCGCGCCACCATCGCCTGCCGGTAGGTGTGCGGCAGCTCGATGTAAGGCCGCAGCACGCCGTCGCGGCGGAAGCGCACCTTGACCTTCTCGCTGTTGGGCTGGCACTCGATGTGGATGTCCGAGACCCGCTGCCGCTGCGCCTCCAGGATCATGGTGTTGATCAAACGCACCAGCGAGTTGTCGCTCTGCTCGATCGGCGCGTCGTCCTCGGCCTTGGTCTGGACTTGCTGCTGCTCCAGGTTGGCCAGCAGCTTGTTGGTGCTGTTGGCGTCCTCGCCG
The DNA here is from genome assembly GCA_038325945.1 of Burkholderiales bacterium. Taxonomy (GTDB): domain Bacteria; phylum Pseudomonadota; class Gammaproteobacteria; order Burkholderiales; family Burkholderiaceae_C; genus Pseudaquabacterium. The sequence continues at coordinate 9,697 of JBBQJN010000122.1, read as the reverse complement.
TCGAGCGTGAAGTTGAAGTTGAGCTCGGCCGCGGCGCTGATGTTGTCCTTGCCCAGGCGTTGGTAAACGCGCTCGATCACCGCGCCCAGCATGCCGGCGCGGGCCAGCACCGGCAGCGCCTTGCATTCGGCACTGAACTCGATCTCGTCGATCACGTTGCGCGCTGACGGGTCTTCCAGCGCCACCACCAGGCGGCCGCAGTGCATCATCAGCGGCAACGCCGGCAAGCGTCGCGCGGCGCTCAGCGGCAGCTTGAGCGCGGCATCGGGATCCACCGGGAAGCTGGTCACATCGACCATCGGGTAGCCCATCTTGCGGGCCAGCGCGGTCTGCAGGTCGGCGCGGGTTACCGCGCCTCGGCGCACCAGCAGCTCGCCCAGCGGCAGGCTGCGGTCGCGCGACTGCAGCAGCAGTGCCTCGGCCAGTTTTTCCTCGCTGAGGAAACCCAGGCCGATCAAGGCCTCGCCGATGCGCACCATCGGCATGCGCGCCTGCTGCTCGATCGCCAGCGTCAGCTGTTCGATGTTGGTGATCTGCTGCGTCGACAGCAGGTTGCCCAGCGAGGTGGGCTGGGCCTTCACAGCGGCCGGCTCGGCCGTCGTGGCCTCGCTCGCGAGGGTCAGCGGCGGGCTGTTGACCACTGGCGGCGGCCGGTTGGACGACGGCTTGAGCGGCAAGTCTTGCGGCGGGTCCTGCGGCCGAACTGACGGCCGAACTGACGGCCGAACTGACGGCCGAATTGACGGCCGTTCTGGCGGCCGAAGGGGTGCGCGCTCTGCCGTCAGGTCCAGCTCGTCCAGCGCCATGCGCTCGGTCTCTGGCTCGTCGCTGGGCAGCGCAATGTCGGCGCCGCCATCCCCTTCGCTGTAGGCGACCAATACCGGCCGCGGATAGAAGCTGCGCAGCAGCGCGCCACTGGCGTCAAACGGGCTGAATGTGAACAGACCGCGCGGCGTATCCACCACGCCCACGCTGGCGATGGTGCGCTGGCTGCCATCGTTAAAGCTCAGCCGCAAGGTCTGCAGCAGGCGCTGCGGCAGCAGCGGCGTGGTGGCGTTGAGGTCCTCCAGATTGGCCAGCGCGCGCGGTTCCAGCGGATGGCTCAGCGTGAGCCGCTTGAACTGATCAAACTGGAGTTTGAGCGCGGTGCGCGCCGACGGAATCTGCAGCCGCGCCACGCCTGCCTCGGTATCGATGCTGACCAGCCGGCCGGCAGTGATCTTGCCGCTGAGCGCCTCGAGCTCGCAGGCTTCGTTGGCCGCCAGCAGCTTGGCCGTCGGATAGCCCGGTGTCGGTGGCGCAGGCCAGGTCAGACCGGCGGCCGCCGCCGGATCGGGCGACGGCGCGTGGCCGGTCTCTGGCGACTGTGGCACCAGAGTCAGTGGCGGCATGGACATGTCGGACATGGCGGTTCCTAGCGGAGACGACAGCGGGCCCGCCCTGGGCAAGGCGGTGTGCTCTGTGCTTCGATGCTAGGGCCGGTGCGTGGCCGTCAAGCGCTGAAATGGCGGGTGCTTTGCCGCTGTTCTTGCGTTATCGCGGCGCGCGCTGCGCCGCTCTCAGACGCCGTAGTCGCCAGGCTGCAGCATGATCGCCAGGCCATGCGGCGTGCGATCGGCGGCATGCTGCCAGGCCAGCGCGCAGCGCGCCAGTTCGTCGGTGCGGGCGGCACCTTTGCTGGCCACCAGCGATTCGAGCGCCGCCAGCCAGTGCTGGTAATAGGTGTTGCCGAGGTCGGCATCGCCCTGTTGCTGCGCGGCCTTGATCTGCGCTGCCAGCGCGGCCGCCCATTCGGGCCAGCTGAACAGGCCACGCTGGTGCAACTGCAGCGTCATCGCAAAGGCCTGGGCTTGCCAGGGTTCGGCAAACACCGGGGCGGTTTCGCCATCAGCCGTGGTCCACAGCGGCAGGCCGGGGCTGCTGAGCGCGGAATCGCTCATGTTGCGTAGCCGGTGTCGGCATGCAGATAGGGTTCCCAGGCGTCGATCGAGACCTGCAGCCCGGCTTGCGCCGCATCGCCCCAGAGCGCGGTGGCCTCAAACACCACGGTGTACAGCCACTGCGGCATTTCACCCAGGCCTTGCGCATGGGCGTCGGCAAAGACATGGGCGCCGTGCACGCGCTCAACCCGGCCACGGCGGCCGAGCGCGTAGCCGGGCAGACGGGTGTGGTGGTCGGCGCTGGCGCTGCGTGTGCGCACCTGGTCACCGACCTGGAAGCGCGCCTGCGTCGCGGCCGGTCTGGCGGTGGCCGAGCCCTTGGCCAAGGCCGCCGGCACAGCTTCGGCGCGCAGCACACGCGCCAGCGGCCGCGCCGGGTGCAGCGCATGGCCGGCGGCCAGCTCGTCGTCGGCGACCAGGCCGCGCTCAGTCAGCAGCTTGTGCAGCCCGGCCAGCCAGATACGGTAGTAGCTGAGGCGGGCGTAGTCGGGCAGGGTTTCGCGGGCGGCGCGGCTCTGGTCGATGTTCCACTCGCCGGTGGCGCCCATCGCCAGCGTCAGCGCCAGCGCCCTGGGCTCAAAGTGGGCGTGCCAGAGTTCGCCTTCGGGCTCGGGCCGCACCGCGCCATGGCCGCTCTGGCCGCCGAGGTCGGCATGGGTGGTGTAACTCATGGTGCTGGATCGAGCACACGGGCCAGCCCGGTGCCGATCATCGAATCGCGACTCACCAGCGCGGCCAGTTGATCCTCGTTCAGGCCTTCGCTGCCAGCCGGCCGCTGCGGGATCACCAGGTAGCGCAACTCGGCGGTACTGTCCCAGACGCGGACGCGTTGGCTCGCCGGCAACTGCACGCCGAAATCGGCCAGCACGCCGCGCGGATCTTTCACCGCCCGCGCGCGGTAGGGCGCGCTTTTGTACCAGGTGGGCGGCAGGCCCAGCACCGGCCACGGGTAGCAGCTGCACAGCGTGCAGACCACCAGGTGGTGCTGCTCGTCGCTGTTGAACACGGCCTGCATGTGTTCTCCCTGGCGGCCGCTGTAGCCCAGCGTGGCGATGGCTGCGCTGGCGTCTTGCTCAAGTGCGGCGCGAAAAGCCGGGTCAACCCAGGCCTTGGCCACCACCCGCGCGCCATTGCGCGGGCCGATGCGGGTCTGGTAGCTGTCGATCAGCACATCCAGCGCGGCGGGGTCGATGTAGCCCTTCTCGCCGAGCACGGTTTCCAGCGCGCGCACCCGCAGCGCCATCTCGCCCAGCTCGCTGTGCTCGTGATCGTGGTCGTGGTCGTGATCGTGGTCGTGGTCGTGGTCGTCGTGAGTCATGGCAGCAGCCTCAGGATGCGCCCGTCGGCGTTGTCGGTCAGCAGGTAGAGCAGGCCGTCGGGCCCTTGCACCACATGGCGCAGGCGCTCGTTGAGTTGCTGCAGCAAGCGCTCTTGGCGCACAACGCGGTTGCCGTCAAGCTCGATGCGCAGCAGGGCCTGGCCGCGCAGCGTGGCGATGAAAAGGTTGCCTTTCCAGCCGGCATAACGCTCGCTGGTGAGGAAGGCCATGCCGGCCGGCGCGATCGAGGTCGGTACCCAGTGCAGCAGCGGCGCCACCACGTCGGCGCGCTCGGTGCCTTCGCCGATCTTGGTGCCGGTACCGTAGTTGCGGCCGGTGGTGATCTCCGGCCAGCCATGGTTGCGGCCGGGCTGCACCAGGTTGAGCTCGTCGCCGCCCTGCGGGCCATGATCGCTGATCCACAGATCGCCGGTCAGCGGGTGGATCGCCGCGCCCTGCACATTGCGGTGGCCGTAGCTCCAGATCTCGGGCTTCATCGCCGCCGGCAGGCCGGGCTTGCCCAGCCAGGGGTTGTCGGCCGGCAGCCGGCCGTCGGTCTCGATGCGCACGATCTTGCCGAGGTGGTTGTCCAGCACCTGGGCATCGTCCTTGCGCGAAAAGCGGTCGCCCAGCGTGATGAACAAGCGGCCGTCAAGGCCGAAGGCCAGCCTGGAGCCGAAGTGCAGCCGGCTGGCCACCTTGGGCCATTGTCTGAAGACGATCTGCACATCGGCCAGGCGCTCAATGCCGCGCTCACCTTCGAGCCTTGCGCGGGCCACGGTGGTGCCGTTGCCGGTCTCGCCGCTGCCCGCAGCTTCGCTGTAGCTCCAGTAGATCAAGCGATTGCTGGCAAAGCGCGGGTCGATCACCACATCCAGCAGGCCGCCCTGGCCCTCGCTGACCACCGGCGGCAGCCCCGGCAGCGGCGGGCCCAGCTTGCCGTCAGTGGCCACGATGCGCATGCGACCGGGCCGCTCGGTAACCAGCATGCGGCCATCGGGCAGGAAGGCCAGCCCCCAGGGGTTGACCAGGCCATGGGCGACGACGCTGACCTTGGGTTCGGGCGATTGCGCCCAGGCCGGGCCCGCCGTCAGCAGGCTGGCCGCAACGGCGCCCGCGGCCAGCCAGCGCCGTCGATCCATCAGGGGCCTGTGGTTGAGGGGCTTGGCGGCTGTCATGTGCGGGTCTCCGAGGCGGCTTCCACCACCATCTGCAAGCGTTGCTGGCCTTGATATTCGTCGAGGTTGAGCCGGTAAGCCAGCCGCACCCGCGGCGGCAGCGGCTCGGCATGGCCAAACCAGATCGCGTCGCGCAGCTGTCCGGCATGGCGCACCCGCAGCTTCAGGTGTTTCTCGCCCACCAGCCGCTGCTGCAGCACCTCAACCTCGTCGCAGAATAACGGCGCTTCGAAGCCCTGGCCCCAGACCTGGGCATCCAGCGTGGCCACCGTGCTGACATTGAAATACTCGCCGGCCAGCGGGCCGTCGGTGGCCAGGCAGCGGTTCAGCGTCTCGGGCAGCAACCAATCGCTGGCCACTTGCTGCAGCGCGCTGGCAAAGCTTGGCCAGTCGGCCTCGCCCAGTGTGCAGCCGGCGGCCATGGCATGGCCACCAAAGCGCCGCAGCAGGCCGGGGTGGCGCTTGCTGACCAGGTCGAGCGCGTCGCGCAGATGAAAACCCGGGATCGAGCGGCCCGAGCCCTTGAGCAGGCCGTCCAGGCCACGCGCCAGCACAAAGGTGGGCCGGTGCAGCCGGTCTTTCAACCTGCCGGCGACGATGCCGACCACGCCTTCGTGGAAAGCCGGGTCGTAGAGCACCAAGGCGCTGGGCGTGGCCTCGGCCTGCGATTGCGCGGCGAGCACCTGTTCAAGCAGCAGCTCGGCTTGCAGCCGCATGTCGGCCTCGACCTCGCGGCGCTCGCGGTTGATGGCATCGAGTTGCTGCGCCAGCGCACTGGCGCGCTCGGGGTCGTCGGTGGTCAGGCATTCAATGCCCAGCGTCATGTCCGACAGCCGGCCGGCGGCGTTGATGCGCGGGCCCAGCGCAAAGCCGAAGTCAAAGCCGCTGGCACGCGCCGGCTGCCGGCCAGCGGCGACAAACAGCGCGGCCACGCCGGCCTGCATGCGGCCGGCGCGGATGCGCTTGAGGCCTTGCGCCACCAGGCGGCGGTTGTTGGCGTCGAGCCGCACCACGTCGGCCACCGTGCCCAGCGCTACCAGATCCAGCAGGGCATCGAGCCGCGGCTGCGTGGCGGCATCAAACGCGCCGCGGGCGCGCAGCTCGGCGCGCAGCGCCAGCAGCACATAGAACATCACACCGACGCCGGCCAGCGCCTTGCTCTCGAAGCCGCAGCCGGGCTGGCTGGGGTTGACGATGACATTGGCGTCGGGCAGCTCGATCTCGCCGTCGGCACCCAGCGCCGGCAGGTGGTGGTCGGTTACCAGCACCTGCAGGCCCAGCGCGCGGGCATGGGCCACACCGGCACTGCTGGCGATGCCGTTGTCCACCGTCACCAGCAGTTGCGGCGGCGCGGCGGGCGACGAGGCCAGCGCCAGGTCAACGATGGCCGGCGTCAGGCCATAGCCATGGATCAATCGGTCGGGCACCACGTAGCCCAGCGTGGCGGGCGCAGCGCCCAGCATGGCCAGGCCGCGCAAGGCCACGGCGCAGGCGGTGGCGCCGTCGCAGTCGTAGTCGGCGACGATGCAGATCTGCCGGCCAGTGGCGATGGCGTCGGCCAGCAAGCGTGCGGCGGCTTCGGCGCCCAGCAGTGCGGTTGGCGGCAGCAAGCGGGCCAGACCGTCGTCCAAATCGTCGGCCGAGCGCACACCGCGTGCCGCCAACAGCCGCGCCAGCAGCGGATGCACGCCGGCCTGCTCCAACGCAAAGGCCACCCGCGGCGGCACATCGCGCAGCAGCAGTTGCGGGCCGGCGCTCAGTGTGCTCACAAAGTCTCCAGCACAGCCAGCGCCGACGGCCGGCGCCAGCCGCCCGACAGCCGCTGCCACAGGCCTTGCGGCGCCAGTGTGAAAGCCTGGGCGCGGCGCTCGCCGCACAACGTGAGCCGGGTATCGGCGCCGGCTTCGCCTTGCAGCGCTGTGATCGGGCCGGCGTCCAACGCCTGCCAGGCTTCGGCCCAGCCGGCCCAGTCTTCGGCCAGCGCTGGGGCGCGCAGTCTGTCGTCAAGCGTTGGTGCCGGGCCGGGCGACCCACCGAGCGGCCCACCGGCCGCGGGCAGCCGGCCGCAGCCGCTGAGCCAGAAGGAATTGACCACCGGCAGGCCGGCGGCCTCGCGCTGCTCGTTCAGCGGGTGATAGTGCAGCAGCATCTGCACCTCGCTTTGTAGGCGGTGAATCAGCCGGGCCTCGCGCTGGCCGGCCAGCCAGGGGTTGAGGTGACGGCCGGTGACGCGGTCAAGCGAGGCGGTGGCCAGGCCGTCAAACAGCGCATGGCTGGCCAGCCACTGCAGCGGCGCGGCCCAGTGCAGGCTGAAGCCCTCGCTCTCGAACAAGGGGCGCACCAGTTCCAGCAATTCGCGGGAGCTGGCTTCGTCAAGCTGCAGATCGGCCGGCAAACCCAGGCTGACCTGCTCGGTGCCGACATGCAGTTGCACCGGTGTCAGCAGGCCCCAGGGTTGGTCGGCGGCCAGGCCCAGCGCGGCGGCCTGCAGCGCGGCCCAGGGCAGGGCTGCGCCGGGCAAGGTGGCCTCGGCGATGGGCCAGCCCAGCGCCAGCGCCAGCGCTTGTTCGTGCGGCGCGTTGAGGCTGAACTCGTCGCTGCCCAGCACGGCGGCCGGGCTCAGCCCGGCCAGCAGGCGCTCTAGGCCGGGCAGCGACAGCGTCTGCAGGGCCAGCCGGCCGGCCTCGGACACGGTGCCGGCAAAGGGGATCATCAGGTGCATGTGCTGGGCATTATCCGGGTGTGGTGCCGGCGCGGCCTCGACCGTGCCCGCTCCGGGCCCACTGTTAGCATCGCGCCCTTATGTCTCTGCGCGATCGCCTCCAGGCTTGGCCTTACGAATGGCAAATCGGCTGGCGCTACACACGCGCTGGCCGCGCCGGGCGCCGCAACGGCTTTATCTCCTTCATCTCGCTGGTGTCGATGCTGGGTATCTCGTTGGGCGTGGCGGCGCTGATCATCGTGCTCAGCGTGATGAACGGCTTCCAGAAGGAAGTGGCCGAACGCATGCTCAGCGTGGTGGCGCACATCGAAGTGCTCGACATCAACGGCGAGGCGCTGGCCGACTGGCGCGCCACCGCCGCGCAGGCGCGGCAGAACCCGGCGGTGGTGGCTGCGGCGCCGTTCATCGCCATGCAGTCCTTGGTTGCCCGTGGCGACGACATGCGCGGCGCGGTGGTGCGCGGCATCGATCCGGCCGAGGAGATCAAGGTCACACCGCTGGCGGCGCAGATGAAGGACGGCCCGCTGGCGCAGCTGCAGCCGGGTGAGTGGCGCATCGTGCTGGGCAGCGAGCTGGCCCGCGCGCTGCGCGTCAAGACCGGCGACAGCGTTACGCTGGTGGCGCCGGGCGGCCAGGTAACGCCGGCCGGCACGGTGCCGCGGCTCAAGCGCTTCATCGTTGCCGGCACCTTTGACTCGGGCCACTACGAGTACGACAGCAGCCTGGCGCTGATCCACCTCGACGATGCCGCGCTGCTCTACCGCACCGGCGGCGCCACCGGCGTGCAGCTCAAGCTGAGCGATCTGCACCAGGCCCGTGGCGTGGCGCAGCAGCTGATCAACGTCTTGCCGTCGGGCCTGCTGGTGCGCGACTGGACCCGCACCAACCGCAACTGGTTCGACGCGGTGCAGCTGGAGAAGCGGCTGATGTTCATCATCCTGACGCTGATCGTCGCGGTGGCCGCCTTCAACCTGGTATCGACGCTGGTGATGACGGTGACCGACAAGCGTGCCGACATCGCCATCCTGCGCACGCTGGGCGCCAGCCCGCGCTCGGTGATGGGCATCTTTGTGGTGCAGGGCGCGGCCAGCGGCATCATCGGCACGGCGGCGGGGGTCGGGCTGGGGCTGCTGGTGGCGGTCAACATCGGTACCCTGGTGCCGGCGCTGGAGCGTCTGCTGGGCGTGGCCTTTCTGCCCGGCAGCGTCTACCTGATCAGCCACATGCCGAGCGATCCGCGGCTGTCCGACGTGCTGCCGATCACCTTGATCTCACTGGTGCTGGCCTTCATCGCCACGCTTTACCCGAGTTGGCGTGCCAGCCGGGTGCGCCCGGCCGAAGCGCTGCGCTATGAGTGACTGGACCCCCCCCCGTAGCGCCTTCGGCGCTCCCCCCCAGGGGGGCGACGCCAGTGGCCCGGCGGAGCCGGTTCCACGGCGTCCGCTGGGTGACGTCGCTACGTTGGTGCCGTCGCGGCTTTGCAATTAGGGCCGGTTTGAAATGATCTTGAGCTGCGAAGGCCTGAGCAAGCGCTTCACCGACGGCGGGCTCGATGTCGAGGTGCTACGAGGCGTCAGCCTGCAGGTGCAGGCGGGCGAGACGCTGGCCATCGTCGGCGCCTCGGGCTCGGGCAAGAGCACGCTGCTGCACCTGCTGGGCGGGCTGGACGCGCCCAGCGCGGGTGTGGTCAGCCTGATGGGCCAGCGCCTGGCCGATCTGGACGCCGCCGCGCAAGGCCTGTGGCGTAACCGGCACCTCGGCTTTGTCTACCAGTTTCACCACCTGCTGCCTGAATTCACCGCGCTGGAGAACGTGGCCATGCCGCTGCGCATCCGCCGCGACAGCGTGGCCAGCGCGCAAGCGGCGGCGCGCGAGGCGCTGACGGCGGTGGGCCTGGCGGCCCGGCTAGACCATAAGCCGGCGCAGCTCTCAGGCGGCGAGCGTCAACGCGTGGCGATCGCCCGCGCACTGGTCACCCGCCCGGCCTGCGTGCTGGCCGATGAGCCCACCGGCAACCTGGACCGCGCCAGTGCCGACACCGTGTTTGAGCTGATGCTGGCTCTGGCGCGCGAGCGCGGCACCGCTTTTGTGCTGGTCAGCCACGACAGCACCCTGGCTGCGCGTTGTCAGCGGGTGCTGCGGCTCGAGTCGGGGCGGCTGGCGGGGCAATAGCCATCGGCCCGATAGGTGACCGCAGCCGGCGGCGGCTCGATGGGCAAGCGGCTGCATTCGGTGGTCAGCGCATGATCAGCAGCCCAGTGGGAACGCCGAAGCGCCGATAGATGCGAGCTGGCAACCTGGTGATGATGGGTCATGGGCTGCGGTGGGACGGACGGCAGGAATCGACCCCTATGCTGCCGCTCAGGCTGAAGACGTCGGTGTCAGCGATGCAGCGGGAGGAGCCGGTCGCCGCCGTCGGGCGTACTCGCGGTAAGCGCCATCAAGCCGACGTTCGGTTCGGCCCCCGGCGCAGGACCGAGCGTCAGCTATACGAGGTAAAGCTGACCCCGGATTGCTACTGGGCGGTCTCGCTGCTCCG
>JBBQJN010000121.1:0-11035 GCA_038325945.1 Burkholderiales bacterium | reverse complement strand
CTGCGAATCGACCGCAGCGGTCCATTTCTCACCGTCTTTTTGCCCCATAGCTGGGCTATGGGGCTGCAAATCCGGCAAGAACTGTCCTCGCTGGGGCCGATTCTCGCTTTTCGACGCCCCAAGCCCGACAGGCTCCTAGCGCCGCTGCTTGACGCAGTCGGGGTGATCGCGCAGCCCGGTGTCGGCCTTGCAAACGCGCTCGATGCAGGCCCACAGCGCCACCAGCACCCGGCCCTCGCAGCGCTCGCTGGGGCTTAGCGCACGGGCCTGCAGCAGCACCGGCTCGGGCTCGCGCGGCGTCGCCGCCGCCGCTGCAGAACGGTGAGTTGTCACCGTCGCCGGCACCGGCGTCGCGGCGGCCGGTGGCTGGGCCGTGGCCAGCGCAGCACTGGCCGCTGGCCGTGGCAGGTCTGGCGTGGCATGCGCTGGGCCGGTCGGCGTGCGGGCGGGCGCTGCGCCTGGCGTGGTTGCCGCGGTCTCGGCCGCCGGTGGCAGGCGGGTGATCGAGGTGGCCAGGCCGGGCGCGCCGCCCGGCACCGGCGCCGACGCCGGTAGTAGGGGTGGGGCTTCGACTGCTTCTGCGGTTGGCGCAGCTGCGCGCGTGCGCGCTGGCGGCTGCGGGTTGGCGGCGAGCTTGGCGGCGGACTTGCTGGCGGTGGCCAGCTGCGGCGCGGGGCGATCCGGGGCCGCCGCAGTACGGTTTACGTTGGACGCGCTGGGCGCGCTGGGCGACGGCGCTGCGGCTGCTTCGGTGGGCGCCGCAGCTGCCGCCAGCTCCGCCGCCGAGGCCGGCGCTGCCGTCGTTGTGGTCAGCGGTGCCGAAGCGCCGCCGGCACCGGCGCTGCCGTCAAGCATTGGTTTGCCGGGTGCCATGGCCAGCCACAGGCCCAGGCCAAGCAAGCCCGCCGCGCCGATGCCCAGCGGCCAGCGCTGGCCTGAGCGGGCCGGTGCGGCGGCGGGCGCGCGCCGCTCGCCGGCGATTGCGGCGCCATCGCCATCGCCATCGCCGGCGTCGGCGCCGACGCCGGCACCAGACTCGGCCTTGGTGGTTGACGGCCAGGTTGGCGGCATCACCGGTTCGGCCGGCTCGATGGGTTTGATCGGCCGCGCCGCTGGGCCGACGGGCAGCGGATCCGCCGGCCCGCCCGGGCTGCCTGCGCCGGCCGCGCTGCCGACACTGGCCGTCCTGGCGGGCGGGTCGGGCTGTCCGGGCCTTGCACCTTGAGCGGGTGGCGTAACGGCTGCGGCCTTGGCTGGCGCCGCAATCGTTGCCGCGAACGTTGCCGCGAGCGTTGCCGCGAACGTTGCGGCGGATGCGGCGGATGCGGCGCTTGTCACTGGGCCAGCAGCAGGCTTTGACGCGCCAGCTTGGGCCGGTTCACCCGCCCCGCCGTCCTGCACTGTGGGCGACGCTTCCTCCGCCGCCGACGCCCGAGCCAGCAGCTGGGTCGGATCAAAAGACGCCGCATCATGGTGGCGTGACATCAGCTGTGTCGCGTCGGCACCGGCCAGTGGCGGCGCAGGATCTGTTGGCGGACGCAGTTGAGACAGGTCCATCACGGTCGGTGCAACCGACTCGGCGCTGGCCGGCGGCAAAGCCTGCGTGGTGTCCCAGGTCGATGTGGCGTCGGCGGGCGGTGGCCGCAGCTGGGTCAGCGCTTCGCGAAGCGCCGCCACGCTTTGCGGCCGGTCGGCCGGGCGCGGCTGCAGCATGCCGTCGATGAGGTGTAGAAAGGCCGCCGAGCAGCCCGACAGTGTGGCCTGCTGGCCGGCCAGCGGCTGCATCTCGTCAACCACCATGCGCGCGGTGGCCGGCATCGGCGCGCGGCCCAACAGCAGAAAGTGCAGCGTGGCGCCCAGCGCGTACAAGTCGGTCCAGGGGCCTTGTTTGACCGCGCCGGCCTCGCCATATTGCTCGATCGGCGCGTAGGCGGGTTTGAGGATCGCCGTCAGCACCATGCTCTTGTCGCCCAGCACGCGCCGCGCCGCGCCAAAGTCCAGCAGCACCGGCTGGCCGTCGGGCTGCAGGATCACGTTATCGGGCGAGATGTCGCGGTGATAGACACCCTCGCGGTGCAGCCGCTCCAGCGCGCCCAGCAGCGGATCAAGCAGACCGCGCAGCCAGGCCTCGTGCGGCGGCTGGTCCATGCGCCGACGCACCGCGTGCAGGTTGCGGCCGGTGTAATAGGGCATCGCCATGTAGGCGGTGTCGTTGGCTTCCCAGTAGCGGTGCACCTTGACCAGCGCAGGGTGATCAAAGCGGGCCAGCAAGCGGGCTTCATTGACAAACGAGCGCAGACCCAGCGCGAACGATTCGGCGTTGGCCTGCGACAGCAGCGAGACCCGCTGCGCCCCGCTGCGGCCAACCAGCGAGGACGGCATGTACTCCTTGATCGCTACCTCACGCTCGAGCGCATGGTCCAGCGCCAGGTAGACGATGCCAAAGCCGCCGATGCCCAGCACGCGCAGCACTTCAAACTCCGCCAGGCGTGTGCCTCGGGGCAATGCGGCGGGTGGGTCGGGAGCCTGGGCGGGGTCCATGCGGCGCTCAGGATAGCAGCGGCGCGGCGCGTCGGCCCTGCGGCCCGCCCGCGCTGAAGTGGGGCCAGCGCCCGCCACCAGCGCGTTGCCCGTGCAGCGTCAGAGCGCGGCTTTCAAGGCGTCGGCGATGGCCTGGTTGGCGGCGCCGCTGAGGTAGACCATCAGCCGCGCGGTGGCCGGGCCGTCCAGCTCAAGCAGCGCGTCCATGCGCGCCGGCGCGGCCTCACCGAACAGCCGCCGCCCCATCGAGAACAGCGGCTTGAGCGGATCGTTGCTGGGTATCGGCCCGTCCAGCGGCGCCAGCCGCAAGCGGCCAAACTCGCCCGCCGGCACCAGCGCCTCGTCCAGATTGACCAGCGCCAGTTGCGCATGGGCATGCACCAGGGCTGCCGAGGCCGCCGGCGCCAGCTCCATCAGCGGCGACAGCGCCGGCTGGCCGCCGACCGAAGCAAAGCCCGAGGCGCGCGCCGCCGGGGCATTGAGCGCGCTGAGGTTGATGGCCAGCGCCAGCGACAGGGCTTCCACGCGCCGCAGCGGGTAGGCCAGCCGCGCAGCGAGGTTGCCCAGACCGATGCCGGCGGCCGAGCGTGGCACCAGCTTCATGCCGGTGGGTGCCATCGCCAGGTAGCGGCGCAGCCGCTCGCCCTGCCGGCTTTCCAGCAGCACCGGCGCCTGCGCCGTGGTGGCGGCGCTGTTGGCCTCGTAGACCGCGCCATGCTCAAGTTGCAGCGCGGCGGCGTCGGCCAGTTGCACGCCTGCGGCGGCCAGCCGAACCTGCAGGTCGGCCCAGGCGCGGTCGGTCAGGGCCTGCAGCGCGGCGATGTCATGGCGCGCGCTGTAGGCCAGCAGCGCGGGGCGCTCACTCACCAGGGTGCCCAGTTGTTTGGCTGTCTGGGCCGATACCGGCAGCTCACCCGAAATATCGATCAGCAGCAGGTACTCGGCGATGAAGACCTGCTTGCCCTTCAGATCAAGCGTGCCGCTGGTGCGTGGCGCGCGCAGTGCCTCGCCGATCGGCCGCGCCAGCGCGGCTTCGATGTTGGCCAGGCTCATCGGCTGCAGTGGCGGCCTGAGCAGCGGCGCGGCGGCGGGCTGCGGGCTGACCGGCGACCCGGCCTCTTCGGCGGCAGAGCTGGCGCCGGCGTTGGTGGCCTGTGCGGCGGCCGGCCCGCCCAGCGCCCAAGCCAGCAGCAACACAGCCCAGGGCGCAATCCGGCCGGGCACGAGAATGGAGCTTGCAGGCGCTGTCATGGCTGGCGATTGTCCCCGTCTGGCGGCTGCCTTCAACCCCATCAACCCCATCAACCTCATCAAGCCCTTTGATCGCTGTGAATCCTATGCCCATGCCCGCCCACTGGCCGCGTTTCCAGGCCGTCATCGTTGATCTGGACGGCACCATGATCGATACCGTTGGCGATTTTGAGGTGGCGCTCAACCGCACGCTGGCCGAGTTGGGCCTGCCGGGCATCGGTCGCGGTTTCATCGAGCAGACCGTAGGCAAGGGCAGCGAGCACCTGATCCGCAGCACGCTGGCCGAGGTGGGCGCCGCGCCAGATCTGTATGACCCGGCATGGCAGCAATACCAGCGCCATTACCTGGCGATCAACGGCCAGCATGCGCGTGTCTATCCCGGTGTGCTGACCGGCTTGCAGCGCCTGGCCGCTGCTGGCCTGCGGCTGGCCTGCCTGACCAACAAGCCCACGGCCTTTGCGCGGCCGCTGCTGGCGGCCAAGGGGCTGGGAGGGTTTTTCAGCCAGGTCTTTGGCGGTGACAGCTTTGCGCGCAAGAAGCCTGATCCCCTGCCGCTGATCGAAACCTGCCGTGCGCTGGGCGTTGAGCCCGCGCTGACGCTGATGATCGGCGACAGCAGCAACGATGCCCTGGCGGCGCGCGCCGCCGGTTGCGCGGTGGTGCTGGTCGACTATGGCTACAACCACGGCCGGCCCGTGGCCGAGGCCTTGCCCGACCTGGTGATCAGCGCGCTGGATCGGCTGGAATTGCCCGGGCGTCAGGCTTGATTTCGGCCTGATGCCAGCCCCATTGCGAGGCCGAACTTCAGCCAAAAATTCGGCCCGGGCCGCTGCTACACTCGATTGCATGTTCAGCACGGGCAAGCAGATCAAAAGGTCATCCGACCGGGGAGCCTGGCCCTGGCGACGGTCATCTGTCTGGGTCTGAACGGCCGCTGGCCGCTGGCCGCTGTGGCGGCGCGAGTTCAGGCCCCGCCATCGCGTGGGCGGCAAGCGGGTTGCGCGCGTACTCGTGCGGCAAGCGCCACAGCCACTGCCACTGCCGCTGCCACTGCCACTGCCCCGGCAACTTGGTCTGACCGCTGAAACCAGCACCTTCCGTGAGCGCCGCACTGTGTGTGCGCCGCCGCGGATTCCAGGAGTTTGCGCACCGTGATCACCGAACTTGAATTCAAGAGCCTGGCCGCCCAGGGCTACAACCGTATTCCGCTGCTGAGCGAGGCCTTTGCCGACCTCGAAACGCCGCTGTCGCTCTACCTCAAGCTGGCTGGCGGCGCCAAGCACAGCTTCCTGCTGGAGTCGGTGGTCGGCGGCGAGCGCTTCGGCCGCTACTCCTTCATCGGCCTGCCGGCGCGCACGCTGCTGCGCGCCAGTGCCACGGCTGACGGCGCACTCACCGAGATCGTCACCGACGGCGTTGTGGTCGAGCGCCACGAGGGCAATCCGCTCGACTTCATCGAGGCCTACCAGGCCCGCTTCAAGGTGGCGCTGCGCCCCGGCCTGCCGCGTTTCTGCGGCGGCCTGGCGGGCTACTTCGGCTACGACGCGGTGCGCTTCATGGAGCCCAAGCTGGCCGGCGTGCACAAAAGCGGCGGGCTCGACACGCCCGACATCTTGCTGCTGCAAACCGAAGAGCTGGCAGTGATCGACAACCTGTCGGGCCGCCTCTACCTGATCGTTTACGCCAACCCGGGCGAGAGCGAGGCCTACTTCAAGGCCAAGCGCCGGCTGGCCGAGCTGGGCGACAAGTTGCGCTACTCGGTGACGGCGCCGCCGGTCAAGCGCGGCGAGGCACATCCGGTGCAGCGTGATTTCAACAAGGCCGATTACATTGCCGCCGTGCTGCAGAGCAAAGAGCTGATCGCCGCCGGCGACATGATGCAGGTGCAGATCGGCCAGCGGCTCAAAAAGCGCTATACCGAAAGCCCGCTGAGCCTGTACCGCGCGCTGCGATCGCTCAACCCCAGCCCGTACATGTACTTCTACGACCTGGGTGACTTTCAGATCGTTGGCGCCTCGCCCGAGATCCTGGTGCGCCACGAGCACACCGAGCAGGGTGACAAGATCACCATCCGCCCGCTGGCCGGCACGCGGCCGCGTGGCAATTCACCCGAGCATGATCTGGCCACCGAGGCCGAGCTGCTGGCCGATGCCAAGGAGCGCGCCGAGCACCTGATGCTGATCGATCTGGCGCGCAACGACATTGGCCGCATCGCCAAGACTGGCAGCGTCAAGGTAACCGAGGCCTTTGCGGTGGAGCGCTACTCGCATGTGATGCACATCGTCAGCAATGTCGAGGGGCTGCTGAAGGACGGCATGAGCAACATGGACGTGCTGCGCGCCACCTTCCCGGCCGGCACGCTGAGCGGCGCGCCCAAGATCCGCGCGATGGAGGTGATCGACGAGTTGGAGCCTGTCAAGCGCGGCATCTACGGCGGCGCCTGTGGCTACCTCAGTTTTGCCGGCGACATGGACGTGGCCATTGCCATCCGCACCGGCATCGTGCAGGACAACATGCTCTATGTGCAGGCTGCGGCCGGCGTGGTGGCCGATTCGGTGCCCGAGACGGAATGGCAGGAAACCGAGCACAAGGCGCGCGCGCTGATCCGCGCGGCCGAGTTGGTGGAAGAGGGGTTTTGAGATGAAACAGCCCCCACGCTCACTTCGTTCTCTGCCCCCCGAGGGCGCGCGTCTTTTCCTTCGGACGGCCAGGCGGTACTGACATGCTGCTGATGATCGACAACTACGACAGCTTCACCTTCAATCTGGTGCAGTACTTCGGCGAGCTGGGCCAGCAGGTGCGGGTGGTGCG
The DNA here is from genome assembly GCA_038325945.1 of Burkholderiales bacterium. GTDB lineage: Bacteria > Pseudomonadota > Gammaproteobacteria > Burkholderiales > Burkholderiaceae_C > Pseudaquabacterium. The sequence continues at coordinate 4,432 of JBBQJN010000121.1, read as the reverse complement.
CAACGACCAGATCACGGTCGAAGAGATCGCCGCGATGCAGCCCGATCATCTGGTGCTGTCGCCCGGCCCCCGCTCGCCCGCCGAGGCCGGTGTCTGCGTGGCGGCGATCCAGGCGCTGATCGGCCAGCTGCCTATCCTCGGTGTCTGCCTGGGCCACCAGAGCATCGGCGCGGCGCTGGGCGGGCGTATCGTGCGCGCGCAGCAACAGATGCACGGCAAGGCCAGCACCCTCAGCACCGACGGGCAGGGCGTCTACCTCGGCCTGCCGCAGCAGTTCAGCGTTATCCGCTACCACTCGCTGGTGATCGAGCGCGCCAGCTGCCCCAAGGAACTGGTGGTGACGTCCACCTCGGAGGACGGCGAGATCATGGGCGTGCGCCATCGCGAGCTGGCCGCCACCGCCGCGCCGCTGGAGGGCGTGCAGTTCCACCCCGAATCGATCCTGTCGGAGCATGGCCATGCGATGCTTCGCAACTTTCTGAACCTCGGCCGTTGAAGGAGCCCGCCATCATGGCCGTGATTGATCTGCGCAGCGATACCGTCACCCGGCCCACCTCGGCGATGCGCGCCGCGATGGCTGCCGCCGAGGTCGGCGACGATGTGTTTGGCGACGACCCGACGGTCAACGCGCTGCAGTCGCGCATCGCCGCGATGCTGGGCAAGGCCGCTGCGCTGTTCATGCCCAGCGGCACGCAGAGCAACCTGTGCGCGCTGATGGCGCACTGCGCGCGCGGCGACGAATACCTGGTCGGCCAGCTGGCCCATACCTACAAGTACGAAGGCGGCGGCGCTGCGGTGCTGGGCAGCATCCAGCCCCAGCCCATCAGCCACCAGCCCGACGGCACCTTGGCGCTGGCCGACATCGAAGCGGCGATCAAGCCCGACGATGCGCACTTCGCCCGCACCCGGCTGCTGACGCTGGAAAACACCTTCGGTGGCCAGGTGCTGACGATGGACTACCAGCGCGATGCCACCGCGCTGGCCCGCAGCCACGGCCTGGCCAGCCACCTCGATGGCGCGCGGCTGTTCAACGCCGCAGCGGCGCAGGCCGGCGCGGCGGGCGCTGATGTCGAGGCCCAGGCGCTGGCCATCGCCGGCCTCTATGACAGCGTGTCGGTGTGCTTCAGCAAGGGGCTGGGCGCGCCGGCGGGCTCGGCCCTGGTCGGCTCGAGCGACCTCATCGGGCGCGCGCACCGCTACCGCAAGATGCTGGGCGGCGGGCTGCGCCAGGCCGGCGTGCTGGCGGCCGCGGCCGACCACGCGCTGAGCCACCACCTCGACCGCCTGACTGAAGACCATGCCAACGCCCGCCGGCTGGCCGAAGGCCTGGCCGGATTGCCCGGACTGAAGGTGAAAGCGCCCGACACCAACATCGTTTTCGTAGACCTGGCGCCGGGCATCGATGGCGCGGCGCTGGTGCGCTCGGCGGCCGAGCAAGGCCTGTTGTTCACGGGTCTGTACCGGCTGCGGCTGGTGACGCACCTGGACGTGAACGCCGACCAGATCGACATGGCCGTGCGCGTGCTGCGCGGCCTGCTGTCCACGCACCGCTGAAGCAAGGCCACCATGCCCATCACCGACACTGAAGCCCTGACCCGCGTCATCGATCACCGCGAGATCTTTCACGACGAAATGCTGGCGATCATGCGTCGCATCATGAACGGCGAGATGTCGCCGGTGATGATGTCTGCGATGCTGATCGGCCTGCGCGTCAAGAAGGAGACCATCGGCGAAATCACCGCTGCGGCGCAGGTGATGCGCGAGTTCTCGACCAAGGTCGAGGTTGCCGACCGCAGCCACCTGGTCGACATCGTAGGCACTGGCGGTGATGGCTCGCATACCTTCAACATCTCCACTTGTTCGATGTTTGTCGCCGCGGCCTGCGGCGCGCGCGTGAGCAAACATGGCAACCGCAGCGTATCGAGCAAGTCGGGCAGCGCCGATGTGCTTGAGGCGATGGGCGTGCCGATGAACCTGAGCCCGGCAGCCATCGCGCGCTGCATTGCCGATACCGGCATCGGCTTCATGTTCGCGCCCAACCACCATCCGGCGATGAAAAACGTCGGCCCGGTGCGTCGCGAGCTGGGCGTGCGCACGATATTCAACATCCTGGGCCCGCTGACCAACCCGGCTGGCGCGCCCAACATCCTGATGGGCGTGTTCCACCCTGACCTGGTGGGTATCCAGGTGCGTGCGCTGCAGCGCCTGGGTGCCGAGCATGCGGTGGTGGTCTATGGCCGCGACGGCATGGACGAGGTCTCGCTGGGCGCCTCAACGCTGGTGGGTGAGTACAAGGACGGCGGCATCCGCGAGTACGAGATCCATCCCGAGGACTTTGGGCTGACCATGGCGAGCAGCCGGGCGCTGAAGGTCGAGACGCCTGAGCAGTCGCGCTTGTTGGTGCAGTCGGTGCTCGACAACGAGGGCGGTCCGGCGCGCGACATCGTGATGCTCAACGCTGGCGTGGCCTTGTATGCCGCCAATCTGGCGCCGACCATGGCTGAGGGTGTCTCGATGGCCCGCCAGGCGCTGGCCTCGGGCGGGGCGTTGGCCAAGATGCGGCAGTTTGTGGCGCGCAGCCAGCAACTGGGCAGCGAGACATGAGCGGCATGAGCAGCATGAGCGACATCCTTGAGCGCATCGTCGCCGTCAAGCGCCAGGAAGTGCCGGCCGCGCGCGCGTTGGTCAGCGAGGCCGCGCTGCGCGACCTGGCCGCTGCGCAGGACGCGCCGCGCGGGTTTGCTGCGGCGCTGCGTGCCAAGCTGGCGACTGGCCAGGCGGCGGTGATCGCCGAGATCAAGAAGGCCAGCCCCAGCAAGGGCGTGATCCGTGCGCACTTCGAGCCGGCGATGATTGCTGCCAGTTATGCGCACCATGGCGCTGCCTGCCTGAGCGTGCTGACCGATCAGCAGTTCTTCCAGGGCCATGCCGACTACCTGCGCGCGGCCCGTGGCGCTTGCACGTTGCCGGTGCTGCGCAAGGATTTCATGATCGATGCCTACCAGGTGCTCGAGGCCCGCGCCATGGGCGCCGACTGCATCCTGCTGATCGCCGCCTGCCTGGGCGATGCGCAGATGGCCGAGCTCGAAGCCTGTGCCATCGAGTGCGGGCTCGATGTATTGGTGGAGGTGCACGATGGCAACGAACTGGCGCGCGCGCTGCGCCTGCAAACGCCGCTGCTGGGCATCAACAACCGCAACCTGCGCACCTTTGAGGTCACGCTGGAGACCACGCTGGGCCTGCTGGGCCAGGTGCCGGCCGACCGGCTACTGATCACCGAGTCAGGCATCCTGAGCCGCGCTGATGTGCAGCGCATGCGCGATGCAAAGGTCAACGCCTTTCTGGTTGGCGAGGCCTTTATGCGCGCCGACGATCCCGGCCTGGCGCTGGCCGCTTTGTTCGGTTGAGCGCGCAGTTGTCGCAGCCGGGTTTGATGGGTCAGGCGGGCGACAACCGGCTGCGTCAGCCGCTGGCTGAGCTGTTGGCCGCAGCGCCGGCCGACTGGGCGCCACTGGTGCGGGCCTGGCAGGCCTCGGCCGCCGGGCAGGGCCTGCTGGCGCGGCTGGCGGCGCGCCAGGCGGCTGGCGCGGTGATCTACCCGGCCCAGGTGCTGCGGGCGCTGGCGCTGACGCCACGCGCTGCAGTGCGGGTGGTGATGCTCGGCCAGGATCCCTATCACGGCCCCGGCCAGGCCGAGGGTCTGGCGTTTTCGGTGCCGGTCGGCGTCAGGCCGCCACCCAGTTTGCGCAACATCCTGGGCGAGATCTCGCGCAGCTTGGGCGATCCGCCGCCGCCGCACGGCCACCTGGCAGGCTGGGCGCGCCAGGGTGTGCTGCTGCTCAACACGGTGCTCACGGTGGAGGTCGGCCAGCCGGCGGCCCATGCGCGCTGGGGTTGGGAGGCGCTGACCGATGCGCTGATCACGGCCACGGCCGCCGACGCTGGCAACAAGGTCTACCTGCTGTGGGGCGCCCATGCCCAGGCCAAGGCGCCGCTGATCGAGGCCGCCGGCGCCGGCCGGCATCGGGTGCTGTTGGCCAACCACCCCTCGCCGCTGGCGGCGCGGCGCCCGCCACGGCCCTTTGTCGGCTGCGGCCATTTCATCCAGCTGCGCGATTTTCTGGTCGCCCAGGGCGGCCCGGCGATCGACTGGTCGGCCTGAGAGCATCCCAGGCCCCTGTCGGCGCCCGTTGTTCGCGGAGAAACGGTCTTGCGTTACAAGGTGAACGGCCGCGCCGAGATGACCGAAAAAGCATTGGTGCGAGCCCGCAGCGGTTACAGCCGCTGTGGTGCGAGCCCGCCTGAGAGCATGGTCCGGGAATCGTCGTTGACATTGGTGAGCGCAGCAATGCGCATCCCGTTCATGAGATTGAGTCGATTTCGACGACTCCCATGGTGCTGCCGTTGAGCAACTATCTTGGAGCAGACCATG
>JBBQJN010000120.1:0-11036 GCA_038325945.1 Burkholderiales bacterium | reverse complement strand
CGCGCGCGCCCTCTGCCAGGAGGTTGCCGTGGTCGTTGATCAGCTCGAAAAAATTGCCTCCGCGCGGCAGCAGCTTGCCAAACAGCATGGTGTGGCCTCCAGGGAGCGCGGGCCGCGCTGGGCAAGCGGCGCCGATTTTCAGGCCGGCAGCGGCCCGTCAGCGCAGGATTGTAGGGGCCGGTTTTTGCAGCGCCTGCAAGCGCTGCACGCGCTGCTCAGCTGTGCCGGGCACAGCCGCCGCCAGCGCGCCCCTGCCGGGCAGGGCCAGCTGGGGCGCCAGTTCCAGCAGCGGCAGCAGCACAAAGGCGCGCAGGTGCAGGCGCGGATGCGGCAGCGTCAGCTGCGGCGTCTGCTGCACACCATCGCCATGCAGCAGCAGATCAAGATCGAGCGTGCGCGGCGCGTTGGCATACGGCCGCTGGCGGCCAAAGGCTGACTCGATGCGCTGCAAGGCGTCAAGCATCGCCTCGGGCGACAAGATGGTGTCAAGTTCAGCCACCGCGTTGTAGAAGTCGGGGCCGCTGGCCGCCACCGGCGCACTGCGGTAGAGCGAAGAGACCTGTGTCAGGCGGCAGCCCGGCAGATCAGCCAGTGCAGCCACTGCGGCCGCCACCGTGGCCGCGGCATCGCCCAGGTTGGCGCCGATGCCGATGTAGCAGCGCTGCCAGGGCGTCGCCGCGGTCGAGCAAACCTGGGTTGCCCGCGTTGCCTGCGCCGCCGCTGGCCCGCTGCCGCACGCTGCGGCCGGCGTTGCGCGCATCGGCGCTGGCCCCCGCTCAGGCGGCGCCGGCCGGCCCGCCACCTTCGCCACCACCACTGGCGCTGCCAACCGAGGGCTTGCGGCGGCGGCGGCGGCGTTTGCGCGCCGGTGCATCGCCCTCGGCCAGCGGTTCGCCCTCGTCTTCCGGCTCAGCGTCAGTCGGCTCGTTGCTGTGGTGCTCGCTGTCGGCCAGGCCCGCCTGCGCGGCCGAACCGCCAGCGCCGGGCTTGGCAGCGCGCGGCGCGCTGCTCTTGCGGCCGCTAGCGCGATGGGCCTCGCGCACCGCCTCGAGCAAGGCCTCGCGTTCCTCGTCGGTGCCCAGCGAGAAGTCTTCCCACCATTCGGCCAGTTCCGCCGGCGCCTCGCCGACATCGGCGCGCAGGCGCAGGAAATCGAAGCCGGCGCGGAAGCGCGGCTGCTCGATCATGGCGTAAGCGGTATTGCTCTGCCGACGCTCGAAGCGCGGCTGCATCATCCAGATGTCGCGCATGTCGGCGCCCAGTTTGCCGCGGCCCGAGATGTCGCCAATGCGGGCGTCAAACACCGCGTCGATGGCCTGCTGCAGCGCCGGCACCAGGTGCTCGCCGGCCTCCTGGTTGCGCCGCCAGCCGGCCAGCACGTCGTGCCACAGCAAGCTGGCCAGCAGGAAGCTGGGCGCCACCGGCTTGTCCTCGCCAACGCGGCGGTCGGTGTCGGCCAGCGCCAGGTGGACAAACGCCTGATGCTGCGGCGTGCTGCGCACCTCGTCGTACACCGCATCGAGCACCGGAAAGATGCCACGCGGCAAGTTCGCCGCCTTCAAGGCTTCAACGCTGGCCAGCGCATGGCCGGTCTGCAGCAGCTTGATCATCTCGTCAAACATGCGCGAGATCGGCACATTGGCCAGCAGCGGCGCGGTCTCGGCGATCGGCGCGCCGGTCTTCTTCTCAAAAGTGAAGCCCAGCTTGGCGGCAAAGCGCACGGCGCGGATGATGCGCACCGGGTCTTCGCGGTAACGCGTGGCCGGGTCGCCGATCAGCCGCAACAGCTTGTGCTTCACGTCGGCCAGGCCGCCGTGGTAATCGACCACGATCTGCGTCTCGGGGTCGTAGTACATCGCGTTGACGGTGAAGTCTCGGCGCGCCGCATCCTCGATCTGCGGCCCCCAGACGTTGTCGCGCAGCACCCGGCCACTGGCGTCCACCGCATGCGACGAGCCGGCCAGCGCGGCCTTGCTGGTCTTCTCGTTGCCGGCCACCTGGGTGGCCTCGCTGTTGTCCATGTAGGCGCGGAAGGTTGAGACCTCGATCACCTCGTGGTCACGGCCGCGGCCATGGATCACATGCACGATGCGAAAGCGCCGGCCGATGATGAAGGCACGGCGGAAAAGCGCCTTCACCTGCTCGGGCGTGGCATCGGTGGCCACGTCAAAGTCCTTGGGCCGGCGGCCCACCAGCAGATCGCGCACCGCGCCGCCCACCACATAGGCCTGGTGGCCGGCTTGCTGCAGCGTACGCACCACCTTGACCGCGCGCTCGTCGACCAGCTTGAGATCGATGCCATGCACGCTGGCCGGCACCTCGATGCGCTTGCCGGTGGGGATGCGTGGCACAGCGGCCGCAACGCCAGCGGCGGCCGACGCGGCTGCGCCCTTGCCGAGCAGCCGGTTGATGAATTTTTTGATCATGGAAACAACCTCAGGATGCGCCAGCCGCGTTCAAGGGCAATCGCCTCGAGCGCCGGGCTGGGATTGGTGGCCACCGGTTCGCTTACCCGCTCAAGCAGCGACAGGTCGTTGGTGGAATCACTGTAAAAAACGCTGCGCTCGACATCGGCCAGCGTGTGGTCCAGGTTGGCCAGCCATTGCTGCACACGCGCAATCTTGCCTTCGCGAAAGGTCGGCACGCCTTGGATACGGCCGGTGGCCGCGCCGCTGGCATCACGCTCAAGCTGCACCGCCAGCAGATGCTCAACGCCCAGGGCATCGGCGATAGGCCGTGTGATGAACTCGTTGGTGGCGGTGACGATGGCGATCAGGTCACCGGCGTCGCGGTGCTGGCGCAACAGCGCAAACGCCGCCGGCAACAGCTGCGGCTGCATCACCTCGGCCATGAAACGCGCGCTGGCTGCGGCCTGCTCGGCCGGCGGCCGATGGCGCCAAGCGCCGGTGGTAAAGAGGATGTACTCGTTGATGTCGAGGCAGCCAGCCTGGTACTGGCGATAGAACTCGTCGTTGCGGCGGCGGTGCTCGGCGGCGTCAACCCAGCCCAGGCTGACCATGAATTCGCCAAAAGCATGGTCGCTGTCGCCCGCAATCAAGGTGCCGTCGAGGTCAAACAGCGCGAGATTGCCAAGAGAATGTTGCTTGGCCACTTCTCTTGACCCCCTCGGGGGGCGGGCTGGGCGCAGCCCGGCCTTGGGGGCGCTCTCAAGAGAATGTTGCTTGGCCACTTCTCTTGACCCCCTCGGGGGGCGGGCTGGGCGCAGCCCGGCCTTGGGGGCGGTCATGCGCTCTGGCCCGGTTCGAGCAGCATCTTCTTGATCAGCGGCACTGTCACTTGGCGCTTTTCGGCCAGCGCATAGCCGTCGAGCCGATCAAGCAAGGCCATCAGGTGCGCCATGTCGCGCTGGAAACGCGTCAACAGGTAGTCCATCACCTCGTCCGACAGCAGAATGCCGCGGCGGTCGGCCTCGCGGCGCAACGCGGCGCGGGTTTCGCCTTCGGCCAGCGGCCGCAATGCAAACACATGGCCCCAGCCCAGCCGGCTGCGCAGGTCGTCGCGCAGCGGCAGGTCAACCGGTGGCAAGCGGCCAGCCGCCGCCCATTGCACGCCCACGCTGCCGGCTTCAACAAAGAGCGCAAACGCGGCCTGCTGGTGCTCGGCGTCGAGCGCATCGCAACGGTCAACCACCACCAGGCTCCAGCCCTCGTCCAGCACCCAGGGCAAGGCCTGCTCGGCATCAAACCAGCCGATGCGCTCGCCCTGCCCCTGGTGCAGCGCGGCCAGCGCGCGCAGCAGCCGGGACTTGCCGCTGCCGGCCTCACCCCACAGATAGACCGGCGCCGCCACGCCTGCGCCCGGACGCAGGCCGCGCAAGTGCTGCACCGCCTCGGCGTTGCGGCCGATCACCAGTTGATCAAAGTCTTCGGCCGGCGGCGGGCTGATCGGCAAGGGCAGTTGTCGCATCGCGCTGCTCAACCCGAGAACAGCTGGCTGCTGCGGTAGGCGGCCAGCGCGCGGCGCAGCGCCACCAGCGCCACCGCGCTGGCGGGCAGCGCGATCAGCACGCCGACAAAACCGAACAGCTGGCCAAAGGCCAGCAGCGCGAAGATCACCGCCAGCGGCGACAGGCCGATGCGCTCGCCGACCAGCTGCGGCGTCAGCACAAAACTCTCGATCAACTGGCCCAGTCCGTAAACCGCAGCCACCAGCAGCACGCCGCCCAGGCTGGCGAACTGCAGCACCGCAGCCAGCAGCGCCAGCACCAGGCCGAGGCCAAAGCCAACATAGGGGATGGCCACCGCCAGCCCGGTGAACACGCCCACCGGCAGCGCCAGGTCGAAGCCCGCCAGCGCCAGTGCCCCCGAGTAGTAAATCGCCAGCGCCACCATCACCAACAACTGGCCGCGCAGGTACTGGCCCAGCACCGCGTCGCACTCGCTGAAGAAGCCGTCCACACCGTGGCGCATGCGCGGTGGCACCAGCGACTGGGTACGCTGCACCAGCCGCGTCCAGTCCATCAGCAGGTAGAACAGCACCACCGGCACCAGGATCGCGTTGCCCAGCAGTGACAGCAGCACGCTGCCACCGATGCGCGCCGAGGCCAGCGCCTTCGACAGCCAATCGTCCATGTTGGCGTCGAGCAACTGCATCAGCCAGGCCTTGATGCTCGCCACGTCCAACGTCACCGCCAGCCCCAGCTGAGCCAGCGCCGGGCTGGCCACCGCGTTGAACTTGTCCAGCAGCACCGGCACCTGGGACTTGAGCAGCGGCAGCTCCTTGGCCATTACCGGCACGATCAGCAGCAGCAGCGCCAGCAACGCCAGCAGCGCCAGCACCTCGACGAGCAGCACCGCCAGCACCCGCGGGCAGCGCCGCCCGGCCAGCCACTCGACCAAGGGGTGCAGTGCATAAGCCAGCACCGCCGCCACCACAAAGGGCGTGAGCACCGGTGCCAACAGCCACAGCAGCAACGCGCTGCCGCCCGCCAGGGCGAGCCAGATGAAGCTTTGTCGTTGTGAGGGTGTGAGGTTCATCGGCTGAGCAGGCCTGGGCAGCAGCGCGGCACCGTCGAACCGCAGCGGCGGCCCGTGCGCAAGGGCGGCAAGGCGCATCCGCCGGTCGCGTATCGCATTGTAGGAGCCGGCCCTGGCAGCCGCGCAGAACGGCCGATCAATGCAGACGCGGTGCGCCGCCGCGCCGCAGTTCGGCCAGCCGCTCGCGCAGCGCGGGCGCGTCCTCGGCCTGCGGCCGCGCTGCCAGGTAGGCCGCCAAATCATCGGCTGCTGCGTCGGCGCGGCCCAGTTCAGCCCAGACCAGGCCGCGATCGCGTTGCTCTTCGGCGGCCTGCGGCAACAGCAGCACCAGCCGCTGCTGCACCGCCAGCAGGCGCGGCCAGTCCTCGGCGCTGCGGTGGATCTCCTTGAGGTTGAACAGCAGCCGCGCCAACACGTCGCGCGCCGGCGCGGTCTGCAGGAACAGGCCCAGCGGCGTCTCAAAGTCGCCCTCCAGGCCGTGCCGGGCGCGGTAAGGCGCAAGCCGCTCGTCAAGCTCGTCGCGCGACAGCGAGCGGCCGCTGACCGGATCGATCACCACCTCGCCCTGCGGCATCCGCAGCTTGACCAGGAAATGGCCCGGAAACGAGATCCCGTCGGCCTGCAGGCCAAGCTGGCCAGCCAGCTCAATGTAGAGCAGCGCCAGCGTGATCGGGATGCCGCGCCGGCTGGCCAGCACCTCGTGCAGATAACTGTTGCGGTGGTCATAGTAGTTGTTGACGTTGCCGGCGAAGCCCAGCTCGACAAAGAAGTATTGATTCAGTGCGCGCAGCCGGCGCAACGCCGGCGCGTCGCTCGGCAAACGGGCCTTGAGCCGGGCTGCCAGACGGTCAATCTCGCCCAGCACGGTTTGCGGGTCGAGCCTGGGTTCGTCGTCCTGGGCGACGCAAATGGCCGCCTCGACCAGCGCAAAACCACGGTCTTCGGCCACCAGGGCGGCAAAGTAGCTCAGCGCGCTGGGCGCTTGCAATGGCAGGTGCTTCATCGTCACAAATCTAGACCTTGCGCATGAAGCTGCGCAAGCGCACACCCAACAGCGCCAGCGCGCCGAAGTAGGCCAAGGCTGCGGCCAACAGCGCCAGTGCCATCGTGCCGGCACGCTGGCCCTCGCTGTGGCCGAGTTGCAGCCAGTCGAAACGCTGCTCGACGTACCACATGCCAGCGCCCATCACCGCGCTGGCCACCATCACCCTCAGCGCAAAGCCCGGCCAGCCCGCTGCCGGCCGGTAACTGCCGCGCCGACGCAGGCCCCAGATCAGCACCGCCGCATTGGCATTGGCCGCCACGCCGATCGACAGCGCCAGCGCCGCCACGCCCATGCCGAGTCCGGCAATCAGCCCGAAATTGAGCAACTGCGTCAGCACCAACGTGAAGATCGCCACCTGCATGGGCGTCTTCATGTCCTGCTGGGCAAAGTAGGCCGGCGCCGCCACTTTGACGCCGACCAGGCCGATGACACCGACGCCGTAGCCCATCACCGCCAGCGTGGTCATGCTCACCGCGCGCTCGTCGAAGGCACCGCGATGGAACAGCGTGGCCACCATCGGCTGGGCAAACACCAACAGCGCCACCGCACAAGGCAGCGCCAGCAGCAGCACCAGGCGCAGGCCCCAGTCGAGCAGATCAGAGTAGGCCGCCGTATCGGACCGCGCCTGCGCCGCCGAGAGCTGCGGCGTCAGCACCACGCTCAGTGCCACGCCCAGCAGCGCCGTCGGCAACTCCATCAGCCGGTCGGCGTAGACCAGGGTCGAGACTGCGCCGGTGCCCATGTGCGAGGCGATCTGTGAATTGATCATCAGCGAGATCTGCGCCACGGAGACGCCCACCAACGCCGGCGCCATCTTGGCCAGGATCTGCCGCACACCGGGGTGGTGCCAAGCCGCCAGCACCCGCGCCGGCGACAGGCCGAAATGCGGCAGCATGCCGATGCGCAGCAGCGCTGGCACCTGGATGCCCAGCTGCAGCACGCCACCGATCATCACGCCGACGGCCAGCGCATAGATCGGCTCGATGCCGCAGGACTCGAACTGCGGCACCAACAGCAGCGCGGCACCGATCACGCTGAGGTTGAGCAGCACCGGGGTGAAGGCCGGCACCGCGAAACGCCGCCAGGTATTGAGCACGCCCGAAGCCAGCGCCACCATCGACATCAGGCCGATGTAGGGAAACATCAAGCGGGTCATCACCACCGCAGCGTTTTCGGTGGCCGGCGCAAAACCCGAGGCCAGCAGCCAGACAAGAACGGGCGCGCCGACGATGCCCAGCGCCACCGTGAACAGCAGCGCCCAGGCCAGCACCGTGGCCACCGCGTCGACCAGCTTGCGGGTGGCCTCGTCGCCCTCAGCGGCGCGGGTGGCGGCAATCAGCGGCACAAAGGCCTGGGCGAAAGCACCCTCGGCAAACAGCCGTCGCAGCAGATTGGGGATGCGGAAGGCGATCTGGAACGCGTCCATCATCGCCGAGGTGCCGAACAGCGCCGCGCCGACCTGGTCGCGCACCAGCCCGGTGATGCGCGACAGCAGCGTCAGGGCTGAAACTGAAAAGGCGGCCTTGAAGAGATTCATGCGGGCGGGATCGGCGCGCCAGCAGGCGGGCGGTCGGGGGTTGTCGGGATGGTCGGGACGGGTCGGGGCCACAAGGCCTGGGCGGCTCGGGCGGCCCGGTCACCGCAGGCAGCCGCCCGCTAAGACCGAAGCCCTGGATTATAGGAAGGCGCCTGAGGTGCCTCTGCCGAGAAGCGGGGCAATGCTATACTCAGCCTCTTAGCCCAATCCGGAATTTAGGAAACGCACTGCCATGGCAACCGCTGCAAAAGCCAAGAAGAAAACTGTTCGTCTCGCCTCGGGCCTCAAACGCGCCCGCCAGGGCGTCAAGCTCAACGCCGCCAACACGGCGCTGCGTTCGCATTTCCGCACCGTCGTCAAGAACGTGCAGAAGGCCCTCGACAAGGCCGCTGCAGGTGGCGACAAGGCCGCACCGGCCGCCTTGTTCAAGACCGCAGAGAGCGTGATCGACTCGGTTGCCGACAAGGGCATCTTCCACAAGAACAAAGCTGCTCGCCACAAGAGCCGTCTGTCGGCCAAGATCAAGGCCCTGGCGGCCTCGGCTGCGGCCTGATCAGAATCTCCGGACGGCAAACAGAGGCCCGCTTAGGCGGGCCCTTGTCTTGGTGGCCCGCTTAGGCGGGCCGTTGTCATTTTGTCGTTGCGCGCGCTGCGGAGGGCGTTGCTCAGGTCACCTGCTACTCCGGCCGCTGCCAGCCTTCAGCTGGCGCGGCTTGGCGGCGCCGGCTCTGGCAACAAGCAGGCCTCGACCACCTGCAATTCGTTGTCGCGGGCGAAGTGCATCACAAAGTCCCAGGCCATCGGTTCGAGGTCGCGCAGTGCCTCACTGACGATCACGCACTTGGTGCCGTCGATCACCCGGGGCACGCAGAACGGTGAGTAGCCGATGTGCGCGCCTATGCCCGCGCCGAACTGGGCCGTCTTTGGCCGAAAGCTCGACAACGCGCCGGCCAGGCGCTCGGCCCAATCGCTGGGCCGAAACGGCTTGCCCGCCAGCGTGATGCCCTGGATGAAAAACTCGCGCGGTTTGGGGGCTGTCGACATGCTGGCCAGGGCCGAGTTGGCCATTTTGACGGGTGAAGCGAACACGATGGGCAACCTGATCGGTTGCAGCACCCGTCGCACCGCCGCCGGCTCCCCCATCGGGAAAACCGCCATTGTGCCGTGTAAGTGCTGCGCTGCAGCATGCATTGGGGCCTCCTGACGCGTGTCGATCCGGCTTTATCGACCAGTCCGACCCGCGCTTTAGAATTGATGCCCCAGGCCGGCGCAATGCCATGGTGGCAACCATGCCAATCAAGCGCTGGCCTTTCCATTGATCGATCGCTTTTTCGGAGCCCGCGATGACCTCCCATGTGATGAACACCTATGGCCGACTGCCTTTTGCGCTGTCACACGGCCGAGGCTGCCGCGTCTGGGACACCGAAGGCCGCGAATACCTCGACGGCCTGGGTGGCATCGCCGTCAATACGCTGGGCCATGCCCACCCCAAACTGGTGCCGGCACTGCAGGACCAAGTGGCCAAGCTGATCCATTGCAGCAACTACTACGCCGCGCCGATGCAGGAAACGCTGGCCGCCAAGCTGTGCGAGTTGTCGGGGCTGGACGCGGTGTTCTTCTGTAACACCGGGCTGGAGGCCAACGAGGGCGCGTTGAAGATCGCGCGCAAATTTGGCCACGACCGCGGCATCGACCGGCCCGAGATCATCGTCTACGACAAGGCCTTCCACGGCCGCTCGATCGCCACGCTGTCGGCCACCGGCAACCCCAAGGTGCAGGCCGGCTTCGGCCCGCTGGTCGAGGGCTTTGTGCGGCTGCCGCTGAACGATCTGGACGCGGTGCGCGCGGCGGTGGCCGGCAACCCGAACATCGTCGCCATCTTCCTGGAGACGATCCAGGGCGAAGGCGGCATCAACCCGACGCGGGTGGATGTGCTGCGCGGCCTGCGCGAGATCTGCGACCAGCACAACCTGCTGCTGATGCTCGACGAGGTGCAATGCGGTATCGGCCGCACCGGAAAATGGTTTGCCCACCAGTGGGCCGGCATCCTGCCCGACGTGATGCCACTGGCCAAGGGCCTGGGCTCGGGCGTGCCGGTCGGCGCCATCGTCGCCGGTGCGCGCGCCAAAGACGTGCTGCAACCCGGCAACCATGGCACCACCTTCGGCGGCAATCCGCTGGCCATGCGCGCGGGCATCGAGACGCTGCGCATCATGGAAGAAGACGGCCTGATGGCCAACGCTGCGGCGATGGGCGAGCGCATCCGCGCAGGTATCAGCGAGGGCTTGCGCGGCGTCGCCGGCCTGAAGGAGATCCGCGGCCACGGCCTGATGATCGGCATCGAACTCGACCGGCCCTGCAACGCGCTGCTGCTCAAGGCGGCCCAGGCCGGGCTGCTGATCAGCGTCACCGCCGACAGCGTGATCCGGCTGCTGCCGGCGCTGATCCTCAGCGCCGACGAGGCCGATGAGATGGTGGCCATCCTGGTGCCGCTGATTCGCGACTTCTTGGCTACGCCCAAGACCTGAAGCGCGCATGAAACCGGGAAACAGCCTGATGAAGCATTACCTGCAGTTCAAGGACTTGCGCGCCGAGGAGTACGCCTACCTGTTCGAGCGCGCGCGCATCATCAAGACGCGCTTCAAGAACTACGAGCGCTACCAGCCGCTGGCCGACCGCACGCTGGCGATGATTTTTGAGAAAGCCAGCACGCGTACCCGCGTCAGCTTCGAGGCCGGCATGTACCAGATGGGCGGCTCGGTGGTGCACCTGACCACCGGCGACAGCCAGCTCGGCCGCGCCGAGCCGATCGAGGACTCGGCCCGGGTGATCAGCCGCATGGTCGACCTGGTGATGATCCGCACCTACGAGCACAGCAAGATCGAGACCTTTGCCGCGCATTCGCGGGTGCCGATCATCAACGGCCTGACCAACGAGTTTCACCCCTGCCAGATCCTGGCTGACATCTTCACCTTCATCGAGCAGCGCGGCAGCATCGCCGGCAAGGTGGTGGCCTGGGTCGGCGACGGCAACAACATGGCCAACACCTGGTTGCAGGCGGCCGAGATTCTGGGTTTCACGCTGCATGTCAGTACGCCCAGCGGCTACGAGATTGACCCGGTGCTGGCCGGCTTGAGCGGCCGCGACAACTACAAGGTGTTCAAGAATCCGCTCGAAGCCTGCCGCGACGCCGACCTGGTGACCACCGACGTCTGGACCAGCATGGGCTACGAGGCGGAGAACGAGGCCCGGGTCAAGGCCTTTGCCGACTGGTGTGTCGACGCCGAGATGATGGCCGCCGCCAGGCCCAACGCGTTGTTCATGCACTGCCTGCCGGCGCACCGCGGCCAGGAGGTAACCGCCGAGGTCATCGACGGCCCCCAATCCGCAGTCTGGGACGAAGCTGAGAACAGGATGCACGCGCAAAAGGCACTCATGGAGTACCTTTTGCTCGGCA
>JBBQJN010000119.1:0-11038 GCA_038325945.1 Burkholderiales bacterium | reverse complement strand
TCCTCGACTACTTCGCCGGCTCCGGCACCACCGCCCATGCCGTCATCAACCTGAACCGCGACGACGGCGGGGCGCGGCGCTTCATCCTGGTGGAGCAGGGTGAGTACTTCGACAGCGTGACCCTGCCGCGGGTGGCCAAGGTAATGGCGTGCCCGGATTGGAGAGACGGCCAGCCCAAGCCCGGCGTGCAGCACAGCGCCGATGCCAGCCACGAGCCCGAGGCGCACTGGAGCCGGCGCACGCTGCCGCTGGTGCAGGTGCTGCGCATCGAGCGCTATGAGGATTCACTGGACGCGCTGGCCCTGCCGGCGCAGGCCGATGGGCTGGTGCACGGGCAAGCCGCCGCCCAGGGCGAACTGGCCGGGCTCGACACCGTGCTGCGCTACATCGCCAGCACCACGGCGGCCGACAACCCGGTGCGCCTGTCAACCGCCGCGCTGGCCCGCCCGCTGGACTACCGCCTGCCCACGGTCTGGGAGGGCCGCGCCGTCGAGCGCCCGGTCGACCTGCTGCACACCGCCTGCGCGCTGCTGGGCCTGCACCTGGTGCGGCTGCGCCGCCTGCAGCGCAGCGCGGCGCCCGGTGCGCCGCTGCCCTGCCTGGCCGAGCACAGCACTGTGCTGCTGGCCGAGGTGCGCCCGCACCGCGCCAATGTGGCCCCGCACAGCCTGCCGCTGGAGCTGCTGGTGCTGCGTGAGCACGATGTGGACGGCCTGTCGCCCACCGATCTGCAGGCCGCCATGCTGGCCGAGCACGACTGGCTGGCGCAGGCGGTGCAACAGCACTTCGGCCGCGCGCTGGCCAGCTATGCGCTGGTTCGCCACAACCGCGACCTGCTGCTGCACGGCGAGGGTGAGCGCGGCATCAGCATCGACATGCCGCTGGCCCAGGCCATGTGGGCGCGCGACCCGGCGTATTCAGGCGCGAATGCGCCCGCAGCCGCCGCGGGCGCTCTGGCCGGGGGCTGATCAACATGGCCACCCGACGCGCACCGCCGGGCCGCCCGCCCGGCCGCAGCCCATCCCGCCCGCCCTTTGTGCGCAGCCTGCTGCTGCCGCGTGTATTTGCCGCCCAGTTCGGCCTGCGCGACGACGCACTGCTGCGCCTGCTGGCGCCCACCACCGCGGCGCGTGATGCAGCCGGCGTCAGCGGTTGCGCGCGCGCCTTGTCGGCGGTGCAGGGCCTGCAGTTGCCGGCGCACACGCTGCTGCAGTGGGACGCTGCCATCGGCCGCCACGAGGCCGCGCTGCGCTGCGCCCGGCTGGCCGATGCCGCTGTCCGCGGTGAGCCGGCCCAGTCGCTGGTGCTCACCCACTTCCAGTGGCTGGCCTGCGCGGTGACCGAATGGCATTTGTCAGCGCTGGCGCACGACGCCGCCGCGCATGTGGCGCAGGTGGAGGCGCTGCGCGAGCGCACGCTGCCGCACCTGCCGCCCTACACCACTACCGACGCACGGCGGCTGGCCTGCTTCATGGCCACGGGTGCGGGCAAGACCCTGGTGCTGCACCTGAACCTGCTGCAGTTCCTCGACCACGGGCTGTTCGAGCCGGCCAACGTGCTGCTGCTGACGCCAGGCGCCGCGCTCAGCGCCCAGCACCAGGTCGAGCTGCAGGCCAGCGGGCTGGCAGGGCTGGGCGTGCGGGTGGCCGAGATCACCAAGTTTTATGTGGATTCGGCGAGCGGAAAGCGGCCGAAAAAGGGCGTGAGCGAAGCCACCTCGCGCTACGAGGGCCCCAACCTGCTGTTGGTGGACGAAGGCCACAAAGGCGGCAGCGACAGCGGCGCCGAGCGTGCCTGGCGCGCCGTACGTGAAGCCCTGGCCAGCGGCGCCACCGAGGCGCAGGCCGGCTTCACTTTTGAATATTCGGCTACCTTTGCCCAGATCGCCGACAAGGACAGCGGCCTGTACGACGACTACGCGCGCTGCGTGGCCATTGATTTTGGCTACGCCCGCTTCTGGCGCGAGGGCTATGGCAAACAGCCACGGCAGATCAACGCCCGCAGCGAGGCAGGGGCCGACTTCGCGCTGGCCGCCGGCCTGCTGGCCTTCTACCAGCAGCGCCGCGCCTTTGACTGCCACCCTGCGCTGGCTGCCGAGGTGATGGCCGCACCACCCTTGCTGGCCTGCGTGGGCAAGGACGTGACCGCCGGCGGTGCCGACGCCGACGTGGCGCTGTTGCTGCGCTTTCTGGCCCGCGCCTGCGGCGATGCGTCCTGGCTGGCCGATCAGCTGGCCACCGTGCTGGCCGGCGCCCGGCCGCCGCAGGCCAGCCTGGGCCTGCCGGCGCTGGATTTGCGTTGGCTGCGCGAAGAAGCCGCCCGCTGTGGTGAAGACAGCGCGGCGCTGGCCGCTGACTTGCAGCGCCGCGTGTTTGGCGGCGGCGGTGCGGTAACGCTGCATGCGGTGTCGCCCAACGAGCTGGGCCTGCGCAGCGCCGGTGCGCCGGCCGATGCCTACTTTGGCGTGGTGCGGGTAGGCGAGGCCAAGAAGCTGGCCGACAACTTGCACAAGCTGGGCGTGGTGAAGCTGGGCGCGCCCGACCGGCTGGCCGGCTCACTGTTTGCGCGGCTCGACAGCGACCCCCGGCTGGCGGTGCTGGTGGGCGCCAAGATGTTCATCGAAGGCTGGTCGAGCTGGCGTGTCAGCGCACTGGGGCTGATGAAGGTGGGGCGCTCGCCCGGTGCCGAGATCGTGCAGCTGTTTGGCCGGGGCGTGCGGCTGCGCGGCCGCAGCTTCAGCCTGAAGCGCGACGAAGGCACGGCGGGCAACGACGACCATGCAGCGCTGCCGGTGCAGGTGCTGCAAAGCCTGCAGGTGTTTGGCTTGCAGGCCGATTACCTGCAGCAGTTTCTGGACATGCTGGCCCAGGAAGGCGTGCAGAGCCAGGTGCTGCATGTGCCCATCACCCAGCATCCGCCGCTGGCTGAGCTGGGCCTGCATACCCTGCAGGCCGACGCTGGCCGCTTTGCCGGGCCGGTGGTGTTTGATCCACAGGCCCAGCCCGGGCAGCGGCTGAGCATCGAGCCCGATGTGCGGGTGTCGGTGGGCCTGGGGCCGGCGCAGGCGCTGGGCGCGGCGCCACTGCTGCACCCCATGGCCGCCAGTTGGCTGGACGCCGAGATGGCGTACCAGCACGCGCTGGCCTGGCGGCAGCGCCAGGGCTGGCCCGGCTTGCTGTTCAGCCGCGCCGGACTGCTGCAGTGGCTGGGCAGCTGCGAGATCGAAGCGCCCGCCGATTGGTTTGGCCAGCCGCACACGGCAGCCAGCCGCAAGGCGCAAGCCGCACGGCTGGTGCTGGAGCGCGGCCTGGGCCGCGCCTGGCGGCAGGCCGAACGCCGCTGGCGCATGGACGACGAGCGGCTGAGCGTGGTGCCACTGACGCTGGACAACGCCGGCCTGCCCACGAGCGAGGTCGACGGCCAGCGCCGGCTGGCCTGGCGGCTGGAGATCAACATCGTGCGCAGCGCCAGCGACGCGGTGATGCAGGCTGCCCGCGACGTGGTGGCGCAGGGCCTGCGGCCGCAGGCCTTTCTGGACGAACTGACCGCTTTCCTGGCGGGCCAGCCCGGCGGCCTGCTGGACATCGGCGAACGCCTGCAGGCGCTGCTGGATGACCCGGCCGCGCTGGCCCGGGACGAGATGATGTTGCCGCTGCCGCGCCTGCACTGCCCGCCGCATCTGTTCTCCCCAGTACTGGCCCAGCCCGGGCTGAAACCCGAGGCCGCCGCACTGCTGACATCCCAGGCCGAGCAGATGCCGCTGTTTGGTGACGATGGCTGGATAGCCGCACCCATGACGGTGCGCCCGCCAGCACTCAACGAGGGCGAGACCCGCTTTCTGTGGGATTTGCGCGCCTGGTGGCTGAGCCACCACCAACTGCCCGACTGGGCCGGAATCCACCTGTATGTGCTGCGCAACCCAGCAGCCGGCGGCTTGCTGCTGTACCGCGACAGCGGCTTTGCGCCCGATTTCATGGTCTGGCTGCGCCGCGGCGACGCACAGGTGCTGGGCCTGGTCGACCCCAAGGGGCTTGCGCTGGAGTGGCCAGAGGAAAAGCTGGCGCTGCTGGCCGAGCTGGAATCGCGGCCGCTGTCGGTGCCGGTGCGCGGCGCGCTGCTGACCATGACGCCGCTTGCCGACATCCGCCTGCCCGCCGGTATCGCTTCTGACGCCGCCGCCCTGTGGGCGGAGCGGGTGCTGTTGCAGCGCGATCCGGCCCACATGGTTCATCTGATGCACCGCTTGCGCGATGCGCTGCCTTCTTCCACTGTTGTTGCCTGAAGCCGAAACATGCCACACCCTCAAGTCACCCATCCGCTGCCGATCTCGATCGAATTCTTTCCGCCCAACACCCCGGTTGGCAGCGAGAAGCTCAAGACCGTGGTGCAGGAGCTTTCGGTGCTGCAGCCCGAGTTCTTCAGCGTCACCTACGGCGCTGGCGGCGCCACCCGCGAAAAAACGCTGGCCACCGTTCGCGACATCGCCATGGCCGGCTTTGAGGCCGCGCCGCACCTGTCCTGCGTCGGCAGCACCCGCGAGGGCATCGCCGAAATCCTGGCCACCTACCGCGCCCAAGGGATACGCCGCATCGTTGCGCTGCGCGGCGACCTGCCCAGCGGCACTGCGGTGGCCGGCGAGTTCCGCTATGCCTCGGAACTGGTGCAGTTCATCCGCGAGACACAGGGCGCCGACTGGCATATCGAGGTGGCGGCCTACCCTGAGTACCACCCCGAGCAGCGCTATGCCCGCAAAGACCTGCAGCACTTCGCCGACAAGATGGCCTGCGGCGCCGATTCGGCGATCACGCAGTTCTTTTTCAACCCCGACGCCTACTTCCACTTCGTCGACGAAGCGCGTGCGTTGGGCGTTACCGCGCCGATCGTGCCGGGCATCATGCCGATCCACAGCTTTGCGCGCATCGTGCAGTTTGCGGCGCGCGACGGCATTGAGATCCCGCGCTGGGTGATGCTGAAGATGGAGGGCTACCTGGACGACACCGCCTCGATCCGCGCCTTCGGCATCGACGTGGTGGCCGGGCTGTGCCGGCGACTGATCGAAGGCGGCGCGCCGGCGATCCACTTCTATGCGCTCAACCAGTCGGCGCTGACGCTGGAGATCTGCCGCCGCGCGGGTTTGACGGGCTGAACGGCCACCCCTGCCGTGCTGACGGGTGCCCACTGCCCAGTGCCCAGCGCCGGGCGCCCGGCGCATGCGGCGCGTTCGCCCCTATTTCATGGCGCCCTGGCGCCCTGGCGTCCGCACGCCCCACACCCACACACCCTCACCTCTGTCGACACGGGTTCACACCAGTCGTAATGCTGTAATTACAGTATTACAGTGGTCGGATGGCCGATCCCATCCCGCTGCACGGCACCTCGATGCACGATGGTGTGGCCGCGCGACTGCGCGACATGGTGTTCGAGCGCCAGCTGGCGCCGGGCAGCTGGATCGACGAGCTGTCGCTGGCCGCGTTGTGGCAGATCAGCCGCACGCCGCTGCGCGAGGCGATCAAGGTGCTGGCCGCCGAGGGCCTGGTGACGCTGGTGCCGCGCCGCGGCGCACAGGTGGTAGAGCTGAGCGACGACGACGCCGAGCAGCTGTTTCCGGTGATGGCCATGCTCGAGGGCCGCTGTGCGCTGGAAGCCACGCAGCGCGCCAGCGACGACGATCTGGCCGAACTGCGGCGATTGCACGATGGCCTGGAGCGCCATGCCGCCGCGCTGGACGTTGACGGCTATTACCGCGTCAACCATAAGTTCCACTCGCGGGTGCAGGCGCTGGCCGCCAACCGCTGGCTGGACCGCGCCACCGGCGACCTGCGCCGCTTCATGCGGCTGTGGCGCGGCCGCCAGCTCAAGCTGCCGGGGCGTATTCAGGCCTCGCTCAACGAGCACCGTGTGCTGCTCGATGCAATCTGCCAGCGCGATGCGGCACGTGCCGAGCGCGCCATGCACGACCACCTGATGGCCCAGCTCAGCGCGCTCAAGGCCTTGCAACAGACCGAGCAAGCGCGTCACCATGGCTGAACCCGAGTTGCCCGGCACCACGGCCGCCGTCAAGCCGGCCAGACGGGCTGCTCGCCCCGTCAGGGCGCAGGTGGTGAAGCCGGCGCCGGCTCGCCAGACCTCGCCAGCCGACGCCGAACCCATCGAACCCGCCGAACCCGCCGCCCGCACGGCCGGCAAGGCCGGCAAGCTTGGCAAGGCCGCCGCTGCCGCCAGCCGGCCGCCAGCCAAGCCGCGACGCAACACAGCCCAAGACCGCGTGCTGCGCCACCTGCTGCTCGACTGCCGGCGCCTGCTGTCCGAGCGCGGCGAGGCCAACGGCCCCGGCATCGCGCTTGCCGTGGTGCAGCAGATCGAAACGCTCAACGATGAAATGCGTGGGCGCTTCTTCGATCACCTGGCGCGCGATTTTTCGCCCGACCCCAAGCAGGTGCTGGCCGCCGCGCTGGCCTATGCCCATGCGCCGACCGACGCCGCCCACCTGATCCGGCTGACGCAGGCCGCAGAGCCGCCGCGCCAGGAGTTGTTTCGTCGGCTCAACCGCGCGCCCGGCGGCACTGCGGCCATCGTGCGCCTGCGCCGCAGGCTGCTGGAGCGGCTGCCGCGCTGCCCGGCACTGGCCGGCGTCGAGCATGACCTGCTGCACCTGCTGGGCAGCTGGTTCAACCCCGGCTTCTTGCTGATGCGCAAGGTCGACTGGGACTCGCCGGCCCGCCTGCTCGAACAGATCATCCACCACGAGGCGGTGCATGAGATCGACGGCTGGGAAGACCTGCGCCGCCGCTTGCGGCCCGACCGCCGCTGCTTCGCCTTTTTCCATCCGCAGCTGCCCGACGAGCCGCTGATTTTTGTCGAAGTGGCCCTGGTGCCCGAGATGGCCGGCGCGATCATGCCGCTGATCGACAAGAAGTCGCTACCGCTGCCGCCCGAGCAGTTCAAGGTGGCGGTGTTCTATTCGATCAGCAACTGTCAGCCCGGGCTGCGCGGCGTGTCGATGGGCAACTTTCTGATCAAGCGGGTGGCCGAGCAGCTCAAGCGCGAGCTGCCGCAGCTCAAGACCTTCTGCACGCTGTCGCCGATTCCGGGGCTGATGGGCTGGCTGCAGAAGCTCAGCGGCCCGGCGCGTGACGCGGTCAGCCTGGGCGGCGCGCTGGCCGGCCTGCCGCAGGCGGCCACCGAGCGCGCCGTGCACGCGCTGGCCCTGCTGCGCGAGGCCGCCGGCCCCGACCTGCACGCCCTGACCCAGGCCGGCACGCTGGCCGCCCTGCCCGCGCCGGCCCACCATGCGCTGTGGCGGCTGGCCGCGCTCTACCTGGTGCACCTATCGCCGCAACCCGGCGGCGACCCGGTGGCCCGCTTCCATCTCGACAACGGCGCCCGGCTCGAGCGCCTCAATGCCCAGGCCGACCTGTCCGGCAAGGGCTTGAAGCAATCCGCCGGGCTGATGGTGAACTACCTCTACGATCTGGGCGGCGTAGAGACCTGCCACGAGCGATTTCTGCGTGGCCGAGTGGTGCACTCGCGTGCCCTCTCGGCCCTGCTCTGATGCCCTGGCCCGACCCCGCCCTCGTGACGACAACAACGACTGGAGACCCGATCATGACCAACGCTCACCTGACCCGAATCCGCCGCAGCCGCCGCAGCCGCCGCAGCCTATTGGCCGGCGCCGCCGCGCTGGCACTCGCCGCGCCCTGGGGGCTGGCGCAAGCCGACAACTGGCCCAGCAAGCCGGTGACCATCGTCGTGCCCTTCCCCGCAGGCGGCGGCACCGACGCCTTTGCGAGGCCGCTGTTTGCCGTGATGGTCAAGAACACCGGCAAGCAGTTTGTCATCGACAACAAGGGCGGCGCCGGCGGCACGCTGGGCGCGGGCATCGCCGCACGCGCGCCGGCCGACGGCTACACCTTCTTCATGGGCGCGGTGCACCACGCCATCGCGCCGTCGTTGTACCCCAAGCTCGACTACAACATCGAGTCCGACTTTGTGCCGGTCGGCCTGATCGCCAGCGTGCCGCAGGTGATCGTGGTCAACCCGAAGAAAGTGGCAGCCACCGACCTGAAGGGCTTGCTTGAGCATTTGCGCAAAAACCCCGGTCAGCTCAACTATGGCTCGGCCGGCAACGGCACCTCGCACCACCTGGCGGGTGAGCTGTTCAAGCTGCAGACCAAGACCTTCATCACCCACATCCCTTACCGCGGGGCCGGCCCGGCGCTGCAAGACCTGATCGCCGGCCAGGTCGACCTGATGTTCGACGGCCTGGGCTCGTCGGCAGCCCACATCAAGAGTGGCCGCATCAAGCCGATCGCGGTGGCCTCGGCGCAGCGCGCGCCGGGCTTCCCCGACGTGCCCACCTCCACCGAAGCCGGCCTGCCCAGCTACCAGGTGGCCACCTGGTACGGCCTGTGGGCGCCCAAGGGCACGCCGCAGACGGTGGTCGACGCGATGACCGCCGAGATGAAAAAGGCGCTGGGCAGCGACGATCTGAAGGCCACCTGGGCCGGCCTGGGCGCCAACCCGCCCAACATCTGGGGCCCCGACTTCGGCCGCTTCGTCGGCAGCGAGATCAAGCGCTGGGCCGAGGTGGTCAAGGCCTCGGGCGCCAAGCTGGACTGATCTCCTGCAACTATCCGCTTGCCCGGCGCAGGCGCAGACCATGGACAACCAGAACCTGTTTGCGGCGCTGCGCGCCGCCTTCCCGGCCGACCTGGACACGATAGCCGTCGACAACGCCGATGGCCCCTGCGCCGGCGCCCAGTACAGCTGGCGCGACCTCGAGCGCGGCACGGCCATGCTGGCCAACCTGCTTGGCTCACTGGGCCTGCCGGCCGGCAGCCGGGTGGCGGTGCAGACCGAGAAGAGCGTCGAGGCCCTGATGCTCTACCTGGCCGTGCTGCGCGCAGGCTATGTCTTCCTGCCGCTCAACACCGCCTACCAGGCGGCCGAGATCGCGTACTTCATCGGCAACGCCGAGCCGGCGGTGGTGGTCTGCGCGCCGAAGAACTTCTCCTGGGTCAGCCGCATCGCCTTCAGCGCCGGCAGCGGCCATGTCTTCACGCTCGGCGAAGCCCGTGACGGCTCGCTGCTCGAGCGCGCCGCCGCCTGCAGCGATCAGCACCAGCCGGCGATCAAACGCGCCGACGAGCTGGCCGCCATCCTCTACACCAGTGGCACCACCGGGCGCAGCAAGGGCGCCATGCTCAGCCACGGCAACCTGCTGAGCAATGCGCAGACGCTGAAGAGCTGGTGGGATTGGCAGCCGGATGACGTACTGATCCATGCGCTGCCGATCTTCCATGTGCACGGCCTGTTTGTGGCCAGCCATGGCGCGCTGCTCAACGGCAGCCGCATGATCTGGTTCAGCCGGTTCGAGCCGCGCGCCGTCATCGCCCGCATGGCCGAGGCCACGGTGTTCATGGGCGTGCCCACGCTCTATGTGCGCATGCTGGCCGAGCGCACGCTCCGCCGTGACGCCGTCAGCCGCATGCGGCTGTTTGTCAGCGGCTCGGCGCCGCTGCTGGTAGAAACTTTCGACAGCTGGACCGAGCGCACCGGCCATGTGCTGCTCGAGCGCTACGGCATGAGCGAGACGGTGATGCTGACCAGCAACCCCTGCCGCGCCAGCGACGGCCAGCGCCGGCGCGGCACCGTTGGCCCGGCGCTGCCCGGCGTGGGCGTGCGGGTGCAAGATGACAGCGGCGCGCCCTGCGCGGCTGGCGAGATCGGCCACATCCAGGTGCGTGGCCCGAATGTGTTCGCCGGCTACTGGCGCCTGCCGGAGAAGACAAAAGAGGAATTCACCGAAGACGGCTGGTTCAAGACTGGCGACGTTGGCAAGGTCGAGGCCGACGGCTATGTCAGCATCGTCGGCCGCAGCAAAGACTTGATCATCAGCGGCGGCTACAACGTCTACCCGGCCGAGATCGAAGCCGTTCTCAACGACCTGCCCGGCGTTGCCGAATCGGCGGTGATCGGCTTGCCGCATCCTGATTTTGGCGAGGGTGTGGTGGCGGTGCTGGTGGCCCAGCCCGGCACCACGCTGGATGCGGCGGCGATGGTGGCAACACTGAAAGCCCGCATCGCCAACTTCAAGGTGCCCAAGCACTTGTTTGTGGTGTCCGAGCTGCCGCGCAATGCGATGGGCAAGGTGCAGAAGAACCTGCTGCGCGAGCAACACCAGGGCTTGTTCGGTGCCTGAGCGCGCCCCGCTGCGGGCGGACCGCTGCCCGCACTGCGCTGGCGGCTTTCACTGCGGCCGGGCTGATGAGACGCCCTGCGCCTGCAGCGGCCTGACGCTCAGCGCCGAGCTGCAAGCGGCGCTGCGCCAGCGTTACAGCAGCTGCCTGTGCCTGCCCTGCCTGGCGGCGCTGGCCGCCGGGGCGCCGCTGCAGCCGCTGCAACCACCACTGCCGGCCTGAAGCCCAGCGCCGTGTGCCGGGCGGCGGACGGCGGACGGCGGACGGCAGACGGCGAATGCGATTCATGGGGATTGCCGCTGCGCCGGGCGCCCAGCACACTGCCGCCGACGGCGCTTTCGCCATTCCGACAAGGCAGGTCCATGGGCATTCCAAGGCGCATCCAGGCCACGAGCGGCCGCTACTCGCTGGTCGACGGCATCCCGTTCCAGTTGCCGGTGACCTGCATTCCTTCGCCGGTGTTGATGGCGGTCTACCCGATCAACGCCGATCGCGCCAAGGCGCTGATGCCGACCGAAGTGCACCCGCTGCGTTTTGGCGGCAAGGGGCTGCTGATCTTCACGGTGATCAACTACCTGGGCACCAACATCGGCACCTATGTCGAGTACAGCATCGGCATTGCCTGTACCCATGGCCTGCGGCCCGCGCCACCGCTGCTGCCGCTGTTGCTGATGGGCCGCTACGGCACCGGCCAGTTTGTCATCGACCTGCCGGTATCAACCCAGGTCTCGGTCAAGGGCGGCAAGGGCATCTGGGGCATGCCCAAGCACCAGGGCCGGCTCGATTTCAAGACCAGCGCGCAACGCGTCAGCAGCCAGTACGACCTCGGCGATCAACTC